>DFDI01000079.1 GCA_002367635.1 Betaproteobacteria bacterium UBA3031 | reverse complement strand
GCGAATGCGTCGTTAAATGCATTCTCTCGAGCTCTAGGTAGTAATAGTTTTAAGGATGGCATACGTTGTTTGGCTGTGAGCCCAGGCGCGGTGGAAACGGATCGTTTGGTCACCTTGATGAAGACTAAAGCTGCGCTAGAACTGGGCAGTGAAGATCGGTGGCCTGACCTGTTGAAGGGCCTCCCCTATGGCCGGGCTGCAACCACTACTGAAGTCGCTGATGTGGTTTTGTTTCTTGCGTCTGCACGCGCCTCCTACCTCAGCGGAATTGTTGTTAACGTTGATGGAGGTCATAGTTCCAGAGGAGGAGCGTTTTAGATTTTCCTCAAGCCATAATCATTTTTATTGATTCGTGTACCCGTATTCACGTCACTTCATTGAGGTGTTTCTCCTAAGTTACAGGACTCGAGTTCCAAATTTGGCGACGGCCTCCTCGGATAGACGAAGCCCAAGACCGGGCTCTTCATTTAGTGTTAGCACTCCTTCCTTGATTGCCGGGGGGTTTTCATAGAGTTCGGCTTGAAGTGGATCCCGCTCAGGGTCAGTGAACGATTCGACAATGCAACCGGCGGGACTGCCCGCCACTATGTGTGCATGAATGAAACAGTCATGATGAGGGGCTACTTGTACATGATTGAGTTCGCAAAGAGCTGACAGTTTTCGTCCTTCGGTGAAACCTCCTGTCATCGTGCAGTCGAACTGCAAAATATCAATGGATTGCTCGTCGATGAGCGATCGACAACCCCAGCTCGTCAATTCACTTTCACCCGCTGATAACGGTATCGAGGTTTTTTGTGAGAGCAGCTTGAGTTCTCGGCGGTCATCAGCCCATCGTACGGGCTCTTCCAGCCATCGAGGGCGCAGAGGCTCCAGCAGTTTTGCTCCCTCTATTGCGGTCCTTAGATCCCAACCTCGGTTGACATCAACCATCAAGTCGCAGTCATCACCGATAATTTCGCGAATGAGCGCCATACGCTCAATATCCTCCGCGAGTGACACACCGCCAACCTTGCCTTTGAATCCTCTGTGTCCTTGTTCTTTAAGCATCTGGATTTCGTCTCGAAGTTCGAGTAGATCCTTACCTTCTCGGTAGTAAGCGCAGGTTACATAACACGGTATTGAGTCCCGAAATCCCCCGAACAGTTTGTAGAGTGGAAGATTTGCATGCTTACCGAGGATGTCCCAGCAGGCAATATCTACGGCAGCAGCGATACGCATCAGCGCCTCTTTACCCCAACCCTTCTCATGCGCCAATCTAGAATGAGTCAAGTTAAATAAGGTTTGAAATAATTTTTCAGTGGCCAAGGGGTCGGCGCCCATGATTTGGTCGCTGATGCCGGTCTTAAAGCAGTGGACTGCCGCTTCGATGGGCGTGTAGCTTGTGGCGACGCCAAAACCCTCGATACCGGAGTCGGTGCGTAATTTGACGAGAATTTCATTCGCTCTCGGAACAATAAAGTGGCTGACCCAATGCGGTCTACCTGTGTCTGGTGCTTGAAGAATATGAACTTCTACATTGGTGATTTTCATAGTTTTCGCTCGGGATATAAAAGGGGTGATGTAGTCAGGATATTAATACGTTCAGGAATTTTATTTTTTTCGGAATGTTTTAAACAGTAATATCAATGGCAGGAAGACGAGACCATATCCTATCCAAAGCAGTAGATGGCTGGGAGATGTAACGTTATTCTTGATCGATAACGCGAATGCGGATGAATCAGGTGTGTTTGAGGCCGATTCTATTAAAAGCATAAATTTTTCTGGGTAAGGAATGGATATCGGGCCCATGGTAAGTGTGGAGAAGGGCCATAATGAACTTACCTTAATGTTTTCGTGAAATACAAAAGCGGTTCCAGTAGACAGCGATAGTGTGACCCCGTTGAGTTGCCCACACTGTGCTGGCGCGCAGGAAATTTTGATGAGCAAATCATTGTCAGCTGGTGATAGTGGAATTTCTAATGGTTGATAGCTTAAGCCCCTGCTGATACGGAATATCGATCCATCATTAAGTATCCAACGGTCACTTTTTTGATCAAGCATCACGGTACTAAGGACCTCTCCCGAAAAAGCTACGCAATAGAGTTGGTAGGCTGGACCTAATAAGATCCCGACGACGAACAGCGTAATGATTTTTATTTGAACTTGGGTCATGAGTAGCGCAATTTATACGGATGAAAATCTTTGATGTCGAACCTCGGTTGCGGCAAGGATGGCGGCAAATTGAAATAACCCGATCAGCATAAATACCCATATCGATAAATTCAAGTCCATTAGCAACCCGAATATTAAGGGTGCTATTGCAAGTCCAATATCTAAACCAGAATAAACAACGCCGTAAACGCGGCCAGTTGATCCCTTAGGGGCTGCTGCGCGAACAAGCATGTCGCGGGAGGGGCCTGCGACACCGGCACCCAAGCCGATAATTCCTAGGAGAGGGATAACAGACCAGCTTTGAAACAAGCCTAATCCGGTTATGATTGCTGTGGCGCCGGCGATAAATAGGGATAGCATGATGACTCGGTCGTGGTGATCTGTCATTGAGGCGACAAACCCCCCAACTAATAGCCCGACCGCACTTGCAAGCATGTAGGTTGTGATGCCTGCTATTGCCATTGTGTGGGGTATCGAGTAAATCGTTGATAGCGCTGCTGGGGCGAAACTTTGAATCCCTCCGAATGCTAGAGCTGATATTAGAAAAAATGAAAAACACATCCAAACGGCTTTAAGTTTTAGAAATTTAAAACCATTGGCATTGAGAGTCGATGGTGTTGATTCGCTATGGCTACTTTCATTCTCATTCGATAGAAGGCGGCGATTGATGTAGAGCAGTGCCAATGCGCCAAATGCCACCAATGATGAGGCGGCGATTGCTACCCTCCAATTAAATAATGAGGTTAACCCAACTAAGAAAACAGGGGCGATAGCCCAACCTAGCGCACCTGAAATGCCGTGGGTGCTGTAGGCATGCCCCAGTCGTTTTGTGTGTATTTTTTGGTTTAGTAGTGAGTAATCTGCAGGGTGAAAAACGCTATTTCCTAATCCGGCCAATGTCGCAAATCCAATCAGCGAAAAATAGCTAAAACTGAGCGAAAAGCCTAAAGAGGCAATTCCGGATAGGGCGAGTCCTAATAAGAGTGCGCGGATTGCGCCGTAACGATCAACAAAAAATCCAGCTAGAGTTTGACTGACACCTGACGTGATGAAGAATGCGGTCATTAGAAAACCGAGCTGCGCATTAGATAAATTAAATGCGTCCTTAATCCAGGGGAACAAGGGTGGAAGTATGAGGTGAAAGAAGTGTGAAACCCCATGACCAATGCTGACCAACCCAATAATTAATAAATCACGTTTAACTGGATTTGGAGCCATGTTTATTAAGTGTTAACAATAAATAATCGAGTTAGGCTTCGTGCGTCGGCATTGTGACACGTTTTAGTTAGGAGGTATTTAGGTAGGTTAGCTATACGCCTATGTTGTTCTGTTGTCAGGATTTAAATTGGAAATCGGATAAACTGATGAGATACTTAAATTACTGTCAAACAGAGACCGTGGGAGAAAAATGTGGACTTACAATTAACCAGTGCAAAAGTGATCGTAACGGCAGGGGCGAGCGGTATTGGGCTCAAGATCACTGAGCGGCTGCTGGCCGAAGGAGCATCAGTTTACATTTGCGATATCGATGTCGCAGCCTTGGAGGCAGCTAAAGAAAAAAACCCATCCTTGATGACCGGTGTTTGTGATGTATCCAAACGAGATTCGGTTGCCAATATGGTTGAGCAAGCTGTTCAAGGGCTGGGTGGTCTAGATTGCCTAATTAATAATGCGGGGATTGCGGGGCCGACTGGCGCATTTCATGAGATTGATCCAAATGATTGGGATCGGTGTATTGAGGTTTGTCTCACAGGACAGTTTAATTGTGCGCGTCTTGTCGTCGACCACCTCAAAAAATCAAATAATGCGTCCATTGTTAATTTATCCTCGGCTGCTGGACGATTTGGTTTTCCGAATCGGGCGCCGTACTCGGCAGCAAAGTGGGGTGTTGTCGGGTTCACTAAGTCGCTATCAATGGAACTAGGAGCGTTCGGCATACGGTGTAATGCGGTTTTGCCTGGGCCAGTTGATGGGGCACGAATACAGGCGGTTATTCAAGAGAAAGCGAATATTGCAGGGAAAACCGCGGAAGAATTCACAAAAACGTGGTTGTCGATGGCTTCTATTAAAGAGTTGATTGATCCGCAGCAGCTCGCTGATCTCATCGCATTTATTGTGTCCCCATTGGGTCGAACAATCTCCGGGCAAGCGTTAAATGTCGACGGTGATTTACAGTGTTTAATGTAAGAAATTTCGTTGCGCTATGCAAAAATATGAGATCGTAGGATTTTCGCCCCAGTATTCAGAAGCTTTTAAAGAATTAAACCTTGAGTGGATCGAAGAGTTCTTTGAGCCTGAAGAGAAAGATCATAAAATGCTCGAGAGCCCTCAGCAATCATTTATTGATTCAGGTGGTGCGATTATATTCGCCATGGTCGAGGATATAGCAGTGGGGTGTTGTGGCCTACTAAAACACAGTGATACGACTTATGAGATTTCGAAGATGGCCGTTACCCCGAGTTACCAAGGCCTTGGTTTGGGACGGGTGATGTTGCGTCAAATTCTTCAAGTTGCAAAGAGTCTGGGCGCGACGCAAATAGAGATCATGTCAAACACTATTTTGGAGCCGGCGATTGGGCTTTATAAATCGGTCGGGTTTGTTGAAATACCGCTTACAAGTAATGCGTATGCACGTGGAAATATCTCGCTACGTTTAGATTTGTCTAAATTTGATTAGATCTCATCTGTGTGTAAGAAATCTGAGGGTTGAAAAACCTTTCTGATCTGTGACTGTCACATTATTTGTTAAGGTGTTGAGGTTTGTGATTCAATCAGCACTTAACTCGGTAATTTGATGGTACCATTTAGAGTGATTGATTTGCTTTCTGGATTTCAAGTTAAATAATGTTAAAGATGAATAGTTCAAGAAGACAGTTTATGCGTGATGCAGGACTTTTGAGTGCCTTACTAGCCTTATCTGAGGTGGGGTTTCTGAAGATGGCGCACAGTAACACCTGGACTTGGAATAATCAGGCGTTCGAGGCTGAAAGTCTTTCCGCCGCTATCGGCGCCTTAACATCTCAGCCTGTGATTCAGGACGTCAGGGGGTTCATTCAATTTGTCGCGCCACCAATCGCGGAGAATGGTGCTATTGTCCCTGTGGGCATCAAAGTCGATGAGCGTTTGCGGGTGCGTGCAATTGCGTTGCTTTGTGAGAAGAATCCGCGACCGTTGGCGGCTTACTATGAGTTGTCACCCGAGGCAGTTCCGTTTATTCGCACGCGCATTAAAATGCGTGAAACTGCATCCGTTATTGCTTTGGTAAAAACAGATGAAGGCTTCATTAGCGCTGATACGCTGATAAAGGTGACTCGTGGTGGTTGTGGTTGATCTTAAGGTTATTCGCAGAGGGTAGGTATGGCACGTCCGATGAGAATTGTTGCAGCATGTGATGATAGCGGTCTGACGACCGTTCGAGTTTTGATTCGTCATGACATGGAGACCGGTTTTCGTAAAAGACAAGATGGGACCTTAGTTCCCGCGCACTTTATTAAAAATGTGATGGTGCGTCATGGAGAGAAAACAGTGTTGTCTGCTGAGTGGGGCGG
>DFDI01000074.1:1520-20939 GCA_002367635.1 Betaproteobacteria bacterium UBA3031 | reverse complement strand
GTTGAAGCCAAGGAAGTGGTTAAAACTATTGCGCCGGATGTGGCGCCAAGTCTTCCATTATCTTCTGTTAAAAAGACTGCGGAGCAACTCAAGCGTGAAAGAGAGGCTAAGCGTCAGGCAGATCTGAGGGCTATTCAAGCAGCCGAGATCATTCAAAAGGAAGAAGATAAGAAGCGTCGGCAAGATAAGAAAGAGGCCGTCGCCGCGGAGCTGATTGCTGCAAAAGAACCTGAGGTATCGGGTAAAAAAGAAGTAGAGAAAAGCAAAGCTAAAGCTAAAGCCCCAGAGGGCACGCTGCATAGCCCGATCACAAAAGACGAAGCCAAAAAAGCCATTAAGAAAAAAGAGAATCAGGAACGTTTTGACGCGGAAAGCAAAAAGCGCGGGATCAAGACGCGGGGTGGTTACTCGGGATCAGGTGGGCGCGACGGTTGGAGAAATTCGGGCAGAAATAGAAATCGAAAAGGTCATGGGGCAGACAACGCTGCAGCAGCGCCGCAAGAGGTTATTGTGCGTGAGGTGCTTGTTCCAGAAACAATTTCCCTATCAGAGCTTGCTCACAAAATGTCAGTCAAGGCAGCTGAAGTCATCAAAGTGTTCATGAAGCTTGGCCAAATGGTTACGATCAATCAGGTGATTGATCAAGAAACTGCGATGATTGTGGTCGATGAAATGGGTCATATTGGGAAGTTGGCAAAAACAGAGGACCCACAAGCCTTCCTAGTGGAAAGTGCCGATCAGGACGTGCCGCGTGAGCCAAGAGCGCCCGTTGTCACAGTTATGGGGCATGTCGACCATGGTAAAACCTCTCTTTTGGATTTCATCAGAACGACTCGAGTGGCGGGTGGCGAGGCGGGTGGTATTACTCAGCACATTGGCGCCTATCACGTCAATACGCCGAAAGGAATGGTTACGTTTTTAGATACTCCGGGTCACGAGGCGTTTACCGCGATGCGTGCTCGTGGGGCTAAGGCAACCGACATTGTTGTGCTTGTAGTTGCCTCAGATGATGGCGTTATGCCTCAAACAATTGAGGCGATTAATCATGCTAAAGCGGGAGGTACGCCCCTCATCGTGGCGGTTAATAAGATTGATAAACCCGAATCGAATCCGGAACGTGTCAAGCAAGAATTAAGTCAACATGAGGTTATTGGGGAAGACTGGGGTGGAGACACGATGTTCGCACACGTCTCTGCTAAAACTGGGGAAGGAATCGATGGGTTATTAGATTCCATTCTGCTGCAAGCTGAAATGCTTGATTTAAAGGCGCCCGTTAAAACTGCGGCAAGAGGAGTCGTGATTGAAGCCAGATTGGATAAAGGACGAGGTCCCGTTGCAACAATTCTAGTGCGCGAAGGTACGCTTAACCGAGGAGACGTTTTATTGGCTGGTGCGGTGTTCGGTCGAGTTCGATCCATGGTCGATGAAAATGGATTATCGGTCGAGTCAGCTGGCCCATCGATTCCGGTCGAAGTCCAGGGGTTATCGGACGTGCCCGCGGCGGGAGAAGAAATTATTGTGCTGCAGGATGAAAAAAAGGCCCGAGAAATCGCGCTGTTCCGTCAAGGTAAGTTCCGAGAGGTCAAGCTTGCCAAGCAACAGTCGACTAAATTGGAAAACATGTTTGATCAACTTAAAGCAGGCGCAGTTAAGTCTTTAGCGCTGATTATTAAGGCTGATGTTCAGGGTTCTAGTGAGGCATTGGGTCATTCATTGACGCGTTTATCCACTGAAGAGGTTCAGGTCAACATTGTGCACTCGGGTGTGGGCGGTATTAATGATTCAGATATTAACCTTGCCTTAGCCTCAAACGCAGTGATTATTGGGTTTAATGCCCGAGCAGATGCTGGCGCGAGAAAGTTGATTCAAACGCATGGTATCGATGTGCGTTACTACAACATTATTTATGATGCTGTTGACGAAGTGAAAGCCGCCCTAAGTGGTTTACTCTCACCTGACAGAAAAGAAGAGACACTTGGTTTGGTTGAAATCAGGCAAGTATTTAGAATTTCTAAAGTGGGTGCTGTAGCGGGGTGTTATGTCCTTGAAGGTTTAGTCAAGCGTGGCTCCTCAGTACGATTGCTTCGAGACAATGTTGTGATTCATGAGGGCGAGTTAGATACACTCAAGCGCTTTAAAGATGATGTTAGAGAAGTGAAATCTGGGTTTGAATGCGGATTATCCATTAAGAACTTTGCCGACATCAATGAAGGTGACCAACTTGAAATATATGAGGTTGTTGAAATTGCCCGGTCGTTATAACGCATTTATTAGATGATTTCTTTTGGGTAAAAGCACACAAAGGTCAGGGCGGCTTAGAGATTATTTGCTTCGCGAGATCTCGGAGTTGATTCGATCCAAAGTCAGAGACCCTCGTGTGGGACAAATAACCATCACGGATGTTGCTGTGAGCCCAGACAGTTCTTTCGCTAAAGTTTTTTTCACACGATTGGGTGAAGATCACGATAAGTCGACGATTGAGGATATCCTCAATAAGGCACAAGGTTTCGTGCGTACGCATATCGCTAAAAATTTAAACATGAGGGTGGCACCTCACATTTCGTTTAAATATGACGATACGCTCGAGCATGGTGATCGGATCAGCCGACTCCTCTCCGAAGCAAATCTCAAGACTTAAAGTACAAGATCATCCTACGAGTTTAGGAGGTAAGGTATGCCGCATAGTTACAATGGAATTTTATTGCTAGATAAGCCCTGCGGCATGTCTTCTAATCGTGCCCTGCAGCAAGTGAGGCGGCTGTTCGGGAACGCGAAAGCTGGATATGCGGGAACGCTCGATCCGCTCGCCTCAGGCTTGCTGCCCATTTGTATCGGAGAGGCAACTAAGTTCATCAGCTTCTTTAGTGATTCAAGTAAATCGTATGAGTCAACCGTAAGGCTTGGCTACCGGAGTACAACGGGTGACGCCGAGGGTGACTTGTCACAAACAAAGCTCGCATCGATTGACGACGCTGGATTGGACACGGCCGTTACATTATTTACCGGCGATTCAGAGCAGCTGCCACCAATGCACAGTGCGATAAAGGTCGATGGTAAGCCGCTATATAAATTAGCTCGTCAAGGGAAAACGATTCCGCGTGCCAAGCGGCGAATCACGATTCACTCATTATCAATCGTTAAGAAGGCAGATGATGTGTTGAATCTTTTCGTCTCTTGCTCTAAAGGTACGTATATTAGAGTTCTTGCTGAGGATATTGCACTGAGCTTGGGGACAGATGGTTATTTGACGTCGTTAAGACGCACGGGCTTGGGTGACATCTCGATTTCAGAAGGTATTACCATGGAGAGGATCGAAGAAGAAGAGTTGTGTTTTAGGCCTAAATTATTGAAAGATATAGATTTTTCACTATCCCACTTGCCTCGGATTTCGCTGATGCCGAACCTTGAGCGGGGATTTACGAATGGAGTTGAGACAGAAATCTCGTACTCAGAATGTGCCGCTGGAGCTGTTTCGGTTTACACACACGATGAAATTTTTGTTGGACTGGGTGATTTAACCGATACCGGGTTACTAAAAGCTAAGCGTTTGATGTCGCAAGAGTATATCCAGAGTGCTCGTAATACTACGATTGTTAACTAATTACAGTTTATGCTGTATAATTCGCGCTTTTTTCACCGTTAGGAAAAGTATTAATGTCGATAACTGCTGCGGACAGAGCAAAAACTGTAGGTGACTATCAGAAGGCGAAAGGGGACACGGGTTCTCCGGAAGTACAAATCGCTTTGCTGACGCAAAGAATCAACCATTTGACCGCTCACTTTAAGGTCAATGCGAAAGATAACCATTCTCGACGAGGACTTCTAAAAATGGTCAGTCGACGTCGTAAGATGTTGGACTACGTCAAACGCAATGATGTTGATCGTTACCGTAAGGTGATTGAAAGCCTTGGCCTGCGAAAGTAAAACGGTCAGTGGTGGATATCTCAAGGAGTCAGGGTCAATCCAATTTGAGAAACTTGAGATTTAATTAATTTATATGGCGCGGGTTGTCCGCGCCTATTTTTTTGAGGTTACGATTTTGAAAGCTACGAAAAAAACGATTCAATATGGTGCACACGAGCTAACTATAGAGACCGGTGAAATTGCGAGACAAGCGTCTGGCTCGGTTGTGGTCTCTTTAGGAGAAACAGTGGTCCTGGTGACTGTTGTTGGGAAAAAAGAAGCGAAGCCAGGACAGTCTTTCTTTCCCTTGACGGTTGACTATACTGAGAAGACATATGCGGCAGGTAAGATTCCTGGCGGATTTTTTAAGCGTGAAGGGCGTCCCTCAGAGAAAGAAACGCTCACGAGTCGCTTGATCGATCGTCCCATACGACCATTATTCCCAGATGGTTTTTTAAACGAAGTTCAGATAATTGCGACTGTGATGTCGTCTGATCCGGAAATTGATGCGGACATTCCAGCACTGATTGGTGCGTCGGCGGCTTTGTCGATATCTGGGATTCCATTTGATGGTCCTATTGGTGGGGCGCGTGTTGGATATGTCAATGGCGAATACGTTATTAATCCATCTGCAAGTCAATTATTAGAGAGTCAATTGAATCTCGTCGTAGCGGGCACTCAGGAAGCTGTTCTGATGGTCGAATCAGAAGCGCAGCAACTATCTGAAAGTGTCATGTTAGGAGCCGTTGTTCATGGTCATGAGCAGATGCAAGCCGTGATTAGCATGATTAATGATCTGGCCGAAGAAATAGGTAAACCCCTTTGGGATTGGAAGGCGCCAGAAAAAGATGCAGTGCTTGAGGCTCGCGTTAAAGAACTTGCTGAAACGGGTCTGCGAGATGCCTATGGAATCAAGGAAAAACAAGAGCGGTCTCAAAAAATTGAGTCAGTCTCTGATGCCGTTATTGATGCGCTGTGTGGTGATTCTGAGGATGCTTACGATAAAGGAGCTGTTTACGATCAGCTTAAATACATAGAAAAAGACATTGTGCGCAGTCAGATTCTTGCTGGAGAGCCCAGAATTGACGGGAGAGATACGCGAACAGTCAGACCTATCTATATCCGTACAGGAGTTTTGCCTCGAACACACGGTTCGGCATTATTCACCAGAGGTGAAACACAAGCGTTAGTGGTGGCTACGTTAGGCACTGCTCGCGATGAGCAAATCATTGATGCGCTAGAGGGTGAGTATCGCGATCATTTTATGCTGCATTACAATTTCCCACCTTATGCGACTGGAGAGGCTGGTCGTTTTGGTGTACCAAAGCGGCGAGAAATTGGTCATGGGCGTCTTGCAAAACGTGCGCTATTAGCGGTATTGCCGTCTAAGGAAGAATTTGGGTATTCCATTCGTTTGGTCTCCGAAATTACGGAGTCTAATGGTTCCAGCTCAATGGCCTCTGTGTGTGGTGGATGTCTTGCATTAATGGATGCTGGCGTACCTCTTAAGGCGCATGTTGCTGGAATTGCAATGGGTTTGATTAAGGATGGTGGCCGATTCGCTGTATTGACTGATATTTTGGGTGATGAAGATCATCTTGGCGATATGGACTTTAAAGTAGCCGGATCTGAAGCAGGCATTACAGCCCTTCAGATGGATATCAAAATTCAAGGTATTACCAAAGAGATCATGCAAATCGCACTTCAGCAAGCGAAAGATGCTCGTATGCACATCTTGGAAAAAATGAAGGATGCGATGGGTGACTCAAGAGAAGAGTTGTCTACTTATGCACCGCGCATGATTCAACTTAAGATCAAGCCAGAAAAGATTCGTGATGTGATCGGTAAGGGTGGTGCAGTCATTCGTGCTATTACGGAAGAAACTGGGACTACTATCGATATTCAGGATGATGGCTCCGTGACGATTGCTTGTGTGTCTGCAGCGGGTGGTGAGGCAGCGCGTAAGAAAATCGAGGAATTAACCGCAGACGTTGAGGTCGGTCAAATCTATCAGGGGGAAGTCCTTAAATTGCTTGATTTTGGAGCGATTGTTAGCGTGTTACCTGGGCGTGATGGGCTGCTTCATATTTCTCAGATTGCAGAGGAACGTGTTAACGCAGTATCCGATTATCTTAAAGAAGGCCAGCAAGTCCGCGTCAAAGTGCTTGAGGCGGACGATAAAGGTCGTTTAAGGCTTAGTATGAAGGCAGCCGTGGCCGAGGACGCAGCGCCTGCTGATGTGCCTGCTGATGCGCCTAGTGTGGCGGAAGATTCAGAGTAAGTCATTTATAGTTCGAAAAAAACCCGCCTGGTGGCGGGTTTTTTTTTGGTACATTAAACCCAATAGCTTAATTATGGAGATTCATACGTGGATAAAAATCTGAGAAGTGGTGGGCAGGTGCTTGTGGATCAGCTCATTCACCAGGGGGTTACAGACGCATTTTGTGTCCCGGGTGAGAGTTATCTTGCGGTACTTGACGCTCTGTATCTGAAGCGGGACCTAATCTCTCTCTATGTGGCTCGACAAGATGGTGGGGCTGCGTTCATGGCAGAGGCGTATGGTAAGGCAACGGGGAAACCCGGTATTTGTTTTGTGACAAGAGGTCCAGGAGCGACGAATGCCAGTATTGGTGTGCATACGGCATTTCAGGACTCCACCCCAATGATTTTATTTATTGGGCAAGTTGGTGGGGACATGGTTGATCGAGAAGCCTTTCAGGAGATAGATTATCGTCGCATGTTCGGGCAGATGACCAAGTGGGTTACACAAATTGATCGGGCTGAACGCATTCCTGAATACGTTGCACGTGCATTTCAAATTGCCTGTTCGGGTAGACCTGGTCCCGTAGTACTGGCTCTGCCTGAGGACATGCTCATCGAGTCAGTTGATGTAACGGATGCTCAGAAGGTGGTATGTGCTAAAAATCGTCCCACTGCCAAAAGTATTAAAGAAGTGCAAGTGTTGTTTGAGCAGAGCAAAAAACCGCTTGTTATTTTGGGGGGCAGTGGTTGGTCAGAGCGCGCGTGTGAGTTAGTAAAGACCTTTGCGGAAAATAATCAGTTGCCTGTCGGATGTTCGTTCCGAAGGCAAGACTTGTTTGATAATCATCACTCTAATTATGTGGGTGATATTGGTATTGGTATTAACCCTCGGTTAGCCGACATGGTTAAGGAGTCCGATTTGCTCTTGGTCCTGGGGGCGAGGTTAGGGGAGATGACAACCAGTGGATATACACTCGTTGAGGCTCCAACGCCCAAACAAAGGCTCATTCATATACATCCTGGTTTAGAAGAGCTTGGACGAGTTTTTCAAGGATCAGTGCTGATTAATTCAGATATTGAAGAGGCTATTGATGCGTTAGTATCAATGCCAGCTATGGAGCCAAACTGGAAGACCTGGCTAAAAGACGGTCGTGAGAATTACCTTAAGAATCTTATCCCACAATCATCTCCGGGTCTCGTGGATTTGGGTCAAGTGATGGTAGCTTTCAAAGACCTGTTACCTTCAGATGCCGTAATTACTAATGGGGCAGGGAACTTTAGTGGTTGGATCCATCGTCATTGGCAATATGCTGGATATAGAACGCAAGTCGCACCAACAAACGGTGCAATGGGGTATGGAGTTCCCTCGGGTGTTGCTGCGAAGGTCGCATTTCCTAGCAAGTTTGTTGTGAGTGTCTCTGGAGACGGGTGCTTTCTAATGAATGGTCAGGAAATATCCACAGCCATTCAATATAATCTGAAAATTCTCTTTGTCGTTTTTGATAATGGGATGTATGGCACGATTCGTATGCACCAAGAACGAGATTATCCAGAGCATGTATATGGAACAAATTTAAAAAATCCTGATTTCGCAGCACTTGCTAGGGCCTACGGTCTTTACGCTGAAACTATAAATACGACGGAAGAAATTAGAGGGGCCTTCGAACGCTGCATGGATCAAACTGTAGCCAGTTTGATCCACATTAAGGTTGATCCAGAGGCAATTACAACCCGAACAACATTAACGGCGATTCGTGAAAATGCATTATCTAAACAAGAATAACTGTGTTCAAAATGTAACTGCTTGCCCATCTCTCCTTGGTTCCGATCCGGCTGCATAGCCATACGTTCCTTTCGTAATCATTTGTGCTGCTCCAAAATCATAAGCACCATAGGGCATCATAAGTATCTCGTGCCCAAGAGATTTGAGTCCGTTCAGTATCTCTGCCCCAAAAGTCTCCTCAACTAAAAGCGTACCGTCTTTATTCAATTTCCAACGTGGGGCATTCACAAGTGATTGAGGATCCAAAGAGTGCTTTGCGAGCGAGCGATATATCTGGAGGTGTCCTTGTGCCTGCATGTCACCACCCATAACGCCAAAACTTGATAATGGCTTTCCATTTTTTGTGATAAAACCTGGAATGATCGTGTGAAATGGAAACTTATTGCCATCTACGTAATTGGGATGATTTCTTTGAGTCGAAAAACCAGCAGCTCTATTTTGCAGACTGATACCGGTGTTGGGGACAACGATCCCAGATCCAAAACCCATATAGTTAGATTGTATGAGTGAAACCATCATGCCGTTCGAATCCGCAGTGGTCAGGTAGACCGTGTCCGACGTGACTGGTTGGCGTGTCTCGAGCTTAAGAGTCTTCTTGGTAGAGATGGTAGCGGCAAGCGCCCGATGTAGATCGTCAGATAACAAGTCATCAACTGTTTTACGCATATGCGAGGGATCACCGACCTCTGAATAGACCTCATGAAGCGCGAGCTTCATTGCTTCGATCTCAATATGGAGTTCTATTAAATTTGAGTTTTGTGTCGGGTTGCTCTCAAGTTGATTAAGAATACCGAGAGCGATTAAGGTGGCGATACCTTGCCCGCTAGGTGGAATCTCGTGGAGTTCGAGACCCAGGTGATTCATAGAAATTGGGGCGACCCATTGGGGGCTGTGCTCATGAAGATCCGTGAGGCTTAATTGTCCGTGATTCTTTTTTGAATCTTCAACCATGCGGCGCGCTAATTCTCCTTCGTAGAAGTCTTCTCCATGCGTGGCTGCTATCCTTTCCAAGGAGTTTGCATGGTCAGGAAGATAAAATCGATCACCGGCTTGAGGGGATTTTCCTTGATTCGTGAAGATACGGTTAAATTCTGCAAACCCATTGAAGCGATCGAGTTGTTTGTGCCACTGGTCCGCAATGATGGGTGAGACCAAAAAACCCTCGGTGGCATAACGTATGGCCGGTTCGAATAATTCCTCGAATTTCATGCGACCGAAACGACGTGATAGTTCGACCCACGCTGAGACTGCCCCCGGTACAGTAACCGACCGCCAGCCATCGATTGGCATGGGTTGATCTTGTTTAAAGTCCTCATGGCTCCACCCCTTTGGGTACTTCCCAGAGGCATTGAGACCATGTAACTCGGCCCCATCCCATACGATGCAAAAAGCATCTGAGCCTATGCCGTTCATTGTGGGCTCAACCACCGTTAGCGCAGCGGCGGTCGCAATGGCTGCGTCAATCGCGTTGCCACCCCTGCTGAGTATTGTGATTCCAGCCTGGGCTGCGAGTGGCTGAGACGTTGAGACTATGTTGTCTCCGTAGATAGCGCTGCGGTGAGCATCAGGTCGAATAACCATATTGTGTGTTGCCCCGTTGAAATCAACTATAATCGTGTCTTGTGAATAATGTCATATCTAAGACTTTATTTTTTTGAATGTTGTGTGAGCAGTGGATTCTACTGATTCCGTGATACTTAAGTCTCATGCGTTCCATATGATTTCGATAGACATTATCTGAGGACTTAAGCTTAAGGTGGATATAGGTTATTGGATTCAAATGTTGAGCCTCTGCGCAATTCCAGCGGTATTGGCAATCACATTGCACGAAGCAGCACACGGATACGCCGCGAAGCGACTGGGAGACCTTACTGCTTATCAACAAGGTCGTATTACGTTAAACCCCATCAAGCATATAGATGTCATTGGTACGTTGATCGTGCCTGCTGTCCTCTTGTTGGCAAGTGGCGGAAAAATGGCGTTTGGATGGGCCAAGCCAGTACCGGTAAACTTTGCTGCGCTGAGAAATCCTAAAAAGGATATGTTTTGGGTTGCTGCGGCGGGGCCGGGAGCCAACCTAATAATGGCTATAGGTTGGGCCTTAATTTTTAAGTTGACGTTGATCATGCCGGAACATTATTTTAGTTCGCCATTACTTGAAATGGCTAAAGTCGGGATTTTGATCAATTTAGTGTTGATGGTGTTAAATTTAATGCCAGTGCCCCCCTTAGATGGAGGCCGTATTGCGATCAGCGTCTTGCCGCATGCATTGGCTTACCATTTAGCCAAGCTTGAGCCATACGGTTTATTGGTCATCATGCTGTTGATGGCATCAGGTGTGCTCAGTTCCATAATGTATCCAATATTGGGATCAATCATTGGGGTTTTATCTTTTGTTTTTGGTATTTAGAGGAATGATTTAATGTTTGACGACCGAGTATTATCCGGTATGCGCCCAACTGGCGCACTGCACTTAGGGCACTACAATGGGGTTTTGGAAAACTGGTTAAAACTCCAGAATGAATACCAGTGTTTGTTTTTTGTAGCGGACTGGCACGCATTAACGACTCATTACGAGTCTCCTGAAGTGATCGAGAATAATGTTTGGGACATGTTGATCGATTGGTTGGCTGCGGGCATTGATCCATCTCAAGCTACTTTATTTATTCAGTCGAAGGTTCCGGAGCACGCAGAGCTGCACTTGCTGATGTCTATGATGACGCCACTTGGTTGGCTAGAGCGAGTACCTACGTATAAGGATCAACAAGAGAAACTTTCAGAGAAAGACTTATCAACCTATGGTTTTCTAGGGTATCCATTGCTTCAAAGTGCCGACATATTGATTTATCGAGCCAATTTGGTGCCAGTGGGTGAGGATCAAGTACCTCACATTGAGTTTACGCGGGAGATTGCACGTCGTTTTAATCATCTTTACGGCAAAGAAACAGGATTTGAAGCTAAGGCCGAGACAGCGGTAAAGCAGCTTGGTAGTAAGCGCAGCAAATTGTATCGGGAGCTTAAAAATCGGTATCAAGAACAAGGCGATGACTCGGCGCTCGATTCAGCTCGGGCGTTACTCGAAGAGGCTGCAAATTTATCTCTCGGTGATCGTGAGCGGCTTTTTGGTTACTTGGAGGGTGGAGGCAAGATGATTCTATCCGAGCCGCAGGCATTACTTACGGCGGCTTCGAAGATGCCTGGGCTAGATGGGCAAAAAATGTCTAAGTCTTACAATAATACGATCTCGCTGAGAGAAGATGCGGCATCTATTGAGAAAAAAATAAGAACGATGCCCACTGATCCGGCGAGGGTTAGGCGGACTGACCCTGGAGATCCAAAAAACTGTCCAGTATGGCAGCTTCACCGTGTTTATTCGGAAGAGTCAACGAAAACATGGGTTCAAGAAGGTTGCAAATCGGCAGGTATAGGCTGTATTGAATGTAAGCAGCCGCTGGTTGCGTCGATTGGTAAAACTTTGGATCCCATTCGCGAACGCGCGCAACAATACATTGATGACCCAGCGCTGATTAGAAATATCATTGCGGATGGTAATGATCGCGCTAGAAAGTTAGCTTCAGAGACTATGAAAGATGTTCGCGAGGCTATGGGCTTAGATTACGGTTAGGCGACGACTATTTGCTAATTTTTTTGCCGCATTATTCGCTGTTGTTCTCTTTGCCAATCTTTCTCTTTAGTCACCGCGCGTTTATCGTGTTGCTTCTTGCCTTTCGCCAATCCGACGGAGAGTTTGATTCTTCCTCCAGAATAATGGAGGTCAAGCGGAGTTAGTGTGTATCCTGAGCGCTCTACTTTGCCTATCAATTTTGCAATTTCTTCGCTGTGCATCAATAATTTTTTTGTTCGAACAGGGTCCGGCGTTACGTGTGTCGACGCTGAATTTAGAGGGCTGATATGAGAGCCTATTAGAAAAAGCTCACCGCTTCTAATGATGACGTAGGATTCCTTCAGCTGACTGCGGCCGGCCCGAATGGCTTTGACCTCCCATCCTTGCAAACATAGACCGGCCTCGAATTTTTCTTCGATAAAAAAATCGTGATACGCTTTTTTGTTTTGAATAATACTCATTGTGAATTGCTTCGTGGGCTAATCGGTATGTTATTCCAAAAAAATTGTCTATGCTGACTAATTCGAGATGATAATTGATCTTATATGCCTATTGTAAAGAAATCCGCTCTCGTGCTTCATTCCGCTAACTGTATTTACGATTTGGTTAATGCGGTGGATAGCTACCCAGACTTTTTACCCTGGTGTGGTGGTGCGACAATTGAAGATCAATCAGAGGCGCACATGATCGCAGAGATAATCATTGGCTACAGAGGTATTAATAAATCGTTCAAGACTAAGAATCAGATCGTGAGGCCGACGGAAACCACGAGTGGGCGTGTCGAAATGAGTCTGGTTGAAGGGCCGTTTAAGACGCTTAATGGAATATGGTCCTTTACGCCACTTGAGTCTCATGGGTGTCGAATCGAGTTTGAACTTCAGTATGAATTCTCGAATGCTTTGGTATCAAAGGTTGTCGGGCCCGTTTTTAATAAAATCGCAGAAACCTTCGTGGATTCATTTGTTCGAAGGGCTGAAGAATTGTATGCATGAGCCCCGTGAAATCAGTGTGGATATTTTATTTGTGACCGAGAGCCAAGAGTATTCGGAAAGCTTAACGGTCGTTTGTCCGATAACAATCGCTGAGGTTTTGGATAAATCTAGAACCGCGTCCGTCGCGCAAGAACACTTTGGAAGTAGATCTTTATCTGTTGGTGTGTGGGGTAAGCGGGTGAAGTTAAGTGCTTATGCCAAAAGTGGTGACCGTATCGAAATCTATCGCGACTTGATCGCAGACCCGAAGGAGTTGAGGCGAAGTGGTCGACTGTTGGGAAAGCGAAGAGGGCGGTAGTTTTTATCCGATACTTTATTGATGTTTATACAGAGGAAACTGATTTTGTTTCAAACCTAGTTCAAAAAAATAAATAGCGTGATTCGCGTGTTCGTATGAATTTTCATAGTCGCCGGAACGCATCAACGTCTCAGCTTTTTTTAAATGCTCTATTGCTACTGTCCAGGAAGCGCCTTCTCGCGCTGCTCTCGCATGAAGCGTTCGAGCTTCCTTAAGGGCTTCGTTAGTTGTCTCAATAGGGGCTGAGAGGGCTACAGGTGCCACCATGAAGCATTGAGAGAGCAGAGCTAGGGTAAGCAAACGTTTCAAAAGCGTAATCATGGCGTTACAAATGTATTTTGGAATGGTTTATAAATTGGTCTCGTGTATCGTATAATAACGTCTTTGGACGGCTAAACTCTATGCGTGTAAAGCAAAAGGCTCTGACGTTTGATGACGTGCTTCTCGTCCCTGCGCATTCGATTGTGCTTCCCAAGGACGTGTCGCTTGTCTCTCGATTGACTCAGAACATCACCCTCAGTATCCCCATCGTCTCCGCAGCAATGGACACCGTGACAGAGTCGCGTTTAGCGATCGCCGTGGCACTTGAAGGCGGGATTGGGATCCTTCATAAGAATATGTCGCTTCAAGACCAAGCGCGCGAAGTTGCTCGGGTCAAACGATTTGAAAATGGCGTAGTTAAGGATCCTGTAACCATATCTCCGGATATGACGGTTGGGGCGGTTTTAGAGTTAACAAAGCAACATAATATTTCTGGATTACCTGTATTGGAGGGTCGTAAACTCGTTGGGCTCGTCACCAATCGAGACCTTCGTTTTGAAAAGAATCTGGATCAACCTATCAGTAAGATTATGACGGTAGCGAAGAAGCTCATTACCGTGGGCGAAAATGCATCCAGTGAAGATGCGATAGCACTCATGCATCAGCACCGTATTGAGCGGGTACTTGTTGTTGATGACAAGTTCCATCTGAAAGGCCTAATAACGGTTAAAGACATCTTAATGGCGTCTGAATATCCGATGGCGGCCAAAGATGATCAAGGTAGCCTCTATGTTGGTGCGGCAGTAGGTGTGGGCGGAGATACAGAGCAAAGGGTTGAGGCCCTTGTGGCGGCTGGCGTTGACGTGATCGTTGTCGATACCGCTCATGGACATTCACAGGGTGTGATTGATCGGGTCGCTTGGATGAAGAAAAAATATCCACAGATCGATGTCATTGGCGGAAATATCGCGACCGCCGATGCGGCAAAAGCCCTCGCAGGAGTGGGGGCTGATGGAGTCAAGGTTGGTATCGGACCAGGTTCAATTTGTACAACGCGGGTGGTCGCAGGTGTAGGCGTGCCACAAATTACTGCAATCGATGATGTTGCTAATGCGCTTCACAAAGATGGTATTCCACTCATTGCAGATGGGGGAATTCGATTTTCTGGTGATATTGCGAAAGCGATCGCCGCTGGTGCTTCAACGGTAATGCTCGGCGGTTTACTGGCAGGTACTGAAGAGTCACCAGGGGAAATAGAGTTGTTCCAAGGTCGGTCTTATAAGTCCTATCGAGGTATGGGGTCGTTGTCAGCGATGCAGAAAGGGTCGAGCGATCGTTATTTCCAGGACAGCGCTTCAACAGCAATAGACAAACTTGTGCCTGAGGGTGTCGAGGGTCGCGTGCCATATAAGGGTTCAGTGGTTGCAGTAGTCCACCAACTTATCGGTGGACTGCGATCATCGATGGGTTACTTGGGATGCGAGACGATTGCGCGTATTCATGAAAGTGCATCATTTGTGGAAATCACCTCTTCGGGCATGAAAGAGTCACACGTTCATGATGTTCAGATTGTAAAAGAAGCGCCCAATTATCGGGTTGACTGATGTTTTGGTGTCTTTTTCAATCCACAATCTAAACTAACTGAAATCGGCAGCATAAATTCATGGTCAAAAACAAGATACTTGTATTGGATTTTGGATCTCAATACTCTCAACTTATTGTTCGGCGTATTCGAGAGGTTGGCGTGTACTGTGAATTGTTGCCGTATGACATCGACGTTTCGAAAATAACTGATTTTGAGCCTAGAGGTATTATCCTCTCAGGTGGTCCCGCATCAGTCTATGAAGACGAGGACAGCCCCAGCGCCCCAGAAGAAGTGTTTGATTTGGGCATCCCAATTTTGGGGATTTGTTATGGCATGCAAACAATGGCTAACCAACTCGGAGGCACGGTACTGGCCGCGTCTAAGAGAGAATTTGGTTTTGCAGAAATTAGAGCCCGAGGACATTCAGCGTTATTGAATGAGATATCGGACAGAACGAATGCAGACAACCATGGGCTTTTGGATGTATGGATGAGTCATGGAGATAAAGTCACCGAACTGCCTAAGGGGTTTAAAGTAATCGCATCGAATGAGTCAACTCCTTTAGCCGGAATGGCGGATGAGACTCGGAAGTTTTATGGACTTCAATTTCATCCTGAAGTCACACACACTCCCCAAGGGGCAAAGATTCTAGAGCGATTTGTTTTGGGGATATGCGAGTGCCAGGCGGATTGGAGCATGCCGTCATTCGTTGACGTGGAAGTCGCTAGAATTAAATCGCAAGTCGGAGACGATGAGGTCATATTAGGGCTCTCTGGAGGTGTGGATTCATCGGTTGCCGCAGCGCTCATTCACAAGGCGATTGGGTCGCAGTTAATGTGTGTGTTCGTGGATAACGGTCTGCTTCGTTTGAACGAAGCAACGCAGGTCATGGCGACGTTTAAAGAAAATTTAGGCGTTAATGTGATCCATGTTGATGCCGCAGAGCGTTTCATGACAGCACTCTCTGGTGTGATTGATCCAGAAGAAAAAAGAAAAGTCATTGGTCGTGAGTTCGTTGATATTTTTCAAGAAGAGGCGGCGAAATTACCCAATGCTCGTTGGCTTGCGCAGGGGACGATTTATCCCGATGTTATTGAGTCAGCCGGTTCTAAAACTAAGAAAGCAAAAACGATCAAATCACATCATAACGTGGGGGGGTTACCCGACACGCTAAATTTGAAGCTTCTTGAGCCGTTGAGAGATCTCTTTAAGGATGAAGTCCGACACTTGGGTGTGGCACTTGGTCTACCGTCTAAGATGGTATTTAGGCATCCATTTCCAGGCCCAGGACTTGGTGTGCGAATACTTGGAGAGGTTAAGAAAGTCTATGCGGAGTATCTTCGAGAAGCGGATGCGATATTTATCGAAGAGTTAGTGAGTTCCGGCTGGTATGAGAAGACTGCTCAAGCCTTCGCTGTTTTCCTGCCAGTGAAGTCTGTTGGTGTCATGGGTGATGGACGTACCTACGAATATGTGGTCGCGCTAAGAGCAGTTGAGACCTCGGATTTCATGACCGCTAATTGGGCGCCGCTGCCGCATGACTTGTTGTCCAGAGTCTCCAATAGAATTATTAACGAGGTCAAGGGTATTAATCGCGTTGTATACGACATCTCGGGTAAACCACCTGCCACTATTGAGTGGGAGTAGTTATTCTAGTTTGATATATTCATTTTAAATAATATTTAACTTACAGATTGCTTTTACTTTAGACGGTGACCACCAAATCAGGTGAGAGGATCGTGTGGTGTACGTTCAGTGAAGAGCAAGTGGACTACGATTTTACCAATCCAGAAGTACTCGAGTGCTTCTTAAATGTCATTCTCGATTTCATCAATCATGGTGTTTCTGTATTGAGCCTCGACGCAGTGGGATTTTTATGCAAGCGTTCTGGCACCACTCTAATAACCTTAATTTAATAGTTCGAATCAAATACCATCTTTAGCTAGCCTTAAGCCGGTCATTTGCCAACGTGCATTGGTTGCGAAAAAATTACGATAAGTAGTTCTCGAATGTTCCGTAGGTGTGTATGCAGAGCTTCCTCTGAGAACCATCTGATTGACCATAAATTTACCATTATATTCACCAGCAGCACCGTCCCAAGGCTCATAGCCTGGATAAGGGTTGTAGTTGCTAGTGGTCCATTGCCACACTTTGCCAAAGATATCATTACTGCGTTGAGAGCTCGATTTAGCAAAAGCCTCCCATTCAAATTCAGTTGGTAAGCGGGCTCCAGCAAACCCAGTAACGTTTTGGCTAGCCCAGCGGGCAAAGGCATCCGCTTCAAAATAGCTGATATTCGATACTGGCGCATGCATATCAAGTAGTGACTTGCCATGAAGCGAAAAGCGGTGATGGTGATTTTGATCATTCTTACTCCAATACAGCGGAGTAGAAATCTTTCCTGCCTGAAGCCATGACCAGCCTTCGTCTAACCACCATTGGAAATTTTGATAACCATCATCTTCCATGAATTGAAGCCACTCTGCATTACTAACGAGTCGATTGCCTATCGAGTGAATCTGATTGAGAGCAGAATGTTTGGGCGCTTCATTATCAAAATGAAATCCATCACCTTCATATCCAATGTCTACTAAGCCACTAACACCTTTAAGCCATTGAAATGGCTCATTGGTTGAGGATCCATGGGTGCTTTGAGAAACGTAGGCAGGAAACAGTGAGTTATTAGAAAAAAGATGATGAATGTCAGTGAGTAGCAACTCTTGGTGCTGCTGCTCATGGTTTATTCCAATTTGTATTAACCAAAGTAATTTTGATGAACATTTTTCTTTTAAAAGTTCGGTAACTCGATCCTCGATGTTTTTACGCCATAGGAGCACTTCTGCTAGAGAAGGCCGAGTTAATAGACCTCGTTTGCTGCGGGGATGTTTGTCCCCGATAACGTTGTAATAGCTATTAAATAAAACAGCAAACTCCAAATTCCAAAAAGCGAATTTTTCCTCAAAAGGCTTGAGAAGCATTACCTCATAAAACCAAGTGACATGTGCCAAATGCCATTTAGCCGAGCTGGCATCCTCCATAGACTGAGCTTGACAGTCTTCTGGACTCAGACTCGAGATGAGATTTGTCGAGTATTTCCTTGAGCGATGGAATTGTTCCAATAATTCATCTGCTGTAATTGGTTGATACGGGGCTTTATTGAGCATAAATCACCGCAAAATATTCTTTTGGATCAGTCCAAATTTTGGTCTTTTCAAAACCTGCATTCTTCAATAATTTCTTGATAGATTCAATAGTGTACTTGTGAGAGTTTTCAGTGTGTATCAGATCACCTTTTTTGAATACTTTTGAATTTTCTGGCCATGAAACAATTAAATCCTCAAGTGCCTCTAGATAGAGCTCAACTCTATTTTCTTCATGATTAATTTTTACTTTATGGCTGAATTGATCAAGCCTAAAATTAGAGCTCAGGTGCGAGTTAACGGAGTTCAGAATATTGAGATTAAAAGCAGCTGTGACTTTCAGAGGGTCGTCGTATGCTGCCAGCAGCACAGAGTCCTCCTTCATGAGGTCAACGCCCATTAATAATCCACCATCAGTAGATTGATTCTTGATTTGACTGAGGAGCTGGAGTGCCTCACAGCTAAGGAAATTCCCAATGCTAGAGCCAGGATAAAAAAAGGTTCGCTTGGTTTTACTAATGGAGCTAGGAATCAAGATTTGCTTAGAAAAATCCATGCCAATGCATTGCATGTGAATATTCGGAAACTTCCCTTTAAGCTTGGTTACTGCATCTTGTAGATATTCGATTGAAAAATCGATCGCAAGATAGGTTGAAGGTTTTAGAGCGTTAAAAAATGATTCTGCCTTCTGGCAATTTCCAGCGCCTAAGTCTATCAAAGTGCCGCCGACACCTACTGCTTCAGCAATTTGATCTTGGTATTGGCTAAAAATATTTTTTTCAGTATTGGTTGGGTAGTATTCAGGCAGTAAGGTAATCGCCGTAAAGAGATGTGAGCCTAAAGGATCATATAAAAATTTTGGAGAAATCGATGGGGATTGAGCCAACAATCCTATCCCGATCTCATGAGTAAAGTCATGATGGATTGTTCCGTTATCTTCTGAGGTAATGGGTATTTGCATGAATTTTTTATGCCAATATTGGCTTTGAAGTCAACAGTCTTTACGCAACATAAAGATAAGATATGCTTTATGTTAAATCCTTACGAGAAGATGAATTAAGAGCAAGTTAGAATGATGAAGTTTTAGCCAATTCAAGTCAAATTTACTGCGCGAATAAAAACGTCTTTTTAGAGCATGAGAAAGCCGGTATCCAGATGAATCTGAGCAAGATGTATGCCATGGATACGAGGTCCTTAAGGATTAACTGAGTAGGTGGTTGGTCTTTTTTACGCCTAGTATTTACAATTAAAATATTTCACTCATTGATAAGGGCTTTCAATTGTTAACGAAGTTTTTAGATCAAACACTTTGCTTAGATGCTTTCTTTCGTGAGAAATAGATGGTTCATTCTTCTATTGCTATTCGCGTCCCGTCTTGGGATGGGATTTCAATTCCAAAGTGTAGGTTCAGTAAGTTCTCAATTATCAAAAGAGATAGGTTTCTCAAATACTGAAATAGGTGCGCTTATCGGCATTTTTATGTTGCCTGGGGTTTTTCTCGCCTTTCCTAGTGGCTTGTTGGGTCGCTGGGTGAGTGACAAACTTACCGTTGCAGCTGGTTTGTTATGCC
>DFDI01000074.1:0-1345 GCA_002367635.1 Betaproteobacteria bacterium UBA3031 | reverse complement strand
GCTGGTTTGTTATGCCTATCCATTGGGGGCGCCGTAGTTTTTCTTTCCGAAGACTTTTTGTCTATGAGTATTGGGCGTTTTATTTGCGGAGTAGGCTTCGTTTTATCAACAGTGTATTTCACTAAGATGGTTATCGACTGGTTCCAAGGTCGTGAGCTGGCCACTGCTCTAGGTATTCTGATAGTTAGCTGGCCCGGAGGTATCGCATTAAGCCAGATTATTCATCCTTACATTGCTATTAATCTCGGGTGGCAATGGGCAATTTCTACTGCAAGTATTTTTTGTTTGGCTGGAGCGTTTGGAATTTCTATGTTGTACCGAATGCCTACCAAAGGGGCGCCGGGCAACAATAGTCAAGCTCAAGCCAAGCATCTTACAAGCCAGGAATGGTTAAAAACTAGCGTAGCGGCATGGTCATGGTCATTTTACAATGCTGGTTATTTGGTTTTTTTGAGCTTTTCAGCGCGTGCGCTACAAGAATCTGGCATTTCCAGTTCTCAAGCTGCAAATACTGTGGGTTTGGCAAGTTTTTTCGTAATGATTGCAATTCTAAGCGGTGGTGTCGTTGCTGATAAATTCAACATTTCTCGATTCGTCATTCTATTCAGCAGCGCAGTCGCCACACTAAGCCTTTTGGCCCTTTCTTTTGGGTATTTTCCAATAATTCTATGTTTTTTATTTGGAGCCATAGGCATGTCTTCTGGCGGGATAATAATAGCGTTGTCAGGCCAGGCTATGGCGCCAGAAAGACGTGCGTACGGCATGGGCGTGTACCAAACTTGGTTTTTTCTTTTATCTGCTCCATCTCCCCTGGTTGGTGGTTGGTTATATGACCTGACCGGCAGAGCTGCTACAGCACTAATTTTTGGAGCGTCTCTTTTTGCTCTGTCTGGTGCATTTTATTTCATGTTCTTGAAAATCAACTCAAAGAATTATAAGTAGGTGTCGCTTAACGCGAATCAGATCCTGTCTTCCTGCTAAAATCTTGTGTTGGCAAACTTTATTAGTGGAAGTTCAAGCCATTGCGATGATTGGTAGCGGCAATCAAATTTAAATAGGAGCGTTTTTAGTATGTCAAAACACAGTGCATTAGCAAAATTTGGTCGGTCGGGTAACCCCGCTTTAAACGCTACAACCTTTACTGGTGTTGCGCCAAAATTCGGCGAAGAAGCCAGAGGCATGGCCACGATGTCTTTGGGGGGTACGGTTAATAAAACTGGCATTCTACTGTTGTTGGTGGTGCTGTCAGCATCTTGGACGTGGAACTTGTTTTTCCAAAGCAATAATCCTGCGACAGTGATGCCATTGATGATAACTGGCGGTATTGGCGGTTTCATCTTTGCCT
>DFDI01000111.1 GCA_002367635.1 Betaproteobacteria bacterium UBA3031 | reverse complement strand
GACTTGGAATAGTCCGTTCATTTGCGAAAAGCTCTTCCACTGTTTCACGCTCTCGTATCACATAGGCGCGGTCCTCATCAATGAGTAATTCGGGCGCTCTTGGGCGGGTGTTGTAATTCGAGCTCATAGTCATTCCGTACGCGCCAACAGAGTGAATGGCCAGCACATCTCCTTCGCGTACCGAAAGGTTACGGTCTTTTCCGAGAAAGTCGCCTGTTTCACAGATTGGTCCAACGATATCGTAAAGTCTTTCTGGATCTGAATTCTTGGAATCGATGTTGTCGATCTGATGATACGCACTGTACAAGGATGGCCGAGCCAAATCATTCATCGCAGCGTCGACGACAATAAAATTCTTATTTGATCCGTGTTTAAGGTATTCAATTGTGGTGAGTAGGACGCCAGAGTTACCAACGATAGATCGTCCTGGCTCTACAAGAATCTCTTGCTCGCGCCCACCCATGATTTCCAGCAACATCGACACGAAATCTTCCTGATCAATTGGCTTCTCATCTTGATACTGAATTCCGAGGCCCCCTCCAAAGTCAATGTGTTCAATAGGGATGTTTTCAGCACTAAGCGCATCGGTTAGCTCGACCATTTTTAATGCGGCATCTCTCATTGGCGCGATATCAGTTAATTGCGATCCAATATGACAATCAATACCAGTGGGGTTTATGTGTGGCAATTCAACTGCTATTTGATAGAGCCGAGGCGCATCATTTACATCTACACCAAACTTATTTTCTTTTAACCCCGTAGAAATGTAGGGATGGGTCTTCGCATCTACATCCGGGTTAACTCTGAAACTGACATTTGTGTCTTTATTTAATTCTTTCGCGACTGCAGCAATTCGATACAACTCTGACTCAGATTCGATATTGAAACATTTGATCCCTTTTTTTAGGGCGTAATTGATTTCTGTTTTTGTTTTTCCCACTCCAGAAAAAACCACTTTTCTGGGGTCTCCGCCGGCTGCTATAACTCGGCTTAATTCTCCTCCAGATACAATATCAAACCCACTTCCGAGACGCGCTAACATATTAATAATCGCGATATTCGAATTGGCTTTGACCGCATAGCAAATCAAGTTTTTGCGATGAGCGAAGGCATTTTTGAAGCGATTGAAGCTGGCTTCAATTGAATGCTTCGAATAAACATAACACGGCGTCCCAAATTCCTTCGCAATCTCGGCCGCCGATTTTTTTTCGATAAATAGATGACCTGAATGTCGGCTAATTGCCATTATTTTTCTCGAGTTGATGATCTTGATCGATTCTCTGCGTTGTGCCTGCGTCTTCTGAGGTTGATGATTCTGGGAGATAGAGAGACCCAGTTTGCCCGCAATTTGAGAGCAGGGACAAGTAAAATATCGTTACGGCTAGTGTTCGTAATCGGCTCATGGTGTTTATTCAGTTGAGTTGGGCATTGTGGTTTCAATCCACTCCTCTACCTGTTGTATCAGGTCCGCAGGGGATTGATGAGCTGTTTTTATAGGTTTGCCGATGGTCACAGTAATTGTTCCTGGTTTTTTTAGTAACGCATTTTTTGGCCAGAATTCACCCGCATTGTGAGCAACCGGCACGATATCTGATTGAAGTCGAGCTGAAAGCCATGCGCCGCCAATTTGATATTTCCCCCGTTGCCCTGGCGCTATTCTAGTTCCTTCTGGGAAGACAATGATATACCAGCCGTTCTTGAGTCTGTTTTTGCCTTGAGTCAGCATTTGTTTTAATGCTCTAGGGCCGCTTGATCGGTCGATTGCGATGGGATTCATCATCGCCAACCCCCAACCAAAAAACGGAACGAACAATAGACTTTTCTTAAGAACCCAAACCTGAGGAGGGAAAATCGTTTGAAATGCAAACGTTTCCCAGGCGGATTGATGTTTTGAGAGGATCACGCAAGGGTTATCTGGAATATTTTCCAAGCCTTGGACACGATACCGAATGCCGCAAATGTATTTGGCGAGAAAAGTGATCCAGTGCGACCATAAAGTGATGATCTGGTATCTCCGTATCGAAGAGAGAGGAAATGTGAGAAGGGCGACAATTGAAAAGATTACGGTGAGAGCAAATCTTAATAATTCGAATATCAACGACCGAGCTAAATTAATCACAATCACTCAGAAATGATATGTTTTACAGCGTCGTTTAGATCGACAAACTGTATCGTACCTTTAGGCAGCCCTTTAAATGTACTCGTTTTCTCTCCCTTTCCGGTTCGAACTAAAATAGGTTTGGCGCCAACAGCTTGGGCTGCCTGTAGGTCCTTAAGTGAATCTCCAATGAAAGGCACATTTTTCAAGTCGACGTTAAAACGCTTTGCGATATCTAAAAGCATTCCGGGTTTAGGTTTGCGACAGTCGCAGTTACTCTCATCTATATGAGGACAAAAAAACAAGGCATCGATTCGGCCTCCGACAGTAGCTAACGCACGATACATTTTGTCATGGATGGCGTTGAGTGTTGACATATCGAAAAGTCCTCTGCCAACTCCGGATTGATTGGTGGCCACCACGACTCGATAGCCCGCATGATTTAAACGGGCGATAGCTTCTAGGCTCTGCGGTATTGGTTTCCATTCCGCAGGGGTCCTGATGTATTGGTCACTGTCATAGTTAATGACCCCATCCCTATCGATTATTGCGAGCTTCATATTTAATTTTGTTGGTTAAATGGATAGTTCGGATAAATCACCAACGCAGTTGAGTAAGGCTGATAGTTGATTTAAAAGTGCCAGTCTATTGTTTCGTTCATTAGGGTCGTTTGATATCACCATCACTTTTTCAAAAAAAAGATCTACAGTAGTCCTCGCTGACGCTAAAGTCTGCAGTGCATCAGAATAGTTGCCGTCATCAATAGCTCGTTTCACTACGGGCGATAAGGATTGGATTATTTTGTAAAGTGAGACCTCTTCTTCTGTAGTGAATAAGCTCGTGTTGACCTCAGAATTACCCTTTGGACTATTCTTTTTTAGAATGTTTTTTATGCGTTTATTCGCAGTGGCTAGCGCTCTTGAGTCATCTGTTCTGAGGAATGCATCAATCGCGTGC
>DFDI01000033.1:31442-35391 GCA_002367635.1 Betaproteobacteria bacterium UBA3031 | reverse complement strand
TGCTAGTAATTATTACTTACTGAATTTAATCAAAAAAATATTTTTTTGCCGATGCCTAGAGTTGCCGACCGAAAACTACAGATTCTCCAGCAATTAGCTCAGATGTTGGAGGATCCTAACTGTAAAAAGATAACCACAGCTTTGTTGGCATCACGGCTCGAGGTGTCTGAGGCCGCCTTGTACCGGCATTTTGCGAGTAAGGCTCAAATGTATGAGGGATTGATTGAGTTTATTGAGCAAACTATTTTTACGTTGGTCAATAAAATTTCCGAATCTGAGGAAGGTGGGTTAAAGCAAGTATCGTCAATGGTTAATGTCTTGTTGAGTTTTGCTAAGAAAAATCCCGGCATGACTCGCGTCTTAATTGGTGACGCTTTGGTCCACGAAAATGATAGGTTACAAGACCGTATTAATCGCTTGCACGATCGATTAGAGTCCTCGATTAAGCAGTCGCTGCGATTCGCAATTAATCAAGGTGGTGCGATTTCTGCGCTGGAAATAGAACCGAAGGGGAATCAAATCATGGCGTACGTGGTAGGGCGATGGCATCAATTTGCAAAGAGCCGTTATACCAAAGATCCAACGACACACAGCGACGTCCAGATAAGGATGCTGCTGGGAGAGGTTTGATACCTTAGTTCTGTTGCTCTCTTCTAGGTCGAGTTTTATATGCCACAAACGGAGCAGCTCGGATCCTTGTTTAACTTGATGGAGCGCCATTCCATTTCTAGCGCATCAAATAGTATCAGTTTCCCCGTCGCTGGTCGGCCGATGTTTGCTAATAACTTAAGCGCCTCGGAAGCCTGTGCTGTGCCAATAATCCCCACTAATGGTGCGAAAACGCCCATCGCGGCACATCGAGTTTCCTCGAATTCGTTTTCTTCGGGGAATAAACATTGATAACACGGACTTTCAGGATGCCGAGGATCGAAAACGGCAAGTTGCCCATCAAATTTGATGGCGGCACCCGAAACCAAAGGCTTCTTAAACTTAACAGAAGCTTTGTTCACTGCGTGTCGAGTCTCAAAGTTGTCGGAACAATCTAAAATAACTGATGCTTCAGATACTAGTTGCTCGAGCAGGGGCCCCGAAGTGCGTAGCGTTATTGCATTGACATGGACATTTGGATTAATGGCCTTGATGGAGCGCTCGGCAGACTCCACTTTAAGCATGCCAATAGATGCGGTTGTATGGATGATCTGGCGCTGAAGGTTCGTGAGGTCAACCGTGTCTCCGTCACAAATCGTGATTGAGCCAACCCCGCTAGATGCAAGAAATAAGGCTGCGGGTGAACCTAATCCTCCTGCGCCAATAATTAAGATCCGACTCTGTTGGATTAAATCTTGACCCTCGATGCCAATTTCCGGCAGAAGAATGTGGCGACTATATCTAAGTAGTTGGTCGTCGTTCATATTGATTTTTTGGTATCGCCGACCGATAACCCCATCCCTGCATATCTCGCAGGGATGGGGGGAGGGCTTACTCAGTATTTACTCGTGAGTGCTTAACGGTTCGATAAAATTTCGAATCCCTTCAGTAAGTTTAAGGCCTGACTCAGTTGATAATCGGGCGTCTCTTCTGTTTTGGTATCACTTTCTAAAGTTTCTTGCGTCTCCCCGCTATCGTCTTGTGGATTGTCTAAGCGATTTTTGAGATCAGCTTCTTTCGTTCGAAGAGAGGGATTATTGTTGGCCGCTATCGTGGCATCTTCCACAATAATATCGGGCGTGATGCCTATTGCTTGAATTGATTGACCGCTTGGTGTGAAATAGCGTGCCGTCGTTAGTTTGATGGCGGTGCCGTTTCCTAATGGTAGGATGGTTTGCACCGATCCCTTACCAAAAGTTTGGGTACCCATAATCACGGCACGTTTATGATCTTGTAGAGCGCCGGCGACAATCTCAGAAGCCGATGCGGATCCGCCGTTCACAAGCACGACCATGGGAACTGTTTTTGCGGACTCCGGAACATTTGTTAAATAATCCCCTTTGGGCCCTCTCGCATAAAATTCTGGCCGAGCATACATGCGCATTCTGGCATCATTGGTACGTCCCTCGGTGTATACGACAAGTTTATCTTTTGGAAGAAACGCAGCAGACACGCCAATTGAGGAGGTTAGTAAGCCTCCAGGGTCATCCCGCAGGTCCAAGACGATGCCTTTCATTGGCCCCTCATTTTCAGAGAAAAGCTTTTCAATCGCTTCTCCAAGTTTTTCTCCAGTATGTTCCTGAAACTGGGTCACCCTGAAATAGGCATAATCTTTTTCGAGCATGCGATATTTGACGCTTCGGATTTGGATGATGTCGCGTGTGACCGTGATTATTTTAGGTTGGGGCTCCCCTTTCCGAATAACCGTCAGGATAATGTCCGTGCCTGGTTTGCCGCGCATTAACTTAACTGCATCGTTAAGTGTCATACCCTTCACATTCGTATCGTCGAGTTTGATGATGAGATCTCCCGACTTGAGTCCAGCGTTCCAAGCAGGAGTGTCTTCTATTGGGGCGATAACCTTAACGAAGCCATCTTCCATGCCGACTTCGATGCCAAGGCCTCCAAATTCACCTTTTGTGCCCACTTGCATTTCTTTAAAGGCTTCGGCATTAAAAAAAGCCGAATGCGGATCGAGGCCAGATAGCATGCCATTAATGGCTTGTTCTATGAGCGCTTTATCGTCAACTGCTTCGACGTAATCATTTTTGACCCGACCATAAACTTCGGTGAATGCTCTTAATTCATCGATGGGAAGGGGCGCCGCGCTTCGATCTGCTATCGCAGAAAACTGCAGGCTGACTAAGAACCCGCCTACCAGGCCGATTGACATTAAACCTATTTTGTTTAGCTTGCTTCCCATAAAGAACTCCTTAAATTGCTTGCCGATTTTTCGACGCGATGGACGTTTCCAAATTGTCTTAGATCTCGTCAGTTTGTTCTAGTTATCAATGTTAACCCATTCCATGGGGTTTAGAGGTTTACTGTTGTGCCGTACCTCAAAATATACCCCGGGCCCTGTCTGACCCCCGCTGTTGCCAACAGTTCCCAATTGGCCCCCAGCTTCGATTTGATCCCCCTCCCTGGCCCATATGGTTTCGTTGTTGCCGTAGAGACTGTAATAGCCTTCTCCATGGTCAATGATGATTAAATTTCCAAACCCTCTTAGCCAGTCCGAATAGACTACAGAGCCTCCGGCGATTGATTTAACGCTATTGCCTTGGTTGGAAGATATAAATATACCTTCCCAAGGAAGCTCGCTACCGACCCTTCTCTGGCCAAATTTTGCAGTAACCGTCCCCAGAGCAGGGAGTCGCAGCTTCCCTTTCAGGGTTTTGAATGGTTTGCCACTGAGGCTTTGGTCCGGCAAATTATTGTTTTTTATGCGATCTTCTTTTCTTTTTTCAAGTTCCGCAAACAATTGGGTGAGTCGCTTTTTATTTTCAGTGATTTTCTGCTCGCTACGTTTTATTTGCGTTTTTGTGGCGTCTATTTCAGACGATGTTTTTTGTTTTTCCCTTTCGGCAACGCTTTTTTGCTTGCTGGTATCTTTTTTTATTTTTTTTAACTCTTTTCTGATGCCTCGTTTCTTTTCTTGAAGAAGATCAATTTCAGTGATTTTTGAATTGAAATTTTTGATGATTTCTGATCGCTTCAGGGCGATCTTTTTGAGGTAGAAAGCAGATACTTTGCTGTCAGATAAGGTGTTAATCGCAGGCCCATCCTCAGGCGAGTAGCCTAAGATATAGGTGCGCTTTATTAGTTGAGATAAACGAATCTTTTCTTCCGTGACGCTAGATTGAAGCACTTTTTCTTTTTTTCCTAACGCCTTCAAGTCACCCAGAAGATTTTCTTCTCTCTTTGATAATCGATTTAAATTTTGATCTAAATTGTTGATTTCTTTTTTTGTTTTTATGAGTTCTTGTTTTGCTTTTTTTTGTTTGGCTTGTTCTTCTTTTAT
>DFDI01000033.1:516-31397 GCA_002367635.1 Betaproteobacteria bacterium UBA3031 | reverse complement strand
TGGCTTGCTCTTCTTTTATTTTTTTCTGCTCCTTTAATATTTTTTGATCCGTATTTTTAATTTTCTCTTGGATGTTGTCGGCGGCAATGGTCGTTACATGGGTACACGCCAGCAGTAAGCCTGCGAGCATTGTGAGGAAGCGAATGCCATTCATTTTTATTTATTACCTCTTTGTTTGAGTCGCGACTGCAGCAGCGGCAGCCTGCGCTTTGGATTCGTCTCCAAGATAATATTTTTTAATGGGCTGTAACGCATCATTTAGTTCATAAACAAGAGGGATCCCGGTGGGCACGTTTAGGTCAATGATGTCAGTTTCACTGATGTGATCGAGGTGTTTAATTAATGCGCGCAGCGTATTTCCGTGCGCCACGATTAGGAGTTTCTCCCCATTCAAAATTAGGGGGGCTATGGTCTCTTCCCAAAAGGGTAGGAATCTGTTGACGGTATCTTTGAGGCATTCAGTAAGCGGGAGATCCTTGTTTGGAACCGAGCTATATCTGTTGTCTAATTTTGGGTCCATAGGTGACTTATTTTCAAGCGGTGGAGGAGGCGTGTCATAACTCCGACGCCAAATCAAGACTTGGTCATCTCCAAATTTTTTGGCGGTTTCTGATTTATTTAGTCCCTGAAGTGCGCCGTAATGTCGTTCGTTTAAACGCCACGTAAGCGATTGGGGGACCCAAGCCTGATCCAACTCCTCGAGTGTGAGCCACATCGTACGGATCGCCCTTTTTAGCATTGATCCAAACGCCCGATCGAAATGAAACCCTTCCCTTTTAAGTAGCGCACCTGCTTCTTTCGCCTCGCGAACGCCCTTATCACTGAGGTCTACATCCATCCAACCTGTGAATTTGTTTTCTTGATTCCAAATGCTTTCCCCGTGTCGCAAGAGTACTAATTTTTTCATATCCCCTTAACCTAAAAACTAAATAATCATTTGCATATTTTAATCGGTATGATGACTAATTTAGCCTTGAGCGACAAATTTCAGTAAAATTTCACTTCAAAGCAGTACTTTACTGCCTATATGTTTTCATAAACAGACTGTGGTTTGGTGCGGGTCAGTACCAGGCCGTGAGATGGGCTGACTGAAGGCTTATATAACTCGCTGGAGATGTATGGTGTCAACAATGGATTTTATTTCGTCAAACAGTTGGCTTGTTATAGCCGTCCTTGTCAGTGCTGGTTATCTGATTATCCCTAGATTGATGTTGGGTGATGCAACTTCCGGAGGGCTAGGGCCTCAGGCGCTGGTGCAACTGATAAATCGTAAGCACGCCACTGTAATCGATGTGCGGGAGGCGAAGGATTTTGAAGCCGGTAGTATTGTGGGGGCCAAAAATATGCCCTTTGGTTCTCTCAAGGAGCGGGCGCATGAACTGAAAAAATTTGAGAAACATCCAATCGCGTTGGTTTGTGCGTCAGGCGCTAAATCTCGAACGGCTCAAAAGTTACTTGCTAAAGAAGGGTTTGATGATTTGCATGTATTAATTGGCGGCATGTCTGCGTGGACCCAAGCCAGCCTGCCTACATCGAGAGTAGGGAAGTAATTTCCAATTACTGAGGAGGAAGGCAATTGGTTGGCCAAGCTGAAAGCTCGACCGTTGAGGTCATTATGTACTGCACCGATTGGTGTCCGTACTGTGTGCGCGCTGAGAGGTTATTGGCCTCAAAAGGCGCTATTATCAACAAGATCAATTTGGATGAGCAGCCAGATCGTCGAGCCGAAATGATGGAGCGAACAGGTAGAAGAACTGTGCCACAAATTTATATCGGCGGCCGTCATATCGGTGGTCATGATGACGTCGTCTCTCTTGAGAAGAGTGGAGATCTAGATGTGCTTTTGCGAGATGGTTCCTGATTAACATAAAACAAGACTATTTAAAAAATCATGAGTGAAAATAACGATAAGCCAGTATTTTTGATTGAGAAGTTATACGTAAAAGACCTGTCCCTAGAGGTGCCTGGTGCGCCTGGAGTGTTTGGGCAGAAGGGGGCACCCCAAATTGAAATTACGATGAATAATACAGCTCAGGCGTTAAAGGATGGTTTTTATGAGGTTCTGGTGAAGGCGACGGTAACCGCGAAGATTGAGGATGTAACCCTCTTTTTGGTAGAGGCGAGCCAGGCGGGGGTATTTCAAATTCGTAATTTGAGTGATGATCCGTTAGAAATGACGTTGGGTATTGCGGCGCCAAATATCATCTTTCCATATTTAAGAGAGACAATATCTGATGCGGTTTCCAAGGCTGGATTTCCGCCGGTCTTGTTGCAGCCGATGAATTTTGAAGCAGTTTATCGAGCGCGTAAGGAAGGGCAGGCTACCCCAGAGAGTAGTGAGGCGACAAAGCATTGATTCTTTTCGCGAGTAACCGTCTCAGTATCTGAGGGGTTGGTCGTTTGAGTGGTTCTGGGAGATGAGATGAAGATTGCGGTTATTGGAGCGGGCGCCTGGGGAACGGCATTAGCCGTCTCCATCGGTAGATCATCTTTGGTGAGTCTTTATGGCGCTAACGCTGAGTTAGTTGGCAGCATGAAGCAGCACAGAGAAAATCAACGATATCTTCCTGGGGTTTCGTTATCTGAAGGCGTTCAAGTTACTAATATCTTAGATTCGGCGCTTGATGGCGCGTCAGGCATCGTGATGGCCGTCCCAACTAAGGGGTTGCGTCAGTCTGTCAAAGAATGTCAGTCAATCGTCGGCGATGGAATTCCCTACCTAATTACCTGCAAAGGTTTTGAGGTTGACACTGGTTTATTACCATTTCAGGTGGTCGAAGACGTTGCGCGCAAGGCGCGCTACGCCATTCTTTCTGGGCCTAGTTTCGCGAGGGATGTGGGCGAGCAAAAGTCCACAGTTGTTAGTCTTGCGTCTAGGGATTCGTCTACATCAGATGTGTTTTCCGGTGTGTTGCTTCAGGGTGGAGTTCGGACTTACTTTAATGATGATGTGATCGGTGTGTCCGTGGGTGGTGCCGTTAAAAATGTAATTGCGATTGCTGCGGGGATGGGGGATGCGTTAGGGATTGGTGCAAGTGCCTTGGCTGGGCTTGTGACGCGAGGCTTGAGTGAGGTGTGTAGGCTTGGCATTGCTTTGGGCGCTAAACCAGAAACATTTATGGGCTTATCTGGCATGGGGGATTTGGCGCTGACGTGTTTCAGTGATTTATCTCGTAACCGACGACTTGGTTATGCGTTGGGTTTAGGTAAATCTCTCCGAGAGGCTGAGAAGGCGCTGGGTCAAGTGGCTGAAGGCGTGCATGCGGCAAATGAAGTCATGTTGTTAGCCCGTCGTCTTAAAGTTGAAATGCCAATTACCGTGGCCGTAACGCGGGTTTTATCTGCCGAAATATCTCCTCGAGACGCGGCAGCGGAACTGTTTGCGCGCGCACCGAAGTCAGAGGCTTAACCTAGAGTCGACGTGATTATTTGTTACCGCCGAACTCTATTTGTCGCCAGGCTTCGAATATGCCGATAGAAACCGTGTTTGATAGATTTAAGCTTCTGCTTGTTGATAGCATGGGGATTCGGAGTCGAAGCTCGGTTGGGAAGTCCTCTAGAACGTTGTCGGGGAGCCCGCGAGTTTCTGGCCCAAATAAGAGACAATCACCGGTTTGGAATTTGAAGCGGTCATATCTGCTTGAGCCCTTTGTTGTGAAGGCGACTACTCGGCAATCTTGGTGGTTATTACGCCACATTTCCCAGCTTGAGTATTTTTGAGTTTGCGCAAATTCATGGTAGTCGAGACCAGCACGAATGAGCGCTTTATCATCCCAATGGAACCCTAAAGGTTCAATGAGATCTAGGTTGCAACCAGTGTTCGCACACAAGCGAATAATGTTGCCGGTATTCGGGGGAATTTCAGGTTGATATAAGATTACGCTAAACATGATTATACTTGTGCCTGCAAAAAATAATTTTGATAAAGAGTTTATTTGTTGGGCCAAACATTTGGCCTCACTCGAACCGAATATGCCATATTTTTAGGTTTAAGAGCAGAGGTGGTGATGAGGCCGCTTAATAACTGAATGGATAGGAGACGATTTGAACGTGGAGCCATTAGAAATTATGGACATTAGCCCCTCGCCTTCTGAGGTTGCGTATGGTTGGACGGCGACGAAGGTTAAAAATCTTTTTGAGCAACCGTTAATGGATCTTTTGTTTGATGCGCAGAAAGTGCACAGGCAACATTTCAAGCCTAATGCGATACAACTATCTACCTTGATTTCGATTAAGACGGGTGGTTGCCCGGAAGACTGTGGATATTGTCCTCAGTCGATTCGGTTTAATACCGGCGTAGTGGACGATGAGTTGATGGCGCTAGACGACGTTGTTAGGGCGGCCAGCGAAGCTAAAGCAAAGGGTGCGAGCCGTTTTTGTATGGGTGCTGCGTGGAGAGGGCCTAAGGATAGAGACGTATTAAAAGTCGCCGAGATGGTTGCGGCAGTGAAATCTCTTGGGTTGGAAACGTGTGCCACGCTGGGTTTGCTCAAGGATGGTCAAGCCGAGGTGCTGAAAGATGCAGGATTGGATTATTACAATCACAATATTGATACGTCGGCTGATCACTATGGTGAAATCATTTCAACCCGTTCGCAAGGCGATCGACATGAAACGCTACAGCGAGTTAGAGATGCGGGCGTGTCGGTTTGCTGTGGTGGCATCATTGGAATGGGTGAGTCACGTGATGATCGGGCCGATATGATCGCCCAGCTCGCGAATATGGACCCATACCCTCAAAGCGTTCCAATTAATAATTTGGTGAAAGTTCAAGGTACTCCAATGGCTGGTGCAGAGGGTATTGATCCGATCGAGTTCGTTAGAACTATTGCTGCGGCTAGAATTTCAATGCCGAAGGCTATGGTTCGGTTATCTGCTGGCAGGCATGATATGTCAGATGAGATGCAGGCACTTTGTTTTTTGGCGGGGGCTAACTCGGTGTTTTATGGAGAGAAGCTGTTGACCACACCAAATGCGACAGCGTACGGCGATGATGAACTATTTGAGCGGCTTGGGCTGGTGCCAACAGATAACGTATACCGTTAAATGAAAGGTCGAGTCAGAGCTACGATCAATGAATGTTTTAGTCGCTCTGACCATCAAACATTTCTCTATGATGAAGTCGCTAAACGTCTTGATGCTCGGCTCGAAATTCTTCGTCTGGAGCCTAAGGTAATACTGGTTTCTGGCTTCGGGTCCCATAGTCTAAAAAAGAGATTCCCGTCAAAGCCGCAGCTCATAGGCTTCGATTTCTCCGAATCTCGGCTGGCAACGAGGCGTCCTAGAGTTGGTTTCGGCTTTCCCTGGACGGCTAAGCAATTAAGTGTTTGTGGTGATCTTGCGGCACTACCTTTTGCTCCGGCTTCGGTGGATATGGTGTATTCGAATCTAGATTTACCTTTTTTCTCTGCATGTAACGAGTTAACGCTAGCCCTAGCGGAGGTATACCGTATTTTGAAGCCTGGGGGCTTATTTATATTTTCGTCCTTGGGGCCCGACACTCTGAAAGAGTTGAAGCGAACGGACGCGAAGCGCGGTTTTCGTTTGTGCGCACATCTAGACATGCACGATTTAGGTGATCAATTGATGGAGACATCATTTGCTGATCCGGTCGTGGAGATGGAGGAGCTGACGCTCACCTATGCTGACGCGGTGTCCATGATCAGAGACGTTCGCGCTCATGGGTCGGCTGCGCCGGAGGCTCACTCCAAAGTTGGTCTGTTAGGTACGGGTGTTATCCGGTCTCTTGCGGAGCAGTCGAGCGGAGTCGAAGGCGGTCGAGTAACTATGACCTGTGAGTTGGTGTTCGGTCACGCTTGGCGACCTCCAACAAGAACCTCACCTAAGGGGAAAAAAGTGATTGATATTAAAGTCTCAAAGACTTGAGCGATTGTTGCTCGTATGTAATTTAGTTCCGCTTCTAATCTTTTATTCGGGGTGTCGCAAAGTGGTGTGCTACAGTAATTTTAAGAAGCAATTAAGGAACATTTTTGATTTTTGATGAAAGTAGTCTAGTAGTGAAACATTCGACTGAACAGGAAACGCTTAGCTTAGCGTTCCATAAATCTTAATGCGAAGGCCTGATGGCGCTTGTTCTTCAGTTGCCACCGTGTTCATACTTCTTGGTGTCGTGACAGTTGCCATTGCGATCGGCTTTGCCACGCAAGGGGCTTGGATGGTTTTGCCCTACGCAAGTTTGGAATGTGTCGCACTTGGTGTCGCGTATTGGTGTTTGAAAAAAAAGTGATGATTATGAGTTGATACGGATTGACGGAGACCAAATCGTTTTCGAATCCAGCTTGTCATGCACGTATCAAAAGAGCACCTTCAATCGCTACTGGTTGCGGCTCTCGTTAGAGCAAACTTCAGGGAATTATTTGAAAATTTGTGTTGAGTCGCACGGGCAGCGTAATGAAGTAGGCCACCTTTTGTCTGGAGCTGCGAAGCGTGATTTGGCGAATCAAATTCAAATGATGGTCTTCAGATAAGAATTTTGTTTTTTTGAGTTAAAATAGCCGCTTTTATAAATTGTCAAAAGTACGTTTGGGGGGATAATGAAAGTCTCATTTGGTGTGCGGGTACTCAGTATGCTATCGGCGTTAACGCCTGGTTTGGCGTTTGCTGAGTGGAACCTAAATTTTACGCCTGCTAGCACTTTACTAGGGGCAGAAATTCAAGCCGTCCATGATTTGGTGATGTGGATCATTGTAGTTATTTCCATTGTTGTTTTTGGAGCAATGTTTTGGTCTATTTTGAAGCATCGAAAATCAGTCGGGCATAAGGCGGCGAATTTTCATGAAAATACGACGATTGAAATAATTTGGACGGTGATCCCGATCGTTATCTTGGTGGCCATGGCTTTCCCAGCAACTCGATTGCTTTTGGCGACTAGAGATTCATCCGCCTCAGACATAACCATCAAGGCGACGGGATACCAGTGGCGCTGGGGTTATGAATATTTGGATGAAGGCGTCAAGTTCTACAGCACGCTCGCAACACCACGAAGTCAAATTGACGGTGTTACTGAGAAGACTAGTACCTATTTGCTGGAAGTTGATAATCCAGTCGTCGTGCCTGTTGGTAAAAAGATTCGTATCCTAACAACTGCGAACGACGTTATTCATTCTTGGGCTGTTCCTGGCCTTGCGGTCAAGCAAGATGCAATTCCTGGTTTTATCCGTGATATTGCGTTCAAGGCAGAGACCGTAGGGACTTACCGAGGTCAGTGTAGTGAGTTGTGCGGCAAGGAGCATGGCTTTATGCCAATTGTGGTGGAAGTTGTGAGTGAGGAAGATTACCAGTCTTGGATTCAAGCGAAATTGACTGTGGCAGGAGCGCCATCTTTTGATCCTAATAAGAGTTATTCCGTTACCGAGTTAGTTGCTGCGGGTGAACAGGTCTACAACGCGAATTGTGTTGCGTGTCACCAGGCGGGTGGCGTGGGTATGCCGCCTACTTTTCCGGCGATTAAGGGTGGCAAGATCGCTACTGGATCGATTCAAGGGCATTTGGATATCATCCTCAATGGCAGCGCAAAGAATCCAATGATGGCGGCTTGGGGCCCTATTCTTTCTGATATGGATCTAGCAGCGGTCATTGCCTATCAAAGGAATGGGATCAACTCCACTGGAGACTTTTTGCAACCGGCTGACATTGCTGCAGCCCGATCTGAATAGCATTTGGTTTTTAAAGTTAATTTGAATTGAGATTCGTCTAAGGAGAATCAAAATGGAAGCGGCACACGATCACAATCACGACCATCACGAGCCAACGGGCATTATGAGATACGTCACCACAACAAACCATAAGGACATCGGTTCTATGTACTTGTGGTTCAGTTTCATGATGTTCCTTGTTGGCGGTGTCATGGCACTTGTTATCAGGGCGGAATTGTTTCAGCCTGGACTCCAGGTCGTCGAACCTGAGTTTTTTAATCAAATGACGACTCTGCACGGTTTGATCATGGTGTTTGGCGCGATTATGCCGGCGTTCGTTGGTTTTGCTAACTGGCAAATTCCAATGATGATCGGTGCGCCCGATATGGCGTTCCCTCGCATGAATAACTGGAGTTTTTGGTTATTGCCTCCAGCAGGTATTCTGTTGATGGGTTCTTTATTGGCCCCTGGCGGTGCTGGAGGTGTGGGCTGGACTATGTACGCTCCGCTGACCATCCAACAAGGCATGGGCATGGATATGATGATTTTCGCGATTCATATTCTTGGGATGTCTTCTATCATGGGTTCAATCAACATCATTACGACGATCCTCAACATGAGGGCGCCAGGGATGACAATGATGAAGATGCCTTTGTTTGTCTGGACGTGGTTGATTACAGCATACCTTCTAGTCGCATCCATGCCTGTTCTCGCGGGCGCAGTCACTATGACGTTAACGGATCGTCATTTTGGGACACACTTTTTTAATGCCGCAGGTGGCGGAGATCCTGTGCTGTATCAGCATATATTTTGGTTCTTTGGACACCCTGAGGTGTATATCATCGCGATTCCTGCTTTTGGTGTTATCTCCGAAGTGATACCTACCTTTTCGCGGAAGCCACTATTTGGTTACGCATCTATGGTGTATGCGACCGGCTCCATTGCGATACTTTCGTTCTTGGTCTGGGCGCACCATATGTACACCGTGGGCATGCCTGTCGAGGCGCAGCTCTACTACATGTTCGCGACTATGTTGATTGCCATACCGACAGGTGTGAAGGTTTTTAACTGGGTAGCTACGATGTGGAAGGGGTCAATGTCCTTTGAAACACCTATGTTGTTTGCTCAGGGATTCCTGTTTCTGTTCACGATTGGTGGATTTACGGGTATCGTTCTAGCGGTTACTCCAATTGATATTCAATTACACGATACTTACTATGTGGTAGCTCACTTCCATTATGTGATGGTTGCAGGGGCGCTGTTTGCTGCCTTCGCTGGTGTTTATTACTGGTTGCCAAAATGGATTGGTAAGATGTATGACGAGCGTTTGGGTAAAATACATTTTTGGTTATCGCTCACCTTTTTCAACGTTACGTTCTTCGTTCAACATTTTCTTGGATTGGCTGGCATGCCACGTCGAATCCCTGATTATGCGCTGCAGTTCGCGGACTGGAACATGGTCTCATCAATTGGTGCATTTGGATTTGGTTTGTCTCAGGTGTTCTTCTTGTATGTGTTGCTTAAAGCAATCCGTAGCGGAGAAAAAGCACCAGAAATGCCTTGGGAAGGCGCTACAACGCTAGAGTGGACGCATCTACCCACCCCAGCTCCGTACCACAGTTTTGAAACCCCTCCTGATCTAAGGAGCTAAAACCCACCTCAATTAAATGGCGGGACGATGTTTGCATCGTCCCGCCATTTTCTGAGGCAAGATTTATAAAAGGTAACGATAGAAATAATGACTAAGAATAAAAAAACCGCGCTGACGTTGGCGACTATCGCTGTAGCGTTTTTCTTGGGATTTATCATTCGCCGTGCAATGCTTTAATGAAAGCCGCTAACCTAGATAATCAGAATAAAACGCTGTTGCGCAAACTCGTTGTGGTTGCATTAGTGATGTTTGCGTTTGGCTATGCGATGGTACCGCTGTATAAAAAAATCTGTGAAGTCACGGGTGTTTATGACTTAATAAAGCCTGATGAAATAGTAAATACACAGATTGATAAAAGTCGCACGGTCGTGATGGAATTTGATGCGAACACAAGGAGTCAAGTTGGATGGGAATTGGTCCCTGTCGAGGTTCGAATGAACGTGCATCCAGGTGAATTAGTCCATGCAACGTTTAGGCTGACTAACCCAACCGACACGATATTTGATGCGCAAGCGATCCCGAGTTATGGGCCACAGCATGCGGCCCAATATGTGAAGAAATTAGAATGTTTTTGCTTCACGCAACAAAAAATAAATGCGCACGAAACCCGCGATTTTTCTGTGGTGTTCGTGATCGATCCGAGTTTGCCGATTGATGTGGGTACTGTGACATTGTCATATACGATGTTCGAAATTGAAGGGACACGAAGTACCGTTGACTCGACAGTGGAAGTTGGTTTCCGCGCGTTTAAGTCGTGATTGGTTATTCGCGGGTTAGAACAGCCATCCAAGCCATAAGAGTCGTGTTATGCGCTTTTGTAGGGATTGGTAAAGCTAGAGATTTGAGCGCGCTTCGGCCGCAACATGTGATTATTGCGGGGTTGATTTGTGCGGTTATGTTCGTCACTGGTGTGATTACAGTGGTGAATATAGTTGCCAATTAGTAGATGTTTTAATACATTGTTTGATGAATTTAACAAATGAAATTATTAAAAGGGAGTAAACAATGAGCTCGCAGTCCGGTGGATATTATTTGCCAGAGCCCTCCCATTGGCCGATTATCGGTTCAATCGGGTTGTTTTTGATGGCGTTTGGGGCGGTGCTAACCATAAATACGGTTTCAGGTGGCGGCTACGTGCTGTTGGCCGGGGCGCTTGTTATGGTGTACATGTTGTTTGGTTGGTTTGGTACGGTGATTCGTGAGAGCGAGTCTGGCAAATACAATAAGCAGGTAGACTTATCGTTCCGGTGGTCAATGGGCTGGTTTATTTTCTCTGAAGTCATGTTCTTTGGCGCATTCTTTGGTGCGCTTTTCTACATGAGGGTGCTTTCAATTCCTTGGTTGGCAGAGGGTGATACAGGATCTCTGCTTTGGAGTGGATTTTCGGCGGCTTGGCCGACTGCTGGCCCCGGAGTGGCAAGTAAATTTACACCTATGGGTGCATGGGGGCTGCCCGCAATCAATACGGCGTTATTGTTGACATCGGGTGTGACGCTCACGATCGCACACTGGGCGCTCTTGAAAGGTCAGCGCACGAAGCTCAATGTATTTATGTTCTTGACGATCGCCCTTGGCGTGACTTTCTTGGCCCTTCAGGCTGAGGAGTATATGCACGCTTATACCGAGCTGGACTTGACGTTGGAGAGTGGGGCTTATGGCGCCACATTTTATATGTTAACTGGCTTTCACGGGTTTCATGTCACGATCGGCACGATCATGCTTATCGTGATTTGGTTGCGAGGCATTCGTGGACACTTCAAGCCGGAGACTCATTTTGGATTCGAAGGCGTTGCCTGGTATTGGCACTTCGTTGATGTGGTTTGGTTAGGACTGTTTATATTAGTGTACTGGCTGTAACCATAGACTATTTCAAAAAAACCCATCCGTTCGGGTACGGGTGGGTTTTTTTTACATCCCATTTTGTGGGATGATGCCGAAATAATATCCGGTCATCAGCAGAACGAAGAGCACAACTGATAGTCCGACTCTATAGGTTAATGCTTTAACCGTTGCTTCTGATTTTCCGTTGTTTCGCACCAGATAGACCAGCGCCGATGCTAAACTTCCAAATATCACGATTAAAAATAAAATTACTACTATTTTCATTGTATTTGACCTTAATTTTTTCGAATTTATACGAAGATACCATACCGTATGAGGCACCCTAATTGGATTATCACTATTATCGCGCTTTTTACCTTCGGGTTAACGCTGTCCGCAGCTTACTGGCAATTTCAGCGGGCGGATTATAAGCGTACGCAAGAGTCGCAATATTTGTCTATGCAAGCCGAAGAGGTTGTAAATCTAAACGATACCCTTGATCTTTTATCTGACTTTGAGTTTCGGCGAGTGACTGCAGAGGGGGTATTTGATGATTCCCGGCGAATGGTACTCGACAATCGTATCCGTCGAGGGCAGGCTGGATACGAAGTGCTGGTGCCACTCCTTTTGGTCGGCTCGAGTGACATCATACTTGTAAATTTAGGCTGGATTCCGCGGGGTCGTGAATTCGGACAGTTGCCAAACATTGACATGCCTGAGGGTATCGTCTCCGTCAGTGGAACGGCTGTTAAACCTGGATTGGGGGCTTTGGAGTTATCCGACAATACTCTTGACGGTGATATTTGGCAGAATCTTGATCTTGAACGGTACCGGTCGTTATATTCACTTGACGTGCTCGACTATGTCATACAAGGTGACGCCGTGAATGGCGTGACGGATATTTTTGAACGTACGTGGGCCACCCCAAGCTTTGGAATACTTAAGCATTTCTCCTATGCGGGGCAGTGGATACTTTTTAGTTTATTGACTTTATTTTTGTATATATATTATGGATTTATCAAACAAAACGAAACCCAAGAAAAGTAGTTGGCTGGTACCCTGGATCGTACTCACAATATGTGTATTGCCAGTTATAGCTTCAACTGCGTTATATTACTTTTGGAAGCCGGACGGTTTTGTTAATAGTGGTGAATTGATTGAGCCCGTGCCGATATATGGCTTGGAGGTGAGCACATCTCAAGGAGGCATTTTTTCTTTTGCAGCCCTTAATGGTTTTTGGTCTTTTGTATCGATTGATGCCTCGGATTGTGAGGATATTTGCGAGAAGAAGCTCTATCTCATGCGTCAAATACGTCTCACGCAAGGGGCTGAAAAAGATCGACTTGAGCGACTACACTTTGTGTTGGGTGATAACCAGCTGCCTAAAAAAATAACTGATGAGTATGAGGGCACTCGATTCATCACATTGCCAGATGCGAGCGAGATTACTGTTTTTGGAGATCTGGAAGACGCTAAAAATTATATTTACTTAGTGGATCAAATTGGTAATTTGATGATGCGTTTTCCCGTCACAATTGACCCATCTCTGATGAAAAAAGATGTTAGGAAGCTATTAAAGATCTCTAAAGCCTGGAAAAAAATTAATTAGCGGGTAATTCGCCCAGGTTATTGGTCAAATGGTAAACTTAACTCCTTTTCATAGTTAGTCTGACTAAGATACCGATGAGCACATCGACCGCATCTCTATACACGCGTTTTGAAGATTATGTGAGGCTTACAAAACCTCGAGTAATCATGTTGATCGTCTTTACGGCATTTATAGGAATGCTTCTGGCGCAACCTTCGCTGGCGCCGACTGAGATTTTGATTTACGGATCTGTTGGTATCTGGCTGGTCGCTGGAGCAGCTGCTGCGGTTAATTGCTTGATTGAGCAAAAAATCGATGGGGTGATGGCCCGTACTCGCGCAAGACCACTGCCGACTGGTGCCGTGACTGTTTTTGAGACCGTAGTGGTATCGCTCGTCGTTGGAGGCTTGGGTTTATTTTTACTGTATGTTTTTGTGAACCCTCTGACAATGTGGTTGACCCTTGGGACATTTGTCGGTTACGCCGTCATCTACACTATTATCCTCAAGCCGTTGACGCCTCAAAATATTGTTATTGGTGGTGCGTCTGGAGCTATGCCGCCGATCCTTGGTTGGGCAGCAGTTACAGGTGAGGTGACTTACGAGTCTTTGTTGCTTTTTCTGATCATATTTGCGTGGACTCCACCTCACTTTTGGGCATTAGCCCTGTATCGTCGAGAGGAGTATGCAAAGGCCGGGGTGCCTATGTTGCCTGTAACGCACGGGGTTAAATTTACTCAGTTACATGTTTTTCTGTACACCTTAATTTTACTTGCGGTCTCAATGCTTCCGTTCGTTGTTGGGATGAGTGATTGGTTATATGGGGTATCAGCTCTAATTCTCGGCCTTATATTTTTGTTTTACTCTTACCGTATTTGGCAGTCTTACACTGATGAGATCGCGAGAACTACGTTTAGGTATTCAATTTTATACTTGTCCCTGATTTTCTTGGCGTTGTTATTAGACCATTATCTAATTCTCTAATGGGAATGTATTTTTCAATACAAAGGATTGCTAAGGCTGCAGTGTTTGTGGCGCTTATAGGCTTGATCGGTGGTTGTGATAAACCCACTGGAAGTCGACTCCAATTCAGTCACACGGACATTACTGGCGCTGATTTCGCGCGAGAGTTTGAGTTGACAAGTCACCATGGCCAATCTGTTCGATTGGCTGATTTTAAGGGCAAGGTTGTTGTTTTATTTTTTGGTTTTATGCACTGCCCTGATGTTTGCCCTACGACCTTGTCGGAGCTCAATGTCGTGATGGAAAGGCTTGGCGCTGATGCCAAACATGTACAAGTTCTTTTTGTTACGGTTGATCCAGAACGGGATACCTTAGAAAATCTTAGCTCTTACATGGGAGCCTTTAATCCAGATTTCTTGGGTTTATCGGGCACCGCTGATGAGATTGCAACGGTCACTCAGGAATTCAAGGTAATTTATCAAAAAGTTGAAGGCTCCATGTCTGATACCTATTCAGTGGATCATTCAGCAGGCACATATGTATTTGATCGGGATGGTCAGGTACGACTTTTTGTTCCATACGGAGCTAATCCAGATGAATTAACGAGCGATATTTTGCAATTGATCGAGGCGCCACTCTAAACGCGACGTTGACAATTGGAGGCCGATTTCTTGAGTGAGGGGTTAAGCCTCGCTCATCGCAGCTCTCATTTTCTTCATGGCCTGAGCTTCGATCTGACGAATTCGTTCAGCAGAAATCCCGTACTGATCAGCCAATTCATGCAGCGTTGATTGATCTTTTTCGTTGAGCCATCGTGCTTGAATAATGTCTCGACTTCTTTCATCAAGAATCAACAATGCGGCGGTCAGGCCTTCACTTTGCTTTTTTTCGAGTTGCTTCTCTTCAAGGGTTTGAGAGGGATCCAAGTCTGGGGTTGGCAAATATGAGATTGGCGAATACTCATTTTCCTCATCCATGGACAGCGGATCGAGTGCGAGGTCGTGTCCTGACATGCGAGCCTCCATTTCCGAGACATCACTTGTTCTAACGTTCAGCTCTCTTGAAATTCTATCAATCTCATTGCTGTCGAGCGTATCTAGATTGGATCGCATGCTCCGCAAATTAAAGAAGAGTTTACGCTGCGCTTTTGTCGTGGCGATTTTAACGATCCGCCAGTTCTTGAGTACAAACTCATGAATTTCCGCTTTAATCCAATGCATGGCGAATGACACAAGTCTGGCGCCATTTTCGTAGTCGTATCGCTTGACGGCCTTCATTAAGCCAATATTCCCCTCTTGAATTAGGTCAGCAAACGGCAGTCCGTATCCGTTGAACCGTCGGGCAATTGATACGACCAAACGCAGATGCGACATAACGAGGATCCGAGCGGCATCAAGATCATTCTCTTCTTTAAGTCTCTTCGCCAGGCTCGACTCTTCCTCCGCGGTTAGCAGCGGGATCCTGTTCACCGCTTGGATATATAAATCCAAGCTGGCGATTGGCGGCAAAGTCGTTGATATAAGTGCAGTGTTCATAGATTGTATCCTTAACGTATATTTTAGCACTCCCTTGGGGAGAGTGCTAAAATATCTAAAAGTTCTATGTTTAGTCCTAACATGCTGTTAGGAATCAATTTTTTTGAGATGGTTGTTTGACGAGAGCCAGGCGCCGAGCAGGCTAAGAGAGACGCTGAGAATCAAAGGTGCTCCCAGCGTGAGTAAACTGGGTTTGCGAATGAAAATACCCAGAGGTTCAAGCATTGGCTGTAGGAATTTTAGCCCATACTTCATGCCTAAAAAGATGATAAATACGGCGCATAATCCACCAAGTAGACCTTGTATGAAGCCATAGTAGAGAAACGGACGACGTATGAATCGGCCGGTTGCCCCAACCAGTCGCGCCACTTCGATTTCATCTTTGCGGATGGTGATTTGTAATTGAATAGTTGTGAAAATACTCGAGACAAAGCCAAGTCCAATGAGAAGTACGACCAGCATGACGAGAATTTTTGATAATTTAACAAACGACTCGAGTTTTCCTGCCCAATCTGCATCAAACCCGACCTCCTCCACAAAAGGCCAATTCTCAATAATTTGAGCAATAGATAAAAGTTGTTGAGGGTTATTCTGGTTAGGTGTTAAAACGAACAGGTGTGGGATCGGATTGGTATCAAGATTGGCAACTAATTCGCTAAATTCAGGGTTTTTCGATAATTCTGAGAGACCTTGGTCGCGATCAATAAACTTAATATCACCATCAAATAGTTCTTCGAGTTGTGTTTGAGCGGTTTTGACTGTCTCATCGGAGGACTCGGTCGTCAGGAACACATTCAACTGAGTGGAGTTGTTTAGTTTTCTTGAAAATTGGTCCGCGCCATCGAGCAGCATGTAGCATCCCATGGGGATGGATAGGGCAATGCCCATACCCAGAATATGCAACAGTGACGTGATGGGTTGCCGAAAAAATCTGCTGATGCTGTCACTGAAAGCGCTGAACCTTATATAAAACCAATTCATTCCTGCAACTCCCCCTGCTTGAGCGAGATTATGCGGGCGCCTAACCCTTGAATCATGGCTGGATCATGCGTAGCGATCACTACCGTGACACCTACGCGGTTAAACGCGCGAAACATTGCCACAATGTCGGCGGCATACCCTGGGTCAAGATTTCCAGTTGGCTCATCTGCCAGCAATATCGCCGGTTTGTTGACGATGGCTCGCGCGATACATAACCGCTGTTGTTCCCCACCGGATAGCGTCACGGGACTAAACCTTTCTTTTTCGAGCAGGCCTACTTTATCTAATGCAGCGCGCACACGTGTTGTTGTTTCCGACTTTGAGAAACCTGATATTAATAAGGGGAGTGCTACGTTATGAAAAACACTACGATCCAGTAGTAACTTATTATCTTGGAAAACAAAGCCGAAGTTTCGTCTGAGGTAAGGCAATGCTGACCGAGTTAAATTTGAGATTTTGGTCCCGTTAATTGTTATGGAGCCACTGGTGGCCCTCTCGATGCCGCCAATGAGTTTCATCAGGGTTGATTTCCCAGCTCCTGAATGGCCCGTTAGAAAGACCATTTCCCCTTCTTGGATCGAAAGCGATACGTTTTTGAGGGCTTGGTGGCCACCGGGATATCGTTTTGATACTTGTTCAGTTGTGATCATTAAAGTTTGTGGTGATTTGATAAATCATTCTTCAAACATGGCATCGATGAAATCTTGAGCAGCAAATGGTTGTAAATCATCGATGCCCTCGCCAATGCCGATGTATCTTAAAGGGATGGCTCGATAATCAGCAATCCCGAATAAGCAGCCGCCTTTGGCGGTTCCATCTAATTTTGTCAGCACTATGCTATCAATCCCTAGGGTTTTATCGAATGATTTTACCTGTTCGATCGCATTTTGACCGGTATTGGCATCAATCACTAACATTACTTCATTGGGCGATGTATCAAGAGCCTTACCCATGACACGTTTCACTTTCTCTAATTCGGCCATCAAATGTTTTTGAGTTGGAAGGCGCCCGGCTGTATCGGCCAAGACAACATCAATATGTTTGGATTTTGCCGATTGAATGGCGTCAAAGATTACAGACGCGGAGTCGCCATTCTCTTGAGAAATTACACTGACTTGATTGCGTTCTCCCCAAATTTTAATTTGCTCCTCTGCTGCGGCCCGAAAGGTATCTCCGGCAGCGAGTAAGACAGTTTTGCCAGCACTTGTAAACTGTTTTGTGAGTTTTCCAATGGTTGTCGTTTTCCCTGCACCATTAACTCCGACAATTAAAATAACGTAAGGCTCTCCAGGTTTTTCTATCACGGGGTCGCAAAGACGTTGCAGCAAACGTAGCATTTCGGACTTAAGCGCTGCTTTGACTTCTGGTCCTGTTTGAAGCTTGCCTCTTTTTACAATTGACTTAGTATTCGCGATCAGTTGTTCCGTCGCGGTTACGCCAACATCACTGGTTATCAGTATTGTTTCGAGTTGTTCAAACAAATCGTCATCAATGGGGCCGTTCGATGAAAAAATTTGCGAGAGACGCTGTCCGAGCTTCGAGCGTGTTAATGATAAGCTCTTAGCCCAGGTCTTTTTCGACGCGAGCTCTGAGGTGGCATTTATTGAATCATCGGAGCTCTCAATGAATTTTGAAACTTTACGGGACTTTAGGAAACTAAACATTCTATATAGGACGAGTCAATTTGCTTTACGCGTTCATTAAGTGGCATTCCAAAACGATATTGTAAACTGTCGTCTAAGGTTTGACGGATGCCAGCAATTTTAATTGTCGAAGGTCATTCATTTAGGACATGAAATGTTGATTTATATGAGAAAAAATTGGGCGAGAGAAGCGATTTTTGTTGGTTTGGCAACGTTGATGGCCCTCTCCTCAGCATTAGCTGAATCCAGTGTGCAGCCTGCCTTGTCGGTATTCCAGGATACGCTATCAAATGGTCTGAGGGTTATTGTTAAACCTGACCATCGATCGCCAGTCGCTGCGGTGATGGTTTGGTATCGAGCCGGAAGCATGGATGAAGTGGGTGGTCGTACCGGGGTTGCTCATGTGCTCGAACATATGATGTTTCAAGGTACAGAGACGCTTGCGCCTGGGGAGTATGCGAAAAGGATAGCTGCAACGGGTGGGCGGTCAAATGCGTTTACTTCAAGTGACTACACCGGGTATTTGCAAGAGCTTCATAGTTCTGAGTTAGAGCTTGCGATTAAGTTGGAAGCTGATCGAATGCACAATTTATTACTGCGCGAAGTGGAATTCAATAACGAGCTGCGCGTAGTGATGGAGGAGAGAAGGCAAAGGGTTGACGATAATCCGAGTGGGTTACTCATGGAACAGTTAGCCGCAACGATGTACCTTTCACATCCTTATAGGACTCCAATAGTGGGTTGGATGAACGACCTTGAGCACTTGACCCTTGAGGACGCGGCGGATTGGTATCGTCGTTGGTATGTCCCAAATAACGCGGCTTTGGTTGTCGCTGGTGATGTGGATCCTGCAGAGGTGGTGCTGTTATCCGAGAAGTATTTTGGCCCTATTAAATCGCGACTGTTGCCTGTTAGAAAACCTCAGGAAGAACCAGGTCACTTGGGTAGTCGAACGGTGACAGTTAGAGCAAATACAACGATGACGTCTCAAATTACCGCATACCCAGCGCCTCGATTGAGTGATGTCGACATGGATTGGGAGCCCTATGCGCTTTACTTGCTGGCGGGGGTGTTGGATGGACATTCAGCTGCACGGTTGCATAAGCGTCTGGTTTTGGAGGAGGGAATCGCCCACTCTGTCAGTGTGAGTTATGATGGTTTAAGAAGAGGGCCGGGGGTTTTTTATGTAGAATTTACCCCCGTCAAAGACCGAGAGCTGAGGGATTTGGAAGCAGTTTGGCTTGATGAGGTCTTTAAACTTGTGACCCACGGCGTGAGCGAGGATGAATTAAATCGAGTAAAAGCTCAGGTAATTGCTGGCCAAGTTTTCTCGAGCGATTCGGTCCTTGGGCAGGCCAGCCGTATGGGGCGGATGTGGGCAATTGGATTTGCTCCTAATGCCTCTGATGTTATCAATGAAAAATTACGGACGATTACTCCTGAGCAGGTTCGACAAGTAGCAGAGAAATATTTGGTTGAACACCAAGCAACGATCGCCATCCTTGAGCCAAAGACATCAAAATAGAACGTTTCGTTGGAGCTTCAATATGCTGAGCATCAGTCGTCATACTTTCACTTCTCTAGACCGCTATTCCAGGATGCTGGTCTTCTTCCTGTGTGCGCATGCTCTGAATGTTCATGCTCAAGCGCGGGAGCAGTGGGTTACAGAATTTGGTACCAAAGTGATATTCATACAATCAACCAGCTTGCCTATGGTGGATGTTGCGGTCGATTTTGTGGCGGGTGCCGCCTTTGACCCGGATGGCAAGGAAGGCTTATCCCGTTTAACGATGGGGTTGCTGGACACAGGTACCCGAAAGTATGATGAACATGCAATTGCGGAACGACTTGCTGCGACGGGGTCTCAAATGGGAGGGAGGTTTGATCTGGATCGGGCTGGGGTCACGCTGAGAAGTTTATCGTACGATGAGCCCCTCGGTCAGTCGGTAGATCTTCTCACTGACATATTGGCCAATCCAATTTTTCCTCAAGAAGTGCTCGATAGAGAAATAAACGCATCACTTGTGTCTTTGCGAGAGAGTAATACTCGACCGGCATCAATTGCCTCTCGGGCTTTACATCAAACATTGTTTGGGGAACATCCATACCGATCCACGGGCGAGGGGTCGGAACTGACTCTTCAATTACTCACTAGAGATGACCTCGTTGGATTTCATTCCCGATTCTACCGCGCAGCTAATGCAGTGATAACCATCGTGGGGGATTTGAATGAGGTGCGGGCGCGAGAAATAGCACAACAAGTGTCAGAAAACCTGCCCCAAGGGCCACTCGATAGGGAACGCTTAGCCGCGAATGCCCCGAGCGCTGAGGCAAAGGAAATTATTATTCCTCATGAGGCCGCTCAAGCACACATCCGCATTGGGATGGTTGGGATACGGCGAGGAGACCCAGATCACTTGCCCCTGGCATTGGCGAACCAAATTTTGGGTGGTGGTGGAATGACTTCGATTCTCTATGATGAATTGCGTGAGAAGAGGGGGATGACGTATGGGGTGGGCAGCTACTTCAGTCCGCTTAAAGATCCTGGGCCCTTCGTTATCGCATTTCAAACAAGAAAGGACCAGGCTTGGGAGGCGCTGGAGGTTACTTTGACTATCCTGAGTGATTTTATCCGTAATGGCCCAGACCTTGATCAGGTAGAGCGGGCAAAAAAATATTTTATTGGTGCTTTTGCTTTGAATGTTGATAGTAACGGGGAGTTGCTCGATTATTATGCGGCGATCGGATTTTATGATCTTCCTATTGATTATATTGATAGTTTCTCGCTCCGAGTTAAGGCGGTGACACTTGATCAAGTTAAAGACGCGGTTAGTCGTCGTATGAGTTTAGATAAAACTGTACGAATTATTGTTGGACCAGAGAAACGCCCGAATGAGCCCAATGGTTAATGCAGTACGAATAATTGGCGGTGATTTAAAGGGTAGGGTTTTGCGATTTCCTGATTTGTTAGGCCTTAGGCCGACTCCTGACCGTGTTCGAGAGACTTTATTTAATTGGCTTGGGCAACGACTGGATCATTCCGTATGTCTAGATCTTTTTTCTGGAAGTGGTGCCCTGTCATTTGAGGCGGTTTCAAGAGGAGCCAATAACGTTGATGCAGTCGATTTAAGTCAAAAGGCGTGCGCATCGATTCGAGATAATTGTCAGAAAATAGGAATCTTAAATCTTAGCGTTACGTGCTCAGATGCTCTAGATTTTCTGAGGCATAAACAACGTGAATTTGATATTGTATTTCTCGATCCTCCGTTCGCGCAGCAACATTTAATTGAGGACGTATTATCGGTTTTGCCTAATCATCTTGCCAATGGATGTAAAATCTATATAGAGACAGCTCTCCCCATCATGAATCCGGTAGGTTTTAATGTCATTAAGGGGGCGAAGGCTGGTCGTGTTCACTTCGCGCTATGGGAGTATCGAAACCAAGATGAAAAATAAAATAAACAGAGTGGTATACCCGGGGACATTCGATCCGTTGACTGCTGGTCATGAGGATCTCGTGCGTCGTGCTTCATCTGTTTTTGATGAGGTTATTGTGGGGGTGGCGGACAGCCGTGCAAAAAACCCCTTATTTTCTTTGGATGAGCGTGTCGCCATTACACGAGAGGCACTCAAACCTTTTAACAATGTATCGGTAACCGGTTTTCGGGGGCTGCTCATGGACTTTATTCAAACGCAGGGAGCGCAGATCGTCCTTCGCGGATTGCGTGCGGTTTCTGATTTTGAGTATGAATTCCAACTTGCCGGTATGAACCGTAACTTGTATCCCGATGTTGAAACGCTATTTTTAACACCAGCTGAAAAATACACATTCATATCCGCGACGATGGTAAGGGAGATCGCCGTACTCGGTGGAGACGTCTCTACGTTCGTTAATCCGATTGTGCTCAAATATATTCAGAAAAAACTGAGTGTGTCCGGGAGGGATTAATGGCCCTGCTGATAACGGATGACTGTATTAACTGTGATGTGTGCGAGCCAGAATGTCCGAATGACGCGATTTATCAAGGAGAGGATATATACGAGATAGACGCCGACAAATGTACTGAGTGTGTTGGCCATTTTGATAACCCGCAGTGTCAAGAGGTGTGTCCCGTTGATTGTATTCCTCTCAATCCAATGAGGGTTGAGAGCAAAGATGAGTTATTGCAAAAATATGAGCGGTTAATGAAGGCGATTCAGAGCCCAAGTTAAGTTACTTTTGGCATGTCGGGCAATAAAAAGATGATCGTTGTCCTAATGTGACGGTTTTAATTGGTGTGTCGCAGATGTGGCATTTCTCGCCGTCACGCCCATAAACCTTATATTCATGTTGAAAATATCCGGTAGATCCATCTGTTAAATAGAAGTCTCTCAGACTGCTGCCCCCCGATTGGATGGCTTTTGTGAGGGTTTTTTTAATTGCTGTGACTAAAATGTGTAGCTTTTCTCGGCTAATTGAATTGGCGCGGCGCGTTGGGCGGATCCCAGCATGAAACAATGATTCGTTGGCATAGATATTACCCACCCCAGTAACCACTTGATTGTTCATGATCTGTAATTTGATGGAAGAGGATTTAGTGCGTAAATTTTGATATAAAACATTTCCATCAAAGTCTTGGTCAAGTGGTTCTGGTCCGAGATTTTTTATTAAGCGGTGGATTGTGGGATTTTGCCGTGTCCACAGTAAGGCGCCGAATTTACGAGGGTCGCGGTAGCGAATTATGGTGTCGTTGGCTAAGAGAATGTCGTAATGGTCGTGTTTTGTGGCGGAGTCGTTCGGGGAGTTGAGTACCCTCAGGCTGCCTGACATCCCGAGGTGGATGAGTAGCCAGCCGGCGCCACAGTCAATTATTATATATTTTGCTCTGCGATCAATTGATTTGACCTTAAGGCCCGCTAACGTTGATTCGAGTTTTTCTGGAATCGGCCATCGAAGTTTTCGATTGCGAACAATAAACTTTTTTATGGACTGACCGACCAGAAAGGGTTCTATGCCTTGTTTGGTGATTTCAACTTCTGGTAATTCAGGCATTCGACGATGTTCTCACTTACAGTGTTCGTGCGACCTCATAGGGGTCAATCAATCTAAGGCCAGCATCGTGCCCGATTCTGTAGGCAACAGTTTCATCAGACCGGCGCAAGAGATAACCATCGCTATCTTTTTCTATTGAAACTACGACTTGATTGCCGTTTTCGAATGTGATTGATACCGATTCATATATGGGGCCGGGTGCCTCATTGGTGAGTTCTATTTTGGTCGCGGCTGTAGAGCGCCATCCAGCAACCCATATTTGTATTTTGGAAGAAGCAATGGTCATTAGATTGTTATCTGCAGCCATCACGGCCCATGACTGGTTCTCTTGACGTTCTGCGCGCCATGAGTTGGCTTTCAATAGAATTGGAATTTCTTCGACCCCTAAAATTCTGCGGTCAACCACCTTGATAGGGTCGTGGGGCAGGTTGTACCCGTGATGTGTTTTAGTGAGGAAAGTGTGACTGCCAACCTGAATGTATTGCTCATTAGTAACTTCGTTTATGCTGCCGAATTTAATCGTTTCTTGGTCTAAACTTACGGTATATTGCGGCGGATTAAACCCGAGATTCTCAGGAGAATTTTTAATCTCGTTGATGATAAATGCATCGGTGAGGTCGAGAATAAGTTTGACAACTTCAGAATTTGCTCGTGCTCTAAAGGGTTTTGTAATCAACCATGTTTGTGAATTCCTCGTCATATCGATCTCAAAGTCCTTATTTTTCAGGATTGAGACGCGTGCGATTTGATCCCGATCCAGCATGACTAATCGATCGGGTGACGCAGATGATGGCTCTCGGTCCCAAAGGAGATAGGCGCCAAGACAGGCCAGAACTAAGATTAGAAGAAAATTAATTAATAGTCGCGACCTCATGCCCTTCGCCTAAGCCACCAAATCAGCGTCCCGGCAATTAATAACCCAATCGGACCTGCAAACAAAAAGCCTGTAACAATTAAAGAAATCGCAATGGGCGGTAGATTCAAGGACATATCGACACGCGATTTGGGCTCTATTGATATTAGTAGTTCATCACCCGAGATCCAATTGATGATATTTGTTACTAAATCAGCATTTCCCAGGGACGCTAGGAATTCATTCGAAAATGCCACGCCCGACCCAACGATGACAACTCTTTGAACTTTATCTTTTATGCTTCTTTCAAGTGTGGCTGCGATCGTGATGGGGCCTTTTTTATCCTCTCCCTCTTGGAAGGTGGCATTTTTTAAGCCCTGGGTTTCAATCCATCCTTGCGGTGCGACAGTGATTAATGGGGTGAAGCGGTAGTCCTTGTTGTCGGACTCGAAAATGCCTCGAGCGTAAGGAAATACTGTGTTCACGTTCATTAATTCAGTTATGGGATGATCGGCATAACTTTGCGCGATGGAAAGGGCGACGGATCCGCTTCGAAGGCGGGCGCTAGGATCAACGACAACGCCAGCAGGCAGCGCAACACCAAGATGCTCGCTGATAGGATCTAATCCTGCTGTGGTTGCATCGCCTATCATCCAAAGGAGATTGCCGCCACCTTCGAGGTATCGTTTGATGCGGTTCACCTCGCCGGGAAGCAACGTGACTGTTGGGGCGGCAATGATTAATACTGACTGGTTAGGTTCAAGGTCTTGTCCGGATGCGAAGTTTAAGACATCAAGTTGAAAGCCGCGCGCTGAAAGTTTTTTGCCAAGGTCACTTAGGTCTTTGCTCCCCTGGCGGGAGAAGTCCCCCTCGCCATGTCCGACTAAAGCTGTGATAACGCGTTGATTATTTCTCATCAGGCGAATGAGTAAGTTGGTTAAATCTTGTTCGTTCAACGTCTTGAGTTTTTCAGTTCGACCCTTCAGCTCAATGACTAATTCGCCGTTGACAGTAACCCCAGCTCTCTTGGCGGCGAATGGATCTTCTCTGGGGTTGATGAAGTTAAACTGAATGTCATTTTTTTCCAGCTGATACGGTGTGAGAAAGTTGACAATAGGTTGGCGTAGATCACCCTCTGCGTCGGTAGTGACAAACGCAGTAATCGTAATGGGGCTATCGATTTTTTTGAGAGTCTCAATTGTTGCGGTAGACAGAGTGTTCCGCTGACTGTGAGTTAAGTCCCATCGAATATTAGATTCTTCAGCCAGAAAAATCACAACGGCGGCAATGCCAAGCAAAAGGCCTACGAATACCCCGTTTTGTATGAGCAATTGGAATCTTAATTTTGCGTTAATTTTCATGAGCTCAGCCGTTCCGAATCAAGTTTTCGAATGGATAAAAAAATAAAGAGAGCAATGACAACTAAGAAGAAGGTGACGTCTGGTAGTGAAATATATCCGTCCATGAATCCTTCGAATCTCTTAGAGATTGAAACCCAGTTAAGCCAACTGCTTGGATCCGATGCCGCGAGCCCAATCACCCAGAAGCCCATAAAGACAGCCAAAGTCATTACTGCTGCCACGACGGGATGCACTGTTAGACATGAAATAAAAATTCCAATCGAGGAAAAGGCCATGCCCAACAATAAAAGACCAAATAGATTTGCGATGATCAACCCTAGATCGACTGCACCACCAAATAGTAGCGACAGTGACATGGCGGCAATGAGTGTGAGGATGAGGCACAAGAAGATCGTCATCGCTACAAATTTACCGACAATAATTTGCATCATGGATATCGGGGCAGACACAAGAAGCGCCATGGTCTGATTGCGTTTTTCCTCGGAGATCAGTCTCATTGTTAGGAGCGGAATAGACATTAATAAAACCATTTGTGCAGCCCCGAACATGGGAACAATCGTTAGCTCAGTCAATCCGGGAGCATTTGGTGTTCTCGCGAGTTGCCCTTGAATTATCATGAATGTATCAACTTGTTTGAGAAAAACATTAGCCAAAAACCCCTGAACAAAGGCTAGGACGACCCAGGCCAGTGGAGAGGCAAACATCGACCGGAGTTCCTTTAGTGCGATAACAATAATCATTGTGTATTTTTTGAATGCATAGTAGTTGTCAGGGACATCACATCGAGACGATGTCTTGAGTGGTGAGTTCTACAAACACTTCTTCAACGCTCGCCTGAGCACCCACCAGCTCAAACAACCCCCAGCCCTTATTAACGCTGATTTGCACCAGGTCGTCAGTCGGATCATGTTCTAATTCAAGCCCAGAGATGCGATACACGCCTTCCCGGATGGTGGTAATTTTTACATTGCTTAGCGTGTTCTCGAGCAGAGTTTGGGTAGGTGGATTGCGGAAAGAGGCTTGGATTGATTTCCCGGATCGAAATTGTCTTAACTCGCCGATTCCGTCATCGAAAACAACCCGTCCTTTGTGCATTATTTTAACGCTGTCACAAATCGCCTCGACCTCAGGAAGTATATGTGTTGAGAGAATGACGCTGTGGCTCTTACCTAGCTCTTTAATTAAAGAACGAATTTCAATAATTTGATTCGGGTCCAATCCAACGGTAGGCTCATCTAGGATCACGACTTCAGGCTCATGGATGATTGCTTGTGCGATACCAACGCGTTGCTGAAAGCCTTTTGATAGTGAGCCGATGAGGCGCTGGCTCATTTCAGTCAACCCCGTTCTTTCCTTAGCATGATCAATCGCTACGTGTATTCTTTTTGCGGATACTTTATGCAGTTTGGCCACAAGCTTTAAGTACTCGTTGACACGCAATTCTTTATATAAGGGAGGAATCTCGGGTAAGTAGCCAATTTTTGTTTTTGCGGCGATTGGGTCATCAATTAGGTCGATGCCGCACACCTGAATGGATCCTTCGGTGGGGGCTAGGTTGCCAGTGATCATTTTCATCGTCGTTGACTTGCCTGCGCCATTGGGCCCCAGTAGGCCTATTATTTCCCCCTTGCGCAGCGATAAAGACACATCACTGACAGCGATATTGTTGCCGTACCTGCGGGTGAGTCCTGAGGCTGATAATGTAAGTGGGTTATCTTGATGGGCCATATTTTTTACGACTTTAGCTTGGTGTTAACGGTCTGTGTTGATCCGACTCAGTGTGCGACTGTAACAATATCGTTTGATAAAGTCTCGAGGCGAACTGGCCAGAGTAAGTGGGGTAATATACCTAAACTTAACTCTTCTTTGAAGGCTGGGTGCATAATTGGTTGCTAGTCAATGTGAATTTTTTACATTAATTGTGATCAAAAGTCCTTTGAGGACTACCTTTTGAGTTAATTATGAAGATATTGTTACCACTCTTTGCGGCTTTTTTTGTTTGTCTGGTGCCGCCTTCAGCGCTTGCTGCGACCGGAGCCCCTGCTAACGAGTGCCTCTCTTGTCCCTCGGCAATTTCCTACGACATGTGGGTGGCTCAGGAGCAGTCTGATATTGACGAATTCAATCCGCTGCAGGAGCAACGTCGACGAGATCGTCCACGTGGTGCGTTTCGCTCTGATCTGATGTTGAAATTCTTGATCGCTGAATTTGCGAAACACAATAAGCTTTATGAGCTTTCCGCGGAGACATTGGTGGATATGCTACGGAGTGAGGAGAGAGCTGACATCGCAGAGATGGCCGCCGATGCCGCGAATGTTGCACGTAGGCTGGACCTTGCTCTAGAGGCCGCAAAAGTTTGGTTTCGATTAGTCCCTGATTCAACCAAGGCTAAATTCGTTTACTTGACGGTGATTTTGAGGAACAACGAATTTGATGTTGCTCGACCTTTAATTCGAGAGTTTTTGGCTAATAATGAGAGTGCTATAGATAAGAAACTTCAATATGTAGGTGATTTGGCAGGCAGCGCACAGGATCGAGAGGGTGCGTATCGATTTTTATCGGATGTCACATTAAACTTGCCAGATTCTGCGCTTAAATCGTTATTGCTTGGTCAGTCGGCTTTTAGAGCCGGGTTTGCTGAACAAGCCAGCATGCATGCTGATAATGCATTGGGTTTTCAGCCTCGCTCGGAAGATGCTGCTTTGTTGCAGGCTTCCGCTTTAAGAAAAATTGATAGCGCTCAATCTATTAAATTTCTATCTGACTTTCTTGAGTTTCATCCAGAGGCAGGTGTTGTGCGCGCTAGTGTCGTAGGGGATTTGATTCGAGAAGAACGTTACGAGGATGCGATTCCTCATCTACAGCATATGGCACGAGATGATGCCAGTAATGCCAATGTGCGGTTCACTCTTGCGCTAGTAATGTTCGAGGTCGAGAGGTTTGAGGAGTCCAAAGATCGGGTTCATCGAGCTCTTTCTCTAGGGTACGAAGATCGAGCCTCTGCCTATTTCCAATTAGGCCTCATTGATGAAAAATTAAATTCTCTTGAAACGGCTAAAAATTGGTTTTCTAGTGTGCCTAAGGGCGTACGATTCATTGAGGCGCAATCGCATTTGGCGAAGCTCAAGTTGGTCTCAGAGGGTCTTGAGTTGACAATCGATTACCTTAAACAAAGGGCGAACGAGACCCCAGAGCATTTTGTCGCGTTTGTTGAGCTGCAAGGCATGATGTATCGAGAGTCGGGGAAGCTTGAAGAGTATTTTCGTGTTCTTGACGATGGTTTGAGCGCGAGGGTGGATGAGCCTAGTCTCTTGTACAGTTCGGCTATGGCGGCAGAACAAATTGGTCGCCTTGATATCTTAGAGATAAGGCTGAGACGTTTGATGGAGTTGCAGCCTAATAGCGCGCAGGCCTACAACGCGTTGGGATACACGCTTGTAGATAAAACGGATCGATTCGACGAGGCTAAAATGCTGCTTGTCCGTGCCCTTGAATTGTCTCCAGATGACCCTGTATTTATTGATAGCATGGGGTGGATTGAATTTAAGCTGAAGAATTACGATAAAAGCATCGCGTTGCTGCAAAGAGCCTATGAGCTAGAGCGTCATCCCGAAATAGCGGCTCACCTGGGCGAAGCGCTTTGGGCTGTAGGTCTTGAGGTTGACGCTAAATCCGTTTGGACGAGCGCCTTAGACCAATTTCCTGACAACGATGTTTTGCTCGACACAGTGAAGCGGTATGGGGTCGATTAAGGTCTGTGTATTTTGTGTTGTTCTGAGTGTCCTTGTGACAGGTTGTTCGCTATTTCAAGAGAAGAGACTGCCGACGACCCCGTTCGTGCACGACGAATTTGAGGTCTCGGGTCGTATTGCGGCGAAGATGGGAAAAGAGGGCTCCTCGGCTCGAATCAAGTGGAGTCATCGCGCTGATATTGATGCCGTTGACGTTTACGCGCCTACGGGGTCGATTATTGCTGTGATATTGGTCTCTCCTCGTGCAGGTGCTGTCTTGGAGACGAAAGATCAGGTCTATGAAGCGCCTTCGGTAGAAGAGTTAACCCAGCGGGTGCTGGGTTGGAGTTTGCCTCTAAATGGCTTGAAGTATTGGGCTCGAGGGCGAGTAAACCCCGAGGTGGTTGTGGATCATTTGGCCGCCAGAGATAGCCAGCAACGCTTGACCTATCTCGAGCAAGATGGGTGGAAAATTACTTTTGAGCAATACGCTGAGGGATCTATGCTTCCTCGAGTCATGAGGCTTGAATTTGAAGATCTAAAAATTCGGTTCGTCTTAGATAAATGGAAAAGGCTTGATTTGTGACGATGCGGGAGGGCTTTGATTATTTCCCTGCGCCAGCAAAGCTTAATTTGCTTTTACGGATTATTGGGAAACGTGATGATGGTTATCATTCGCTTCAAACCGTATTTCGGCTGATCGATTTTGCCGATTCAATTGGGTTTAGATTGACGCCCCAAAATGAGGTGCGGCGCGTGTCGCACCATTCGTGGTCTGATGCTGATGATTTGTCGGTCCGGGCGGCGCGATTGTTGGTGGAGCGATATTCTGTTAATCAAGGTGTTGAGCTTGATGTGGTGAAACGTATTCCTCATGGAGGTGGCCTCGGAGGTGGCAGCTCAGATGCGGCAACGGTTCTTTTGGTGATGAATAAGCTATGGGCGCTTAATCTCACAAGGCAGGAGTTACAGGAACTGGCTGTTTCACTTGGTGCTGATGTGCCATTTTTTATCTTTGGACGCAATGCTTTTGCCGAGGGAATTGGCGAGCAGTTCTCTCCGATGGACCTTGGGGAGGCTTCTTACTTGGTTGTTCATCCAAATTGTTCTGTTTCCACAGCATCAGTGTTTGGTGACTCGGAATTGACACGAAATTCTAAACCCATCAAAATAGCGGACTTTTCCTCACATGAGGGCCGGAATGATCTGCAGGATACGGTATGTCGTTTGTATCCAGAGGTGCAGTCGGCGCTAGAGTGGTTGGGGCAGTACGGGCCCGCTGCAATGAGTGGGTCGGGGTCAAGCATATTCTGTCCGTTTGCGGATCCAGAGCGAGCTAAGGCGCTACTTGCGAAAGTGCCGCCGTACTGGTTTGGGTTTGTGGCTCGAGGATTGGATCACCATCCGTTATTTGATTTTACGGGTGATTAGGAAGACAAGTTTTTGGGGAGTAGCCAAGTTGGTTAAGGCACTGGATTTTGATTCCAGCATGCGAAGGTTCGAATCCTTCCTCCCCAGCCATATTTCGAGCTGAAGCGATAGTTTTTAAAGCGTTTGAGCTTCATCTCAATAATCATTGCTTCGTGCTGCTGGTTACTGTAGCGCGAACTAAATTAGGACTTTTCCGGGAGAGCGACGACAGTATGGCCTACGAAAGTTTGATGGTATTTACTGGGAATGCGAATCCCATCCTAGCTGCACAGGTTGCTAAGCATTTAAATATCGGCCTGGGTCGTGCTACCGTCGGGAGGTTTAGTGACGGCGAGGTGATGGTCGAGTTGCTTGAAAACGTGCGCGGCCGAGATGTGTTCGTCCTTCAGTCAGCGTGCGCCCCGACTAACGAAAGTTTGATGGAAATATTGTTGATGGTTGACGCGCTCAAGCGATCTTCGGCCGGACGCATTACGGCGGCCATACCTTATCTAGGATATGCCCGACAAGATCGTAGACCGAAGTCTGCGCGAGTGGCGATTAGCGCTAAAGTCGTGGCTAATTGCCTCCAAGCTGCCGGAGTAGATCGACTGTTGACGATGGATCTGCATGCGGATCAAATTCAAGGATTTTTTGA
>DFDI01000033.1:0-383 GCA_002367635.1 Betaproteobacteria bacterium UBA3031 | reverse complement strand
CAAATTCAAGGATTTTTTGATATACCGGTGGATAACGTTTATGCGGCACCAATCCTCCTGGGAGATATCTGGAAGTGTGGTTATGAGGATTTAATTGTTGTATCTCCCGATGTTGGCGGCGTAGTGCGTGCAAGGGCGCTAGCAAAAAGGCTTGAGTCGGATTTGGCGATTATCGATAAGCGTCGGCCTAAACCTAATGTATCCACCGTAATGAACATTATTGGTGAGGTGAGTGGTAGAACGTGTGTTTTGATGGATGATATGGTCGATACGGCCAATACTCTTTGTGAAGCAGCCGCCGCACTTAAGAAAAACGGGGCTAAGAAGGTTCTTGCCTACTGTACTCACCCAGTTTTGTCAGGGAAGGCGATTGAGAGGATTAC
>DFDI01000043.1:19558-19704 GCA_002367635.1 Betaproteobacteria bacterium UBA3031 | reverse complement strand
AGCGTAACTTTTAGTAACCAAAGTCTTAGGGCTGTGGTTAGGCTTAATTTAGATAAGCAATTCCAGTTTCCCGCCGATAGTTCTGTCTCGATCCTTACCTCTGGACTTTTGGGTGACCAGTTTGTGGGGATTGATCCAGGAGGCGC
>DFDI01000043.1:18961-19306 GCA_002367635.1 Betaproteobacteria bacterium UBA3031 | reverse complement strand
CTTGAAAATTTAGAGGACGGGGACCGTGTTCGTATTACACAGTCTGCTATTGTGTTGGAGAAGGTGATTGGTCAGTTTTTGTATGGAAAGATGTCTGAAAAAAATGCTGATTAGTTGCATGGCCCAATTATTTCAATGAGCTAGAGGTTTTCGATGAAGGTTGCTAATTCAGTAGTCAGTGTTTGTTTTTTGTTCGCACTTAGCGCGTCAAATGTGTTTGGTTTAGACGTCAAGCCTGACCAGCTTGTCAGAGATGTTGTTGGTAAAATCATGCATCTGGTTGAGACTGACGCTGATGTCTCTGCTGGGGACATGGCAAAAACAATTGAGTTCGTTGAGGTTCAA
>DFDI01000043.1:3765-18746 GCA_002367635.1 Betaproteobacteria bacterium UBA3031 | reverse complement strand
AGTTTTACCCCTTCGCCCTTCGGGCAATCCAAAATGGGCGCTTGTTGAGTCATCGATTAAATTGCCTACAGCGGTGGCTCAGCCGATCGCCTTGAATTACGATATGGAGTTAATCGATGGCAAATGGAAAGTGTTCGATTTGCAAATCGATGGCGCCAGTTTGATTGTTAACAACCGCAGTCTTTTTCAAAGAGAGATCAAATCGTCTGGGATCGATGGATTAATTGAGACGCTCAGGCAGAAAAATGCCCAAGGTTCCAGTAATGACGGCGGAGCGCAGCAGTGATGATCGCGGCAGATCCGGGTTCATTCAGTCTGGGGAGTGAGTTAACCATGATGACTTATGTAGAGCGGCTTGAGGAAGCTAAAGCTGCGTTGAGGCAAGGGCATCTCGCGATTGACTTTGCGAACGTGCGGGAAATGGATTCTTCTGCAATTGCTTTTATGTTGGAGTGTGTAAGGGCTTCTGGTAATAAGGTGGTATTTAAGTCGTTGCCTAATACGTTGAGAGGGCTCGTTAGTTTGTACGGCGTTACTGACCTCTTAAAGATAAGCTGAAATACACTTCTTATGGATGATAAGGTGCGCCCCGCTCTTGAGATTGATGCAGTTTCGAAATCATTCGGTGCTGTTAAAGCGGTGAGAAATGTTAGTTTCTCGGTTCCTCGAGGTGAGTTTTTTGGGCTTCTTGGGCCAAACGGAGCGGGGAAGACAACGTTGATTAATTCCGTGGCAGGACTTTGCCGTGTTGACCACGGATCAATAAAAGTCATGGGCTATGACGTGTCGGGAGACTATCAATCTGCTCGGCGTGCTCTAGGAGTTGTTCCTCAAGAATTGGTATTTGATCCCTTCTTTTCTGTTAGAGAAACACTGACGTTCCAATCGGGATACTTCGGGATTAAAAAAAATGATGCTTGGATAGACGAAATATTGTTCGGCTTAAATCTGACAGACAAAGCGAATGCCAACATGCGATCGCTGTCAGGAGGTATGAAGCGGCGAGTTTTGGTTGCTCAGGCATTAGTGCATCGGCCTCCTGTAATCATATTAGATGAGCCGACCGCTGGGGTCGACGTGGATTTAAGAAAGAATCTTTGGTCGTTCATTCAAAAGTTAAATGATGAGGGCCACACGATAGTGCTCACGACGCACTACCTAGAGGAGGCTGAGAGTCTCTGTAGCCGTATCGGAATGCTTAAAAATGGTGAGCTCGTGATGATTGAGTCTACGGATCGTTTGCTGCAAAGGGATAAGGAGTGTGTGATTCGTTTTCGCGTCAAACAGCCGGCGAAAGCAAATTCATCTCCTTTGGAAGCTCTTCTGCCTGATACGGTGTTTCTTGAGTCAGGGGAATACCTTGCTAGAGTACCATCTCCCTCGGAGATTGAAGGTATCCTTCGACTCGTACGCGAGTTGGAGTATGAGATCGATACGCTGGAGACGGAAAATGAAGATCTTGAGGATGTCTTTCTGTCGATCATGAGAGCTAGCCCGGAGCGGTCAGAATAAGATGTCAGGGTTTAGTACTCTTTTTTTGAAGGAAGTTTTAAGGTTTTGGAAGGTTGCCGTCCAAACTGTCGGCGCGCCGGTTCTCACCGCCCTCCTTTACCTGCTGATTTTCTCTCACGCCCTCAAAAACAGAATCAGCGTTTATCCTGATTTAGAAATCGATTATCTGACGTTTCTAGTCCCAGGACTCGCCATGATGAGTTTGCTGCAAAATTCTTTTGCGAATACGTCTTCTAGTTTGGCCCAGTCAAAAATGATGGGCAATATCGTTTTTATTCTTCTTACCCCGCTATCTCACCACGCGCTTTTTGCCGCGTATATCTCTGCAGCTTGCCTGAGAGGGTTGCTCGTAGCGTCAGGTGTAATCATTGCGTCTATGTTTTTTGTGAGTGTCCCCATCAGTAATATTTTTTATATCTTGTTTTTTGGTACCTGCGGGGGCGTTATACTGAGCTCACTCGGCCTCATTGCGGGAATTTGGGCGGATAAGTTTGACCAAGTGGCAGCCTTTCAAAACTTCGTTATTTTGCCCATGACGTTTTTATCCGGAGTTTTTTATTCGGTAGACAGTCTGCCGCCACTTTGGCAGATGATCTCCCATGCCAACCCATTTTTTTACTTGATTGATGGATTTCGTGCTGGGTTCTTTGGCAGGTCTGATGTGCCGATTGAAATCAGCATTTGCGTTGTTTCACTGGTGAGTTTGTTCTTATCATTGGGATGTTTGTCACTAATTCGGAGTGGTTATAAGCTCCGAGGTTAAACAGGATAAATTTATGGTTACTCCAGATGATGTTAAAACGTATATCGAGGATTCGTTAGCCTGTACTCACATTACGGTGATCGGTGATGGCCAACATTTTGAGGCGGTCATTGTGAGCACGGCTTTTGATGGCAAGAGCCGACTGCAACGTCACCAGATCGTATATGCGGTTTTGGGTGATCGTATGAGAAGCGAGATCCACGCACTATCCATGAAGACATTCAGCCCGATTGAATGGGAAGCTCAAGAAGGTTAGGGTGGAAAAGCTTGTAATCCAAGGCGGAGTAGAGCTTTTTGGCGAAGTTAAGGTTTCGGGTGCGAAGAATGCTGCGCTTCCGATACTCTGTGCGAGTCTTTTGACTGCCGAAAGCGTCAGAATTCGTAATTTGCCCCATCTGCACGACGTCACAACGATGCTGACCCTTCTAGGGCATATTGGCGTTGATGTTGAGCTGGATGAGAAGATGGGGGTGGTGTTGTCGGCGAGTGATGTGAGTCGGCTGGAAGCACCTTATGAATTAGTGCGGACCATGCGTGCTTCGATATTGGTTTTAGGGCCGCTGGTGGCTCGATTCGGTAAAGCGCGGGTGTCCCTGCCGGGTGGGTGCGCGATAGGACAGCGTCCAGTCGATCAGCACATTAAGGGCCTTGAGGCTATGGGTGCTCTTGTGGAAATTGACCAAGGGTATCTTTCTGTTAGTGCTGAACGATTAGTGGGCGCGGAGATTGTTTTTGATCTTGTGACGGTTACGGGTACAGAAAACCTTATGTTAGCCGCAACATTGGCTGATGGTGTCACCATTTTGAGAAATGCGGCGATGGAGCCCGAGGTTGTGGACCTTGCTAAGTGCCTATTGGCTATGGGAGCTAAAATTACGGGTGTAGGTACCGAGACGATTAGGATTGAAGGCGTTGCGTCGCTCAGTGGATTTGACCACGCTGTTATGTTTGATAGGATCGAGGCCGGCACCTATATGACCGCAGTGGCGGCGACTGGCGGGGAATTGTTACTCAAAGGCGTGGATACGAACATAATAAGTTCTATCACGTCAAAGCTTGCTGGAGCTGGCGCTGTAATCAAGCATGAGGGGGACAATTTACTTTTAATTGTATCGGGCCGGTTGAATCCAATAGACGTAGAGACCGCACCTTATCCTGGATTTCCGACGGATATGCAGGCCCAGTTTATGGCGCTTGATACAATTGCCGATGGTACAAGTACCATCTCGGAAACTATTTTCGAGAACAGATTCATGCATGTACAAGAGCTCACACGGTTAGGCGCGAAGATTGAAATCCAAGGTAATATGGCGGTTATTCAGGGAGTTTCTTCACTTACTGGAGCTGAGGTAATGGCCACAGACCTTCGTGCGTCTGCTGGATTGATCATTGCTGGCCTAATCGCTTCTGGTGAGACCGTTGTAGGTCGTATTTACCATCTGGACCGGGGTTATGAGCGTATTGAAGAAAAATTTGGGCGTTTAGGGGCAAGAATTAAGCGCGTTACCAATTAGTAGTTTGAGTAGCTGGTTATTGGTTATTTTTCATAAATTATTGAGGTTATAGCATTGGTTAAATCTGGTGAATTCGTCACGATGGCTCTATCTAAAGGGCGCATCCTTGAAGATACATTGCCCTTTTTAAAGGGCATGGGGATAAATCTGATCGATGACCCCGAAAGATCGAGAAAACTGATCATTGGGACTTCTGACCCTAGGTTGCGCATTATCATTGTGCGTGCAAGTGACGTGCCTACGTATGTTCAAAGAGGAGCTGCTGATCTAGGGGTTGCGGGTAAGGATGTCTTACTCGAGCATGATGGGGAGGGCTTGTTTGAGCCATTAGATCTGGGAATTGCTCGATGCAAATTGATGGTGGCCGTACCGGAGGGGATGGATTACAACAATGTCATTCGTTCTGGGGCGCGTCTTAGAGTGGCCACTAAATATGTTAAAGCTGCACGGAATCATTTCGCCCAGAAGGGAGTCCATATTGACTTAATTAAACTTTATGGCTCAATGGAACTCGCACCTTTAGTCGGCTTAGCTGATGTGATTGTTGATCTTGTATCGAGTGGTAAAACGCTACAAGCGAATAAACTTGTGGCTGTGGAGGAGGTGCGTCAGATCAGCTCGCGATTAATTGTGAGTGCGGCATCATTAAAGCTAAAGCATGCGATGGTGCAGCCAATCATAGATGCATTTGGGCTGATGGTGAGTCAAATGAAGAGTTCCAATGATTAAGGTTCTTAAGTACGCGGACGCTGATTTCGATCAACAATTGAGAGAGACGTTGGCTTTTGAGGAGCGTTCCGCTTCGGCTATTGAGATTGTCGTGGATGACATACTTCAGCAGATCCGTAGGCATGGGGACGCTGCGCTCATTGCGCTCACCAATAAGTATGATCGGACTCAAGCGGCTTTGATCGAAGATTTGACGGTTGGTGCAGAGGTTTTGGAGTCCGCTCTGAGTGCTGTCGATAGTGAAGTTGCCGACGCCTTGATGGATGCTGCGCATCGAATCGAGAGTTACCACCAGCGACAGGTACAGAACTCATGGTCTTATCGAGACGAGTCAGGGACTCTTCTGGGCCAAAAGATTGTTCCTCTAGCTCGGGTTGGTCTCTATGTTCCTGGAGGTAAAGCGGCTTACCCATCCTCTGTATTGATGAATGCAATCCCAGCTCGAGTTGCTGGCGTTAAAGAAATCGTGATGGTTGCGCCTGCGCCAAACGGCGTGGTTAATCCTGCTGTGTTGGCGGCGGCGCATATTGCTGGAGTAGATCGGGTATATAAAATCGGTGGTGCGCAAGCGATCGGAGCACTTGCTTACGGGACTCAGACGATTAATAAAGTAGACAAGATCGTTGGCCCAGGTAACGCATACGTAGCATTAGCAAAGAAAAAGGTGTTTGGGACCGTTGGTATTGACATGATCGCGGGCCCTTCGGAGATTTTGATAATTTGTGATGGAAAGACTGATCCTGACTGGATAGTTATGGATCTTTTTTCTCAGGCCGAGCATGATGAGTTGGCTCAATCAATATTGATCACGAACGATGAGTCATTTTTGTCTCGAGTGCAAGAAAGGGTTGCGGCATTACTACCCGAAATGCCGCGAAAGTCAGTGATCAAAAAATCGTTAGAGGATCGCGGCGCACTGATTCTTGTTAAAGATCTTGATGAGGCGTGCAAAATCGCAAATAGCATTGCTCCAGAGCATCTGGAGCTCTCTGTTGAGGAGCCTGGGTTACTGCTAGATCAGATAGATAACGCGGGCGCGATATTTATGGGTAGGTATACATCCGAGGCCCTTGGTGATTACTGTGCTGGTCCTAATCACGTGTTACCGACGTCGGGAACTGCTCGTTTTTCATCGCCGTTAGGTGTTTATGATTTTCAGAAGCGCACAAGTTTGATTGAGGTCAGCGAATCTGGAGCGCGAGATTTAGGTCGTATTGCAGCCAAACTAGCGCGCGCGGAAGGGTTAGAAGCTCACGCTCGATCGGCCGAAAAGAGATTTCAGTCATGAGTCGTTTCTGGAGTGATGTGGTTAGCCGGCTGAGCCCCTACGTTCCTGGAGAGCAGACTGATTCGAAAACGGTCATTAAACTCAATACGAACGAAAGTCCCTACGGACCCAGTAAAAAAGCGATCGAGGCGATTTTAAGGTGTGTGGGTGATGACCTGCGATTGTATCCAGACCCGCGCTGCTTAGATCTGCGCGAGGCGGTTGCCTCTTTGGAGGATTTAACGGTCGATAATGTTTTTGTGGGTAACGGTTCAGACGAAGTGCTGGCGCATGTTTTTCGCGCGCTTTTTAAGTCCGACCAGCCAGTTTTTTTTCCAGATATTACCTACAGTTTTTATCCAAGTTATTGTCGATTGTTTGATTTGTCTTATGAGGAAGTTCCGCTAAACGCTGATTTCCTCATCGAAATAGAAGATTACTCAAAAGGGAATGGTGGCGTTATTCTGCCTAATCCAAATGCGCCCACTGGAATTGATCTTGGACTTCCTTCAATTCGCAGATTACTGGAAAGCCAATCTGACAGTACGGTGGTCATTGATGAGGCTTATGTCGATTTTGGCGCGGAATCTGCTGCAGTACTTATCCAAGAGTTCCCGAACCTCCTGGTGACTCGGTCTCTTTCTAAGTCTTATGGGCTAGCAGGGTTGCGCGTTGGGTACGCCCTGGGCCATGCCGATTTAATTGAGGCTTTGCATCGAGTTAAGGATAGTTTCAACTCTTACCCTGTTGATCGGCTTGCTTCAGCTGGAGCGATTGCTGCGATTCAAGATCGTGATTACTTAGATAAAGTGCGGCTCGACATTATGCGAAATCGTGAAAAGCTCTCGTCCGGCTTATCGGCGTTAGGTTTTTTGGTTTTGCCTTCGGCGACTAATTTTGTGTTTGTGCGTCATGAGCGGCTTTCAGCTCGATCGCTCCACCAAGAGCTTCGACAAGCCGATATTCTTGTGCGGCACTTCACTAGGCCAGCGCGTATTGAGGAATTTCTTCGCATCACCGTTGGAACAGAGGAGATGGTCGGAGAGATGCTTAAGCGCTTACAATTAATCCTCGCGCATTAATGGATGACGTTATTCGTATAAAATAGCACCGTTTATATCTATCATTTTTAAGCTTGAAGACTCCCATGGATAGAATTGCTAAAGTCGAAAGAAACACGTTCGAAACCCAAATAAGGGTAGAGGTTAACTTGGATGGCGTTGGAAAATCTGATATCAGCACTGGGATTGGATTTTTCGACCACATGCTTGACCAAGTTGCGCGCCATGGATTATTTGATCTCTCCATAAAGGCTGAGGGAGACCTTCATATTGATATCCATCATACGGTGGAGGATGTCGGTATTACTCTGGGCCAAGCTTTTGCTAAAGCGCTTCCTGATAAAAATGGAATTTTTAGGTATGGTTATTCCTATGTTCCCCTAGATGAAGCTCTTTCACGAGTGGTGGTTGATTTATCGGGAAGGCCAGGTTTAGAGTACTCAGTCAAGTATGTTCGAGGCCGTATTGGTGACTTTGACGTTGATGTGATCCGAGAGTTTTTTCAGGGCTTTGTGAATCAAGCGGGGATTACTCTTCATATTGATAATTTGAAGGGGATCAACGCGCACCACCAAGCTGAAACAGTGTTTAAGGCATTTGGCCGCGCACTTCGTATGGCCGTGGCCGTTGACGTGCGCAGCGGCGGTGCTCTTCCTTCAACTAAGGGGCAACTCTAGTCAGTTGACTGTTTAATATGGCTTTGGTTGTAGTAGTCGATTATGGAATGGGCAATCTGCGATCAGTAGAGAAGGCCTTGGCTCATTTAGGAACATCTGATGTCATTAAGATTTCAGGTGATCCAGCCGACATTGCAATTGCGGACAAAATCGTGTTCCCGGGTCAAGGGGCAATGCCAGATTGCATGAAAGAGCTGGAGTCCAGGAGGTTAATTGATCCAATACGATTGGCTGCGGCGACAAAACCATTTTTAGGTATTTGTATAGGGTTGCAGCTTCTTTTTGAGCGTAGTGAAGAGGGTGACGTCCCTGGTCTTGGTTTAATGTTGGGGCAGGTTCGTAAGTTTTCTCCAGAAAAGCCTGATGCCGCGGGTGTCAAATTCAAAGTTCCTCATATGGGATGGAATAGGGTCGAGATTTGTCGAGCACATCCTATTTTTGAAGGAATAGATAATCAAGAATATTTTTACTTTGTGCATAGTTATTTTGTTGAGCCGGTTGTGTCGCAGACAGTCATTGGGGAGACGACGTACTGTAATAGCTTCACAAGTGCGGTAGCCTTCGGAAATCTGGTTGCTGTTCAGTTTCATCCAGAGAAAAGTCAACACGCAGGTCTAAAGTTGTTGTCTAATTTTTTGAATTGGGATGGTCGGTGGACTTGCTAGCATTATTCATTTCATTGTGTAGTTTCGGACACTTTAAAACTTAATTAAATTCTATGATTTTGATTCCAGCGATTGATCTTAAGGACGGACATTGTGTTCGTCTTCGGCAGGGTTTGATGGAGGATGCTACGGTTTTCTCTGAGGACCCCTTAGCTATGGCCAAGCATTGGCAACAATTAGGTGCTCAGCGACTTCACCTAGTGGACTTAAACGGAGCCTTTGAGGGGAAGCCGGAGAATGAGCGAGCAATAAGTGAAATCGTGGATGCTATTGGAGGCGCTGTTCCTGTTCAGGTCGGGGGTGGCATACGAGATCTTGAAACGATAGAGCGTTATCTGGATCGGGGAGTATCGTTCGTTGTTATTGGAACCGCTGCGATTCGCAAGCCGGGATTTTTGCAGGAAGCTTGTCTAGCATTTCCGCGTCATATTATCGTAGGGCTTGATGGCAAGGATGGAAAGGTGGCCATCGATGGCTGGGCGAAAGTGACCGAGCACAGTGTTACTGATATTGCGAAGAAGTTTCAGGGTTATGGGGTCGAAGCAGTTATTTATACGGACATTGGTCGAGATGGGATGATGACTGGCGCGAATATACAATCCACGAAAGAATTAGCGTCTTCTCTGGATATCCCTGTTATTGCTAGCGGGGGGATCAACTCCATCGATGATATTCGTAGGCTGAGAGAGTTGGAGGCGGACGGTGTTACGGGAGCAATTACTGGGCGTGCGATATATGAGTCTGCCTTTGATTTTAAAGAGGCGAATCAAATCGCAAAGTATGGTTAGCCAAGTCGAGGGGTCAGGCGAGTGGCATTAACGAAAAGAATCATCCCTTGCCTCGATGTCAATAATGGACGCGTCGTTAAGGGGGTTAATTTTGTAAGTCTCAGGGATGCGGGCGACCCTGTAGAAGTTGCTCAACGATATGATGAGCAAGGCGCAGACGAGCTTTGCTTTCTTGATATCACGGCTAGCAGTGATGAACGAGGACTGATATTAAAAGTCATTGAGGACGTGGCGGAGCAAGTCTTTATACCTTTGACTGTTGGTGGGGGTGTTAGGGTGACCGCTGACGTACAGAGGCTATTGAAAGCTGGCGCAGACAAGGTGAGCATTAATACTTCAGCAGTACTGAATCCGATTTTGGTAAAAGAGGCGAGTAGTTTCTTTGGAGCACAGTGTATCGTTGTGGCTATTGACGCGAAGGCGCGCCCTGGCGTTAATTCTGGCTGGGAGGTTTTTACCCATGGAGGGCGTAACGAAACCGGTTTAGACGCGATAGAATGGGGTTTGCGAATGCAGGAAGCTGGAGCGGGCGAAATTTTATTGACGAGTATGGATCAGGACGGCACCAAGCAGGGTTTTGATATCGCCCTGACTCGTGCAATGTCTGATGCTTTGAGTATTCCGATCATTGCCAGTGGTGGGGTTGGTGTCGCAGAACACTTTGTTGAAGGAGTGCTTAAAGGTGGTGCAGATGCATTGTTGGCTGCCAGTGTTTTTCATTATGGGGAAATGTCAGTAAGAGAGGTCAAAGAGGCCATGGCTCAAGCCGGGATAGAGGTCCGGTTATGAGTTACGAGTGGGTGTCCGAGATTAAATGGAACGCTGATGGTCTTGTGACGGTGGTTGTCCAAGATTGGGGCTCCGGAAAAATTTTAATGGTTGCCTGGGCCAATGAGGAAGCAATTTTAAAATCGCTCAGTGGCGGGCGGGCGTGTTTTTGGTCTCGCTCTCGCAGTAAATTATGGCTCAAGGGTGAGTCGTCTGGGCACTACCAATTGATTAAGGATGTTTATCTGGATTGTGATGGGGATTCGCTCGTATTTACGGTTGAGCAAATTGGCGGTATTGCGTGTCATACGGGAAGGAATAGTTGTTTCTTTAAGAAATTGGAACGAGATCAGTGGTCTATTAGCGAAAAAGTGATCAAAAATGCAGAAGAGATCTACGGACAAAATGAATGATCTAGAGGTATTTAATCGACTCCACGCTTTAATCACCAGTCGGAAGGAGTCGGCGACGGGCAACTCCTATACAGAAGAATTGTTTCGAAAGGGGCAGGATCATTTGCTCAAAAAATTCGGTGAGGAGGCGCTGGAAGTCATGATGGCGTCTAAGAATGATGACTCAGATCACGTCGTTCGAGAACTGGCTGATTTATGGTTTCATTCTTTGGTTGTTATGGCGTACCATGATATTTCTATGGGTGATGTAGCCAGTGAGTTAGAACGCCGGGAAGGAATCTCAGGGCTCGAGGAAAAAGCGAGTCGGAAATAAACTTGATGAAATGGTCTGGGTATGGCGCAAGATTGTATTTTTTGTAAAATTGTCTCCGGCGAGGTGCCCAGCGATACAGTTTATGAGGATAAGGAACTCTTTGTTTTTAAGGATATTAATCCTCAAGCCCCTGTGCATTTGCTTATAATTCCCAAGAAGCACATCAGTTCACTTGCGGATGTCACCGAAGAAGATTATGGTTTGCTGGGTAGAATGATGGGCATGGCGCATTTGTTTGCGGCAAAAGCAGGGTCAATAAATGGGTTTAGATCCATTGTTAATACGGGTAAGGTGGGTCGGCAAGATGTCTTTCACCTGCACGTTCATGTATTGGGTGGGGACGCTCCGCTGCCCCCGATGATTTACCGGAATAGTTAAGTTACAGAATAGAGTGAGGGGTTAGCATAATGGGATCTTTTAGTATATGGCATTGGGTTATCGTTCTGGTTGTGGTTGTTTTGGTGTTCGGCACCAAGAAACTAGGTAATATTGGAGCCGATCTTGGTAAAGCCGTTAAGGGATTTAAAGATGGAGTCAAAGTCAACGAGGAAGAGGGCGCTAAGAAAGCCGAGCTGAATGATAAGCAGGATTCGAGCACCGTTATAGAGGCTGAGACTAAAGATCGATCTAACGCGTAGTCGATCTGTCCACTGGATGAGCGGGTTCCTGTATGTTTAATTTTGGTGTCATGGAAATGATGGTGATCGCTGTCGTGGGGCTGGTAGTTATTGGCCCCGAGCGACTACCTAAAGTGGCGCGAACGTTAGGCCACATTTTTGGCCGGATGCAGCGTTATGTTTCTGACGTCAAATCGGACATCAGTAAGGAGATGCAGTTAGAGGAACTCAAGGCGCTGCAAAAATCGATGAAAGAGACCGCAGAAGAGATACAAGATAGTGTATCTCAACAGGTCAATTTTATTGAGTCTGAAGTTCAAGATGTTGATAAAAGTGTTCAAAAGACAGTTAAAGAAGGACTTCAAGACCTCAAGCCCAAGGCGGACCCGAGTGTAGCACTAGAGTCGACAAGTTCCGAAGTGGATGAAGTGGCAAGTTCTGAAGGGAGGCGACCGGACGTTTCCGAGCAGGAGGAAGGCGGCGTAGACGCCCCAGAGTCTCTTGAGGTTGCGGGGAAGCTGCCCAAGGGGATCGACCTGATGGCTGGTCTTGGTTTCGGTTCAAAAATTAGCGAAACAGTTCAAGGCGACTCAGAATCGTCTGAGGAAGATCAATCGGTGGAAGTCAAAAAAAACAGTGAGCTTGGTTGATATTTTTTGACAAAATGCCAAATTTCCGATTGCAAAGGTGTCTATCTTGACTGGTGCTGAAGGGTTTATCTCACATTTAATTGAGCTGAGGAATCGTTTAATAAAGGCGATGGCTGCTCTGTTCATCGTGTTTTTTACACTGTTTTACTGGGCGCGGGATATCTACTCCTTACTCGCCGCGCCTTTGATAGAGGCGTTACCCGAAGGTTCAACTATGATTGCGGTTGATGTCGCCGCACCGTTTTTCGTCCCCATAAAAGTCACACTGTTTGCGTCATTCGTAGTGGCATTGCCAGTTATTTTGTATCAAATCTGGGCCTTTGTCGCACCAGGCCTTTACACCCATGAAAAGCGTCTGGTTGTGCCTTTGATCGCTACCAGCACGATACTATTTTTGGTGGGGTGTCTTTTTGCCTACCTTGTCGTTTTCCCAACCGTCTTTCATTTTGTGGCAGCTTTCACCCCTGAAGGGGTCGAAATGAATACTGATATCCAAAAGTATTTTGATTTTGTTTTAACCTTATTTCTTGCCTTCGGACTTGCGTTCGAGACACCTATAGCAGTCGTCATTTTGACGCGCATGGGTATAGTTAGCATAGAAAAGTTAAAAGAATCAAGGCCATATGTTGTTGTGGGCGCCTTCGTTCTCGCAGCTATTTTTACGCCACCGGACGTCATATCTCAGTTGTTGCTCGCGTTTCCAATATGGATACTGTTCGAGATCGGTTTGTTTATCGCCGCGATACTTGAAAAAAAGGCGGACAAGCGAGAACGACTTGGTGAGGATTGATTAAGCTCCTTACGACCTAACTCCTCGAGTTATCGTTGACACCGAATGGCGGCCATTATAAAATCCGTACCCTTCGCCGGCATGAATCGGCAATACTGAAGTGTAAGTTACGGATTTTGAATGAAAACTATTAGCGTAAAAGAGAGTGAAGTTGATCGCGGTTGGTATGTGGTCGATGCGAAAGATAAAGTTCTTGGTCGGATTGCAACGGAGATTGCCCGACGGCTCAGAGGTAAACATAAGGCCATCTATACGTCTCATGTTGATACGGGCGACTTTGTCGTCGTCGTTAACGCTGGGCAGTTGAGGGTTACGGGTAATAAAGCCAAAGATAAGAAGTACTATCGTCACAGTGGGTATCCGGGCGGATTGTACGAAACAAACTTTGAAAAGATGCAAGACAAATTTCCTGGACGGGCGTTGGAATTGGCTGTCAAGGGTATGTTGCCTAAGGGGCCATTGGGTTACGCAATGATCAAAAAACTAAAAGTGTACCCAGGTGCAGAGCACCCGCATACGGCGCAACAGCCTCAGGCACTTGAACTATAAAAGGGTAATTTAGATGGCTTACGCAAATCAAGCGAATTATGGCACCGGAAGACGAAAAGCTGCAGTAGCTAGAGTCTATATTAAAGCTGGCTCAGGCAATATTGTGGTTAATAAAAAGCCCTTAGATCAGTTTTTCTCGAGAGAAACTGGACGAATGTTAGTGAGGCAACCGCTCGAGGTTACTGAGTCGTTAAAGACATTTGATATACAGGTTAATGTCTCGGGTGGTGGTGAGACAGGCCAAGCGGGAGCAGTTCGACATGGAATTGCTCGTGCGCTAGTTGATTACGATGCGTCGCTAAAGCCAGCATTGCGACAGGCTGGTCTGATTACGCGAGATGCTCGCGAAGTCGAGCGAAAGAAAGTTGGCCTGAAAAAAGCACGACGTAAACCGCAGTTTTCAAAGCGGTAACTCTACGCTGTACTTTTCAAAAAAGGCCGCTTCAGCGGCCTTTTTTATTGGATTGATGTTGTATAGTTGTGTTGATTGGTAAATTTTAAATAAACAATAGAGCTTTTTATGGTGAACGTAGGAATTGTAGGGGGAACCGGTTACACGGGTGTCGAGCTGATGCGGTTACTTAGCATGCATCCTGAAGCGCGCATCGGAGCAATTACGTCAAGGGCCGAAGAAGGTGTAAGTGTTGGGGACATATTTCCGAGTTTGCGAGGGCATGTTGATTTAACTTTTGAGAAACCCAGCTTGAGCACATTAATTGGCTGTGATGTTGTTTTTTTTGCTACGCCTCATGGCGTAGCAATGGAGCAAGCTCGAGAGTTAGTGGCGGCAGGCGTGCGTGTGATTGATCTTGCTGCTGATTTTAGGTTGAAAGATCTCTCTCAATGGAAAAAGTGGTATGGCCCTGAGCACATTGCCCAGGATCTTCTGGAAGAGGCCGTGTATGGTCTGCCGGAAATCAACAGAGAAAAAATAAAAACTGCTCGCGTCGTGGGTAATCCTGGTTGTTACGCGACGGCTATCGAGTTGGGGTTCGCGCCGCTTTTGGCATCAGGGCTTATTGATCCTGCGTCGTTGATTGCTGACGCTAAGTCTGGAGCCAGTGGTGCTGGTCGAAAGAAAGAGTTGAGTATTATTTATTCTGAAGTTGGTGATAATTTTAAAGCGTATGGGTTAGATGGCCATCGACATCACCCTGAAATAGTCGAAGTTTTGAGCGGGGTAGCGGGAGGGGGTGTTAAGTTGAAGTTTACGCCTCATTTGTTACCGATCAACCGAGGCATATTGGCAACGTTGTATGCGAATCTGACTGAGGGCGGCTCCAGTTTGGTTAGAGAGTCATTTGAAAATTTCTTTAAGAATGAACCATTCGTGGATATGCTGCCGAGCGGCCAGTTCCCTGATACGCGATCGGTTCGAGGATCAAATTTCTGTAAGATTGGTGTGCAGCTCTCTGAAGATCAGTGCTCTGTTGTTGTAATTTCGGTGCTTGATAATTTGGTTAAAGGTGCTTCTGGACAAGCAATTCAAAATATGAACATAATGTTTGGCTTAGACGAGAAAATGGGATTAAATGGGCTTGGTCTGGTACCATAGCCTGGAAAGTTGACTAAAAGTAGAGGCGTTATTCATGGGGTTCTGTCTATGAAACTCGCAGTTTTATTTCGAGTCTCACGTGCATATGCAAATGGAGAGTAATTATGGAAGTCGTTGCCCAGAAGGCGGAAAAACTGATTTTTACTGAGTCAGCCGCAAGTAAAGTCAAAGAGCTGATTGATGAGGAAGGTAATTCAGATCTCAAATTGAGGGTATTTGTATCCGGAGGAGGGTGCTCAGGATTTCAGTACGGATTCACCTTTGATGAGGAGATAAACGAGGACGATTCTCAAGTTGAGAAAAACGGGGTTCAGTTATTGATCGATGCGATGAGCTATCAATGGAAGAGC
>DFDI01000043.1:1689-3624 GCA_002367635.1 Betaproteobacteria bacterium UBA3031 | reverse complement strand
GATGCGATGAGCTATCAATACCTTGTTGGTGCCGAAATCGATTATCAGGAAGGTATCGATGGTGCCCAATTTGTCATTAAGAATCCTAATGCCACGTCGACCTGTGGATGCGGATCTTCTTTTTCCGCATAGTTATTGCTTGGTCGAGCGGACTCTTGAACAATTGAGTATTAATTAAGTACGCTTGGCTCATTAGGTTGATTGGATACGGTCTGACCTAGACTATCTAGAAGCAGTCTTGCTGCTGCCACTTCCGAAGCAAATTCATCTTTAAGTTTTTTTCCGATAGGAGGCCCCGGAGGCATGACCGCCTTGGACGGGTCTACTTGGCGCCCACGCACTAAAAACTCATAATGCAGATGCGGTCCGGTTGCTAAGCCGCTTTTGCCCACATAACCGATTATCTGCCCCTGCGCTACTTTGGAGCCCGTCTTCAGTTTTTGAGCATATTTGGACAGATGCGCATACCGAGTTGATACGCCATTCGCGTGACGTATTTCTATCAAACGGCCGTAAGCCCCTTTAGCTCCGAGATGGCTGATCGTTCCTTTGCCCGCTGCCATGACTGGCGTGCCTGTCGCGGCGCCATAGTCAACGCCTTTGTGTGAGCGCCACTTCTTCAATACGGGATGAAGCCTGCGTTTTGAAAACCCGGATGTAATTCGAGAGAATTTAAGAGGGGACTTCAGAAATGCATTTTTAACGTTTTGACCGTCTTCCGTATAGAATGCGCTTTGACCTGTTTCGGGATCTTTGAAGAAATACACCCTACGCACTTCCCCGTCGTTAATGAACTCTAAGGCTTGAATTTGAGCGAAGGAGATATAAGCATTATCTAAATAGTTTGCTGAGTACAATATTGAGAATCGATCTCCGTATCTAATGTCTCGATTAAAATCAATTTCGCTAGACAGAATATCAGCCATTTCTGAGCCGAGTTTGTCTGAAAGGCCACTGGTTTGAAGCGCCTCATATAGCGAGGATTGAATAATGCCCGAGCCGAACAATTGTCGGCTCTCAAAAACAGTCGGAACTATTTTAAATCCAACGTCAGCGGGGATGATATCTGTAGCCTTCCCATTCCGAGACAGAATGGTTATCTTTGTAATCCCACCATTGTGATCGCTAACAGACCGAATGGAATCGCCAGCCTTGAGTTTTAATCGTTTCTTGGCCTCTTTGGATGACGATAAGAATTTAGAGAGTTCGAGGTTGTCGATTTTGAGGCGACCAAGAATTCTTGAAAATGTGTCCCCTCTTTTAACTATTACCTCTCTAACAAAAACACCTAGGTCGCTGAGCCTGCCGCTAGTGACCATTGAGATGTCTAGTGGTTGAGTTATTTTTCTTTGTTCAATGCTGGAGAATGATTCTCCCAGGTAATAACCAAACGCGACAATAGTCCCAAACGTCAGTAGCAGCAGGATGGCCGCTAATTTAGCAAGGAACGTGTGGCCGAATTGGGTCAACAGCTTGATGTGCGATATTATGTGGTTCAATTCAATTTTTAAGGTCATTGAAGTTTGCAAATTTTAGCAGATTTAAATCGGCGCCACCGACCGATTTGATCTCGAAATATGAGTATGACTTCGGTGTTATTTGCTATTCACCTAAATTTATAAATGAGGCATTTGAGTGTTTGATGAGCAATTAAGAATTATTAAGCGTGGGGCAGAGGAATTAATCTCAGAAGAAGCTTTAATTGAAAAATTAAAAAAGAAGGGGAAGTTGCGTATCAAGGCAGGCTTTGACCCCACTGCGCCAGATCTCCATCTTGGACACACTGTTTTGATCAACAAAATGAAACATTTTCAAGATCAAGGGCACCACATAATTTTTCTCATAGGTGATTTTACTGGAATGATCGGTGATCCAACTGGAAAGAATGTCACCCGTCCGCCGCTCACTAAGGAGGAGGTTCTATCTAATGCGGAG
>DFDI01000043.1:0-1460 GCA_002367635.1 Betaproteobacteria bacterium UBA3031 | reverse complement strand
CTATCTAATGCGGAGACTTATCAAAAACAAGTTTTCAAAATTCTAGATCCCGACTTAACCGAGATCGCTTTCAATTCCACCTGGATGGATCGTTTCTCGTCATCAGAGATGATCCGACTGGCCTCAAGTTACACCGTCGCTCGGATGCTGGAGCGAGATGACTTTGGCAAGCGATATAAAGGTGGTCAGCCCATTGCGATTCATGAGTTCTTATATCCGCTGGTTCAGGGTTATGACTCGGTCGCTCTGGAGGCTGACGTCGAGTTAGGTGGGACTGACCAAAAGTTTAATCTATTGGTCGGTCGTGAACTGCAGCGAGACGCTGGTCAAGATCCACAAAGCATTTTAACGATGCCCCTATTAGAAGGATTGGATGGCGTCAATAAGATGTCCAAATCCCTGAATAACTATATTGGCATCGAGGATGAGCCCCCCGATATGTTTGGTAAGCTAATGTCTATATCAGACGAATTGATGTGGCGGTATATAGAGCTACTATCATTTGAAAGTTTAACAAAAGTTGATTTGTGGAAGACAGAGGTGAAGGAAGGGAGAAACCCACGTGATATTAAGGTTATGTTTGCCCAGGAAATCGTAACGCGGTTTCATGATGATGCGGCAGCAACGCATGCGCTACAGGATTTTGAGTCCCGTTTTAGGCAAGGCGGTGTTCCTAACGATATGGCCGAGTATTCTCTAGACGCGGACAATGGAACTGTTCCAGTTGTTAACGCGCTCAAACTGTCAGGCCTGGCCGCTAGCTCATCAGAAGCCATCAGGGCAATTCAGCAGGGCGGCGTACGCATTAACGGCGCGAAGGTTGATGATAGATCAGCCGTTATTATGAGCGGCGAAACAGTAGTTTTGCAGCTGGGGAAGCGTAAATTTGCAAGAATTACAATTAATTGAAATATATTTGCAATAAACCCTTGACCGCATTCTGTAGGCCGGTATAATTCGCGCCTCCGCTAAACAAACAGCGGATTGTTCTTTAAAAAATCGGATAGCTAAAGCGTGTGAGTACTTCGTGTTTGTGAGATTTTATAGATGCGTGTGCTAGTGCTTAGGCACTAGCTGCTCATAAAAATAGTATTTTGCAGTATATGAAGTGCTCATACTTATGGATTCTTGTTAATGGAATCTTTTGAGTAAGAGCAGTTGGATTAAACTGAAGAGTTTGATCCTGGCTCAGATTGAACGCTGGCGGCATGCTTTACACATGCAAGTCGAACGGTAACGCGGACTTCGGTCTGGCGACGAGTGGCGAACGGGTGAGTAATGCATCGGAACGTATCCATTTGTGGGGGATAGCCCGGCGAAAGCCGGATTAATACCGCATAATCTCTGAGGAGGAAAGTGGGGGACCTTCGGGCCTTACGCTGATGGAGCGGCTGATGTCGGATTAGCTAGTTGGTAGGGTAAAGGCCTACCAAGGCGACGATCCGTAGCTGGTCTGAGAG
>DFDI01000021.1 GCA_002367635.1 Betaproteobacteria bacterium UBA3031 | reverse complement strand
GTAAGTTAGAAGAAGACAAGCAGCGTAGAGAGGAAGTGCGTGAACGCGAGTTAGAAGAAAAGAAACGTCAGGAAAAATTCCAGCAAGAGGCGCAAAAAACTCTTGATAAATTAAAACAAAATGACAAGTTACAAAAGCAGCGGCAGACTGATGAATTGAATAAGCAACAAGCCGACGCGGACGCTTCACAAGCGGCAATGCAGGACGAACTGAGTAAATATAAAATTGCAATCAAGCGGGCGGTGGAAAAAAAATGGGCATGGAACGGGACAAGTACTGGCTTGCAGGTGGTTTATGAATTAGTCTTAAGTGAGTCGGGAGTGGTTGATGTCATTCGGCTGAGTAAGTCCAGTGGCAATCCTGCCTATGATGAATCAGTTAAAAAAGCCATTCAAATCGCTTCACCATTGCCGTTGGCGGGAATCAAGCAGTCGTTTTTTCAAAAGACATTTGGGCGTGGAGTGAGGATTGATTTTAAATTTGAGGATTGATTTTAAATTTTAGGGAGGCGGATGTTGTCTATTTTTCGCATGATTAAGAGTTTTTTTGGCATTATTTTTTTCTCAATCGCTATGTCGTATGGCGCTGTATCAGCTCAGGTGGAAATCGAGATCATTGCGGATGAGGGTGCGAAAATACCGATAACGGTTCTTCCTTTTGAGGGTGAGGGGGATCAGGCAAAACTTATTTCTGAGATCATCTCGTCGGATTTAGCTAAGACAGGAATCTTTGCGATACAAAGTTTTGATAAGAGTTGGAGTCGTTCGAAATTAGGGGATGATGCGGACTATACGAACTGGGCTTCAAGGGTAGTTCAAAATTTGGTAGTCGGAAATTTTGTCAAGCTCGATGATGGGCGTTTACAGGCGGCTTTCTGGTTGTACGATATTCCAGGGCAGGCTATGTCAGTTGGTTATCAGATCAAAGATGATCCAAAGCAGGTTCGCCAAATGGCCCACCATTTCGCTGATCTTATTTACGAAAAATTAACGGGAGATAAAGGGGTCTTTAGGACAAAGATTGCTTATGTGGTCAGTAAAAAGGATCAATCGGCGTTGGTTATCGCAGATTCCGATGGACATAATCCGAATGAAGTTTTCGCGTCCAAAGAACCAATTCTCTCACCGCGTTGGTCGCCGGATGGCAGCAAGATAGCGTTCGTATCTTTCCTTAAGAGAAAGGCTGCGGTTTACGTTACGCCGGTTAATTACAAAAAAGGTCGTGCAACCGGTAAGTCAATCGTTATCGGTCCATTCCCGGGGTCAAATTCCGCGCCAGCGTGGTCTCCGGACGGACAATCTTTGGCAATTGCAATCTCCAAGGATGGGAAGTCGGATATTTTTATGATCTCTCTTAGAGATCAAAGTCGGGTTCAAATTACAAATAATCGATCTATCAACACAGAGCCCAACTTTTCACACGATGGTAAAACGCTATTATTTACCTCAGATCGAACAGGTCGGCCGCAGGTGTATCAAGTCCCCGTGCAGGGCGGGACAGAGGTAAGGTTAACTTACACGGGTCGATACAATGCCTCCCCGCACTTCAGCCCTGATGACAGTTTTATCGCCCTGATTCATTATGATGAAAGGAAATTTAATGTTGGAATGCAAGATATGAAATCGGGTGTGGTGCAGATTTTGACCGATGGTTCTCGGGATCAGTCGCCGAGTATCGCCCCTAATGGCAAAGTGATTGTTTACGCCTCTGAAGCAAATGGTCGTGGTATATTACGATTCGTCGCAAAAAACGGACGAGCAAAGCTCCGTTACGTTGGGCCAAAGGGGGATGATCTTCGTGAGCCCTCTTGGGGACCCTTTATCAAAGATTAATCAGGATATTCTATGAACATGAAATTCTTGTTGGTAGCTGGGTTGGTCGCTGCATTGGTCGGGTGCTCGAGTAAAACAAAAACGAACGCGGATATTGAGCAAAGGGATTTGTTCGACCAATCAAATAGGGGTTCATTTGAGCAAACTGCTGAATCGATTGATGGGGTGGAGGCACCTTCAGAAGAGGAACTGCGTACACAACAAGACGAATTAAAACGAGAGTTTGAGCGTGAGGAGCAAAGGCTTCTAGATGAGCGGGTAAAACTTGATGAGCAAAACGCCGTAACTCAAGATGAGTTCCAGCGTCAGGCTGAGATTAAGAGGGAGCTCTTACAAAATGACTCATTGCTCTCGCAGAGAAGTATTTTTTATGATTTTGATAGCTCTGTGATTAAGGTAGAGTTTCAACCGGTTATCGAAGCGCATGGCAATTTTCTCAAGAAGCACCCTTCAGTCAGAATCCGCATTGAAGGAAACTGCGATGATCGAGGTAGCCGAGAATATAATCTAGCCCTCGGACAAAGTCGCGCTGAACAATTGAAGCAAGCCTTCGTACTTTTGGGTGCGCGAGCGGATCAAATTGACGTCGCCAGTTATGGTGCAGAACGGCCCTTGGTATTTGGTGTCGATGATGAGAGTCGATCCAAAAATAGACGAAGTGATCTTGTTTATCTCGATTAACGCAAAGGCCCGGCGGGTTACTAACCGCGATTCACTTCTTTTCTGATGACTGCAACCCTGAGTAATTTTTATACTGTTCGACTTTGGGTTTTGGCACTTGTGACTCTATTGTCTTGCTGCGTGCCGTTTGCTTTTGGGCAGGAAAGTCCTGATTCTGTCGTTGAGTCAGCGCGAGAGGCAGACGTAACTGACTTTTATCAACGCCAAAGGATGGACGAAGAACTTAGAGCGCTGAGGGGCGATCTAGACCAGGTCAACAAGAGATTGACAGACCTTGAGGAGGCGCAACATTTGATTCAGGGGTTGGCGCTTAAGGTGTCTAAAATTCAGGGGCAAATACAAATTGGCGATAGTTCACAGACAACTTTAAATGATGCATTTGAAGCTTTGAAGGGAGACATAAATCAACTCGCGTCTAAAGTAAATTTGCTTGATAGTGACATACGTCGAAATTTAGAATTCTTGGTGGAAGGCCTGCCCCCATCAGCGGTAACGATTGACCAGCCATCTCGCGCGACTGAAGACATCAAACCATTGAAAACTCCTATCGACAGTAATGCACCTTCTTTGAGTGACGAAAAGAAAGACGCTAAAATTTTTTATGAATACGCGAAAAAGTTATTCGATAGTGGCAGTTACAAAGAGGCTACAGGCTTATTTTATAGTCTTAAAGAGGCTTTCCCCGACAATCAATACGCGAAAAGTGGGATGTACTGGGTTGCGGTGGGACTGACTAAGTCCGATTATCAAAGTCAAGAGGCGTTAACTGTATTGACTCAATTGTTACCGGGCCTTAAGAGTCACAATAAGCACTGTGCGGCCCTGCTGGATGCAGGGATGATTCATCTGGAGCGTGGGGAGTGTGGCGCTGCGGAAAATCACTTAATTGAGGCTGGAAAAATTTGTGGTGATGATCGGGCGGCTAATAACCGAACGTTACCCCAAACAAGACTTAAAGAATTAAAAAGGCGTTGCGCTCCATGAGCATTGAGCAAGCTAAAGCGGTTGTTTTAGTCTCTGGAGGCTTAGATTCTGCCACTACCATTGCTTATGTGCAGTCAAAGCATTTTTTATGTTACGCGCTCTCAATTGATTATGGTCAACGACATATATCAGAATTGAATTTTGCAAGGGGCTTGTGCACTCATTTTAATGTGGTCGAGCACAAAGTCATCAAGGTGGATTTGGCGGCGCTAGGGGGCTCTGCTTTGACGGATGCTAGCCAACAGATCCCAACTGAAAAATCAGCTGGGATCCCCTCCACCTACGTTCCTGCGCGCAACACGATCATGCTCTCTATCGCATTAGGATGGGCAGAGGTGCTTGGGGCTCAGGATGTATTTATTGGGGCGAACGCAGTTGACTATTCAGGCTATCCGGATTGTCGGCCTGAGTACATAGACGCTTATGAGCGTGTGGCGAATTTAGCTACAAAAGCGGGCGTTGAGGGTTCTGGGTTTCGAATTCACGCGCCGTTAATTGACTTAAAAAAAGCTGACATCATTAAGGTCGGATACAAGTTGGGCGTTGACTTCAGTCAAACAGTTTCGTGTTATCAAGCGTCCCCCTCTGGGGCTGCTTGCGGGATCTGTGACTCTTGCCGAATTCGTAAGGAAGGATTTTTAGAGGCCGAGATTGATGATCCGACTGTATACGTCTAGTAAAGTGAGTGGTTTAGCTCTAACTGTAGTGCAGGTTAGGTTGACCAATGGGGGAGTAAGCCGCTAAAATGCTGGACTTTTGTGTGGGCGGTTAGCTCAGCTGGTAGAGCAGTGGACTTTTAATCCATTTGTCGCGGGTTCGACCCCCGCACCGCCTACCATTGACCTCGATTTGTGAGGTTTTTGATTCCACACAAGATTATTGAAGCGCTAAAGTTAACCTTTAGTGCTTTTTTTTTGTCTGGCACATCATTTTGCCGTAAGTTAGTCGATTCATCAGTGCTATTTTGAAGGAGATCTAGGGTGAGATTTTGTACGCTTAAAGATGAGAACGATCAAGAACATGCCGCTATTTTGGTTGATGGACAATGGGTTACTGTTGTTTCGATTAATCAGGTTTTTGATGCCCGCTGGCCTACAACTTTATTCCAGTTGATTAATGCGGGGCTGAGCCCATTGATTTATGAACAGGCCTGTCAAGTGCCTGATCGAATTGCTCTTGATGCCGTTCGTATTGCTCCGTTGTACCGGCATCCTAGAAAGATTATAGGTATCGGGTTGAATTATCTAAATCATGCGGAGGACTTGGGTGCGCCGCATCCAACAGAGCCTGCTTCATTTATGAAGGGTGACAACACCATTATCGGATACGATGATTCGATTGTGCTCCCCAAAGAGTCTAATCGGGTAACGGCTGAAGCTGAAATTGCCGTGGTGATTGGCAGGGCATGTCATTCTGTGAGCGAAGAGGCGGCCGTGGGTTATATCGCCGGATACTGTTTAGTGATTGATATGACCGCAGAGGATATTTTGCTGCGTAATCCTCGATTCTTGACGAAGTCAAAGAACTTCGATTCTTTTTTCTCCTTTGGCCCTGAGTTGGTCACGCCGGATGAGATTCCGGATTTAATGTCGCTGAATGTGGCAACCTGGAAAAACGGTTCTCCTCATCGGGAAAATACCGTTTCTAACATGGCGTTTAATCCATTTTACTTGGTATCACATTTCTCACATATATCCACCTTGTATCCTGGGGATGTTATTAGTACGGGGACGCCTGGAGCTACGGTTATTCAGTCCGGTGACCAAGTTCAATGCTGTGTGACAGGGTTTAGGACGTTAACTAATAGAGCCGTATAATAGAAGCGACGTCTTATTATTAAATCTAAATCTAGAGGTCGCGCACGCTGCACATTTTTGGGGCAAGTTACATTTTTTTCTACGTAAGTTTAAAGGAGGGGGCATGAGAGTTACTAGGGGGGTGTTTTTCAGTGCTATAGCGGTTTTTAGTTTGCTGTTATCAGGTTGTAACCAGTCTCAGGAAACGATCAAAATTGGTTATGTTGATCCCCTCTCGGGACCTTTTGCCAACGTGGGTGAAAATGGGTTAAGAGTGCTTCGTCTGTTTGTGGATGAAATTAATGAGCAGGGCGGCGTACTCAACGGCTCTAAATTTGAAGTCGTTCCGATTGATGGGAAGGCGAATCCTCAGGAGTCCTTAATTGCGTTCAGGCAATTGGCCGATCAAAAGGTTAAATTTATTTTTCAAGGTAATTCGTCTGCGGTCGCTGGTGCATTGACGGAGGCTGTCTCTAAACATAATGAACGCAACCCAGATTCAGCCATGATTTACTTGAATTATGCTGCTGTGGATCCAGCGTTAACCAATGAGCGTTGTAATTTCTGGCACTTTAGATTTGATGCCGATGCCGATATGAAAATGCAGGCAATTAGCGACATGATAGCGGCTGATGCATCGGTTAAGAAGGTCTACCTGATTAACCAAGACTACTCATTTGGCCACGCAGTATCGAAAGCGGCTAATTCGATGTTGCCTAAAAAACGTCCAGACGTACAGATTGTTGGGGATGATTTACACCCACTTGGAAAGGTTAAAGACTTTGCTCCTTATATCGCTAAAATTCGCGCATCTGGTGCAGACTCGGTGATTACCGGAAATTGGGGTGCTGATTTAGCGTTATTGGTTAAAGCGGCTAAGGATTCCGGCTTAGATGTGGATTTTTATACTTATTACGCAGGAATAGTTGGTGGCCCTACGGCGATCGGTGAGGCAGGGGTAGACCGAGTGAAGCAAGTGACGCAATGGCATCCCAACGTGGGTGATGACAAGTCGGATGCCATAGTGGAGTCGTATCGTAATAAATATCCAGACTTTAATGATGATGTGTTTTTCTTGACACTTAAATACGCGATGGATCTTTTGGTTCAATCGATTGATGCCGCAGGCTCTACGGATCCGTTAAGCGTGGCGAGACAATTAGAAGTTGGTCGTTATGAATCATTGACTGGAGAAGTGTGGATGAGAGAGGACAACCATCAATTGATGCAGCCTTTATATGTTTCTACGTTTAAGAGGATGGGTGAGAATGGTGTCAAATATGATGTTGAGGGTACTGGAGTAGGTCCTAAAACAGATTTTGTCGTTGCGGCTAAAGATACCGCGGTAGCTACCACTTGCAATATGGTGCGCCCATAGCAAGCGACTTAGACATATCCGGACCGCTTAATACTTAAGCGGTCCGGGCTCGAGTTTGTGAGTAGGTTCTTTCTTCACCGTAATTAAGACTTGAGTCGGATAATCCTAGTAACTTCTTCCAAAGACCTAAGGTTACGAATTACTCTAGCCAGGTGAATACGGTTCGTCACCATAAGGGAGAGGTTGATTTCGGCGTAGTTCGTGCTGTCATTGTGTTCGAAGTTCCCTGTTTCAATATTGGCGTCTGCTGCCGAAATTTTTGTAGCGATTTTTCCGAGAATACCTCGCCCATTTCTTGCTAAAACACGAATCTTAACTAAGAAAGATTTCGATGAGTCCGGGTCCCATTCGACATCAATCCATTTGTGGGGATCGTTATGAGACCTTCTGGATATAGGGCAGTCATGAGTGTGAATGATTAATCCGTGCCCTTTTCTCAGGTAACCAATGATTGGGTCCCCGGGGATCGGATGGCAACACTTCGCAAACTGCAAAGCCATTCCTTCGGTCCCGTGTATGACTAAGCTTGTCTTCTGTGCGTTGGTCTGAGTTACCTCGTCGTCGTCCAGCGCTAACAAGTGGCGGACTACGACGATTGCTAACTGCTTACCTAAGCCAATCTCAGAGAGTATTTCATTCTTATTTTTCCCGGCATATTCTTTGGCAAGGCGATCCCAATGTTCAAGAGTAATCGCATCTGGCGCCATTTTGAGATCATTCACCGCCTGTTTGAGTAAACGTTCACCGAGCACTGCGGACTCTTCATGGTGTTGATTTTTTACTGAATGACGTATTTGTGCTCGCGCTCGGCTTGTGACGATAAATCTGAGCCAATTTGGGTTTGCTGTTGGTTGATCAGAGGTGATGACTTCTACTCGATCGCCACTTCTTAATTCCGTATTTAACGGCGCTGACTCATGATTCACTTTAGCTGCTAATGTGAAATTCCCAACATCCGTATGCACAGCGTAAGCGAAATCAATGGTCGTCGCGCCTCGAGGAAGTGAGATGATTTTGCCTTTGGGTGTAAAAACAAATACTTCATCAGGGAATAAATCTAATTTAAGGTGCTCTAGAAATTCAGCCGCATTTCCTGGTTCTGATTGTAGTTGCAGTAAATTCTGCATCCATTGATGTGTGCGGGTTTGTAGTTCCGTTAGAGAAGCGTCGTCAGTTTCTTTATACAGCCAGTGTGATGCAACGCCAGATTCCGCAATCTGATCCATTTTTTTTGTTCGAATTTGGACTTCAATAGGGGTGCCGACAGGGCTTAGGAGGGTGCTGTGCAGGCTTTGGTAGCCGTTTGCCTTTGGAATGGCGATATAGTCTTTAAATTTTCCGGGAACAGGCTTATACCGTTGGTGTAATACTCCGAGCGCTAAGTAGCACGACGGAATATCTTTAACGACAACGCGAAAACCATAAATATCAAACACCTCAGCAAACGATAAGGTCTTTTTGGTCATTTTTCGATAAATGCTGTGAATCGCTTTTTCGCGTCCCGATACTTCGGTCTCGAGCTCGTGATCTTTGAGGCATTGCTGTAGCGATTCAAGAGTTTTTCTAATCAGCTCTTTACGGTTTCCTCGAGCCCGCTTTACAGCTTTTGACAGCACCTTATAACGATTTGGATATAGGTGTGATAGGGACAGTTCTTGCAGCTCACGATACACATCATTCAATCCCAAGCGATTGGCAATTGGAGCATAAATCTCGAGCGTTTCTTTCGCGATACGCATCCTCTTTTGGGGCTGCATTACGGTCAATGTTCGCATGTTGTGTAGCCGATCAGCTAGTTTGATCAACATTACTCGAACATCTTTAGCCATCGCGAGCAACATTTTTCTGAAATTCTCAGCTTGTTCATGCTTTTGAGATTCAAAGCTGATTTTGTCGAGCTTAGATACCCCATCGACAAGGTCCGCGACTACTTGGCCGTACTTTTGACTGATTTCCCCTTTTGTAATTTGGGTGTCTTCAACCACATCATGCAGTAGTGCTGCGATGAGTGCGGGAGAGTCAAGATTCCAGGTCGTCAGAATTTGGGATACCGCCACGGGATGTGAGACGTAAGGTTCACCCGTTTTGCGAAATTGGCCTTGGTGTGCTTCTCGACTGTATTGATAGGCTTCCTTGAGCATTTCAAGCTCAATCGGGCTAAGGTAATTCGCTGCCTGTGCGAATAGTGGAGAGGCTAAGTCTACTTCGATAATATTTGACACTGCAGGAAGGCCATGTTCCATGACGTCACATATCGGGATGATCCGGTTTCTAAGTTTGTAGTTATCGACTCAGTATGAGTCTATAACTAGTGGGCTGACTATTTTTTATCGAGTATCTCGATACCTATCTGACCACTCGCGATTTCTCTGAGGGCAATAACGGTTGGTTTGTCATTATTTTCCGCTACAAGCGCGGTATTCCCAATGGAGATTTGCCGCGCGCGCAAACTCGCCGCTAGTGTTAATTCGAAGCGATTCGGAATGAACTCCAAACAATCATCCACCGTAATACGAGCCATAATCAGTCATCCTTTAAAAAGTCTTTTACGATGCGTTCGCCTTCATGGCTGTGCGCTGCGAGTCTGGTCGAACGGACAATAGCTTGTATGTCAGCTAAGGCATCATCGAAGTTATCGTTAATTGTAACATATCGATACTCGGAAATATGGGCAATTTCAGTGCTCGCAGCTGTCAGGCGTTGCTCAATCGTTGTGGTGTTGTCGGTGTTTCTTTTCTCAAGGCGTGAACGTAATAAAGCCTTACTGGGTGGCAGGATAAAAATAGAGATGCTCGCGGCATAGAGACTTCTAACCACTTGAGCACCTTGATAGTCGATTTCTAGGATTAGGTCATTATTGTTCGTCAGCTCACTTTCGAATAAGACCTTGCTGGTTCCATACCAATTGCCATGCACCTGCGCATGCTCTAAGAATTCGCCATTGTTTAAACGTTTCTGAAAGTCTGTTTCATCAGTAAATACATAGTGTTGGCCATGTTGTTCCCCCTCTCGAGGGAGTCTAGTCGTAACTGAAACAGATTTTTTTAACCTGCTATCTTTTTCAATTAGAGCGTCGATCAACGAAGATTTGCCCGCTCCTGAGGGTGCAGAAATGATGAAAATATCAGCCATAGATTTATTCAATATTTTGGACTTGTTCCCTGATTTGCTCGATCGCCACTTTAAGTTCCATCGCGATATTGGTTGTACCAATGTTTGTCGATTTGGATCCCAGCGTATTTGCTTCTCGATTTAATTCTTGCATGAGAAAGTCAAGCTTTTTACCTTGAGCCTCTTTGGATTCCAAAATATCTAGCAATGATGACGTGTGTGCCTCTAGTCTTTGGATTTCCTCTTCGATGTCTACTTTTGTTGAGTACATAACAACTTCCTGTGCAATTCTATCTTCTGAAGCCTCGATATTAAGTTGTTTGATTCGATCTTTTAATTTTATTTCATAGGATGAAACAATCTCGGGTATCCGTGGCTTAACGTCTTGAATGAGAACCTTGATGCGGTTGGCTTTTTCTTGAATGATTTTTTTTAGTTTTTCACCTTCTTCATTTCGAGCGATATTAAGATTGTTAATTGCGGCGCTGAGAGCTTCCTCAGCTGCCGTGACTAGTGTTTCTAATTCTATTGAGTTCTCTTGTATTGCTCCGGGCCAACGTAAAATATCATTGATGGAGAGTTTTGCTGCTCCAGGACACTGTGCCGCAACATTTTTCTGCAATGTTTTTAGGTTTTGAAGAACTTGGTTGGATACTTGTTTTTGCGCTGAATCATGATTTTGATTGATGGAAATCTTACATTCGACTTTCCCTCTTTTCAGGAAATCGGCTAATGTGCGTCTAAACTTAATTTCGTGTTGCCGTAATTCTTCAGGGATTTTAAACTGGAGGTCTAAATATCGGTGATTGATGCATTTGATATCCGTTACGATGGTAGCGAATTCAGTTGTGCATGAAGCAGTTGCGAATCCAGTCATGCTGGTGGTCATGAATTATTTCCTATTTCATTAGTAATTAATAATTGTTGATACGATATCACGCGCTTGATGCACCTGTAGCAAAGAATGATGATGGATTTTTTAGATTTTTTATGAAGGGATAGGTAATGGACAGAAATGGCCGGGATGCTGATAGTCTAAGGAAGGTTTGTTTCACGAGAGGGTTTATTGGGCAAGCTGAGGGTTCTGTGCTGGTTGAGTTTGGAAGAACTCGAGTGATCTGCACCGCTTCTGTTGAGGATAGGGTGCCGCCTTTTCTCAGAGGGACAGGTCAAGGTTGGGTTACTGCTGAGTATGGAATGTTGCCGCGATCCACTAACACAAGAATGGATCGAGAAGCTTCAAAAGGTAAGCAGTCGGGAAGAACTCAAGAGATCCAACGATTGATCGGCCGGAGCTTGAGAGCGGCGATTTCGCTCTCTGAGCTCGGTGAGCGAACAATTAAGATCGACTGCGATGTCATTGAGGCAGATGGAGGCACTCGAACCGCGAGTGTCACGGGGGGATTCGTTGCTTTATGTGAGGCGGTAAATCATTTGCTACAAAAAGGTGCGCTACAGAAGTCACCTATCAAACATCATGTTGCTGCAATATCGGTAGGTATCGTATCCGGCGCAGCCTTATTGGATCTTGATTACGGAGAGGATTCCAGCTGTGACACGGACCTTAATCTCGTGATGAACGAGGCGGGTGATATCATAGAAATACAGGGGACTGCTGAAGGTGCCGCTTTCAATAAAACACAGTTAGCTGACATGCTCTCCCTTGGGGAAAAGGGTATTTTAGAACTCATCGAGATGCAGAAAAAAACTTTGGCACGTGCTCATGATGCTGCCACCTAAGATCGCAATCGCCTCGGGTAACGCAGGTAAGATTCGTGAAATTAGTTTGATGTTTCATGGTCTCGATATTGAGTTTGTGAGTCAGCAAAAACTTGGGCTGGGTGAAGCCGAGGAGCCTTATGATACTTTTTTGGAAAATGCACTGACGAAGGCGCGACATGTATCGAAAAATTCGGGGTTACCTGCGTTAGCAGATGATTCTGGGATTTGTGTATCTGCACTTGATGGCCGTCCCGGCGTTAGGTCGGCCCGTTTTGCTGGTGAGGATGCGCTTGATGTTCAAAATAATAATCATTTGATCGAATTAATGAGAAGTGCCATTGATCGCCGTGCCCATTATTATTGTGCGCTTGTGCTGGTGCGTCATTACAATGACCCTGCCCCTTTGATTGCTGATGGACGATGGTTTGGGGAGGTGCTTCATGAACCACGTGGCCAGGGAGGGTTTGGATACGATCCGCTCTTTCTGGACCTTAGCCTTCAATTAACCGGTGCGGAAATGTCCTTGGTCCAAAAAAATGAGATAAGCCACAGAGGTGCTGCAGTACGCAGTATGAGGCTCTTGTTAGAGTCCGGGGCATACTGATGTCACACCATTATTTTGTTTTGATCTGCGCCCCGCTTCTTGTTCAAATGCTACGAATTTCATAACGATAGTGAGTGTGATCCGTCTACCATCACTGTCGTTGTATGTTCACATCCCTTGGTGTGTCAAAAAATGCCTATATTGTGATTTCAACTCCCATCCTCTTAGGAGCGATGTTTCCCCGAAGGACTATACCGACACCCTTATCAGGGACTTAGAGCAGCACCTCGACCAGATTAAAGATCGTGAGATTAAAACAATCTTTTTTGGCGGAGGTACGCCATCCGTTTTCGACCCGGATTTAATTGGTATGGTTATTGATTATGTGAAGGGAAATTGCTCGGTTGGGGCTGATGCGGAAATTACGTTGGAGGCTAACCCTGGCGCTTCGGACAGAGTTAAGTTTGAGGGTTATCGAAGAGTCGGCGTCAATAGGCTGTCGATTGGTGTGCAAACGACTAATGATCAGTTACTCGAGAAGTTAGGACGAGTGCACTCCAGTGCTGAAGCCATCGGGGCGATCTCCGACGCAAAATCTATTTTTGACAATATCAATATAGATTTGATGTTTGCTTTGCCAGGGCAGCAACTTGGAGAACTAAAAACTGATCTTTCACGAGTATTGGAGTTTGCTCCTGAGCATATATCGATATATCAGCTAACTATTGAGCCAAACACTTGGTTTTTTAGATATCCTCCGAAGTTACCTGATGATGATTTAGCCTCAGAAATGCAATTTGAGATTGAGTCGGTCGTGCATGAACACGGATATGCACAATATGAAGTGTCTGCTTTTGCGAAGCCGGGGAGGCAATGCTCACACAATACGAATTATTGGGAGTTTGGCGATTACCTTGGCATTGGTGCGGGTGCTCATTCGAAAATAACAACGTCTCAGAGTGTCACGCGCATCGTGAAACATAAACAACCTAAGCGTTATATGGAGGCTATTGGTGTGGGAGCTGGGATATACAGCAATCAGATCGTGGCTTCTGAATCGTTACCATTTGAATTTTTTATGAATGCCCTACGGTTAAATGCTGGGGTACCTAGAGGCTTATTTGAAAAAAGAACAGCGCTACCCATTGATTTGGTTAACTCTAAACTTATGGTGCTGGAGCGTCGCGGCCTTATGGACCTATCCGATGGGTTTATACGTACGACCCCATTGGGGATGCGTTTTCTAAATGAGGTTTTGCAAGAGTTTTTGTGAGCCAGCGTGCCTTAGCATTTTCGAAAGATAATATCCCAAACTTGATGTCCCAATTTAAGTCCGCGCCGTTCAAATTTGGTAGTCGGTCGGTAGGAGGGGCGTTCGCAAAAATCCGCCGCTGTATTTTCTAAATGATGATTTTCCCGCAATGTCGCTAATATTTCTTCGGCATACTCTTCCCAATCTGTTGCGATGTGTAGATAACCTGCGTCCATTAGAAGCAGGGTCAGTTGATGAACGAATTCTCCATTGATCAGGCGCCGTTTATGATGTCTTTTTTTGGGCCATGGGTCAGGGAAGAAGATATGGATGCCGCTTAGACTTTTTTGGGGGAGCATGTGCTGTGTCACTTCCACTGCGTCGTGCTCGATGACTCTGATATTCGAAAGCCCAGAATCCTCACTTAACTTAAGTGCGCGGCCAACGCCTGGCGGATGTACCTCAACTCCAATGTAGTTGTGTTCAGGGTAGGATTGAGCGACTTCTACTGCCGTATCCCCCATTCCGAAGCCAATCTCTAAATAGGTGGGATTGTTATTTTTAAAAACAGTGTTGAAATCAAGTTTAGATTTGAGTTGGAAGGGTAAAAGGTATTTATCCCCTAATTTTTGTCTTGCATTCTTTTGCCCTTCTGACATTCGTCCAGCCCTCAGGACGTAACTTCTGACCTTTCTTTTTTCCATGTGTGGTGTTCTTAATCGTTAAAAAAGTTAAGCTGAGCCAGCCTTATTTCTTGGAGCTAGGGGGCATCATTCCTGCTGTGGGTGAGCTTGGCGATGCGTGGTAGAGGTTCTTCGGCATTCTGCCCGCACGAAAAGCGTCTCTGCCAGCCTGAACCGCATTCTTCATCGCTCGTGCCATCATGATGGGATCTTGCGCTGCTGCAATTGCAGTATTCATAAGTACTGCATCACATCCCAATTCCATCGCAATTACTGCATCCGACGCCGTTCCTACCCCCGCGTCTACAATTACCGGGACCTTAAGGTTTTCGATGATGATGCTGAGGTTCCAAGGATTTAGAATCCCCATCCCGGATCCGATTAATGAAGCAAGCGGCATTATTGCGACGCAACCTAAATCTTCAAGCTGCTTCGCGACTATTGGATCATCTGATGTATACACCATTACTTGGAAGCCATCCTTAACGAGTTGCTCCGCGGCAACCAGTGTTTCGGAGACGTTGGGAAACAGTGTTTGCGGGTCTCCTAATACCTCTAATTTCACTAGATCGTGTCCGTCTAGTAGTTCGCGCGCGAGCCTGAGTGTGCGTATAGCTTCATCTGAGGTATAGCAGCCAGCGGTGTTTGGAAGCAGTGTTGTGTGATCAAGGTCAATAAAGTCGAGTAGATTTGCTTCAGATGAATTCTGACCGAGATTTGTTCGACGTATGGCAACAGTGACAATTTCTGCTCCACTTTCTTGAATGGCATGACCTGTTTCTTCGAAGGATCCATATTTTCCGGTGCCGATGATCAAGCGGCTTTCAAAAGATCGCGTACCAATTTTTAAAAGATCCATTTTTTGAAGAGTTCCCAATATGATGTAAAAAGTTTGTTAAACGGCTACTTTAGCCGCCGCCCACAGCGGTAACAATTTCTATTTGATCGCCATCTTGTAATATTCGAGATTCAAACTGGCTGTGGGGAATTATTTCTCCGTTGATCTCTAGTGCAATTTTTTTGTGTGCAATATCTAGGTCCTTGACGAGGTTGAATATCGTTGTTCCAGTTTCTACTTGCCTGATGGTCCCATTGATATGTGCCGCAATCATAATTGTTTAGTGGTTTATTTGTTTTCTGACCAATATTCTATCACTGGCAAAGTCTCAATCGATATTCTTAGTTTCGTTACGTTCGTTTATTTAATTTAAAATTAGGTTAACTTTAGACGTGGTAAGCGAGCTTTGAGGGAGAGATTGGTCAAAGATTTTGACCAATCCTGTAGGGTGAGGTTTTTAGCTTGCCAGCGCGTAAATTTTTCACACCTGGATTGTAGACGTGCTTAATTTTTCAGATGATGTAGTTAATTGGCAGCTGAAGCATGGCCGACATGATTTGCCTTGGCAGGTGAATCGAACGCCATATGGGGTATGGGTGTCTGAAATCATGTTGCAGCAAACTCAAGTTGGCACCGCGATTAAGTACTTCTCACAGTTCATGACTGCGTTCCCAGATGTCATGTCACTCGCACGGAGCACCGAAGATGAGGTTCTGAGCCTTTGGAGTGGACTGGGTTATTACTCTAGAGCTAGAAATTTGCTCAAATCAGCCCGGCTCCTAGTCGAGGCTCATGGGGGTGTTGTGCCCTCAGACTACGATATCTTAATAAGCCTTCCCGGCATTGGTCGTTCTACCGCTGGTGCAATTCTAGCGTTAGCCTATGAAAAAAAATACCCGATACTCGATGGAAATGTAAAACGAGTGCTAGCGAGGGTCTTTCGCGTTGATGGGCCGACTAACGTGAGTTCGACGATGCGGAAGTTATGGGCGCTTGCCGAGGAACTAATGCCTAATAAGCATATTGATGCGTACACCCAAGGTTTAATGGATCTCGGGGCTACTGTATGTGTTCGTCGTAATCCCTCCTGCGTATCCTGCCCTTTGCAAGAAAGGTGCCGCGCTAAAATTGAGGATGTTGTTGGGACATACCCTGTTGCCAACTTAAAGAAAGAGATAGCTAAAAAATCGATTTATATGGTCGTTTTTTTACAAGGTGAAATGGTTTTAATGATTAAAAATTTAGGTGGAGGATTGTGGCCGGGACTTTTGGGGTTTGTTGATTCTGAGGTTTTTTCTGCAGATATTTTAGATCGATACGCAGATGAGTTTAAATTGCAGGTGGAGTCAACCGTACATCTTGATAATTTTCGTCACCGACTCACGCACATTGATTATGTCGTTCACCCCATAAGAGTGAATGTCACTCGACGTTGCTCAAAAGAAGAGCGCTCCGGATTAAAATGGATCAACCTTAATGACCAAAGTCAGCTACCTATTTCAGTGCCTGTTAGGAAGATATTTAAGTTGCTCCGCTAAGGCAAGTCGCGGTGACGCATCAGCGTGCGGTAGTTCTGTTTAAATTTATTTTCAAGTTGCTCCACTACATAAACTGATCGATGCTGCCCGCCGGTACACCCGACCGAAACCGATAAGGTTACACGACCTTCATCGATGAATAAGGGCAGCCACCGACTTATGAGCTGATGAATATCATCTATCATTTTTAGTGTGTTGGCACTTCTGTTCAGATATTCAGCAACCCTTGAATCGATGCCTGATAATTGTTTTAACTCATCTTCGTAAAATGGGTTTGGTAAGCAGCGAACATCAAAAGTGAAATCTGTGTCTAGTGGTATACCATGCTTGAATCCGAAGGATTGCAAGATTAGTTGGAGCTGGTAATGTTTGTTCTCTATGAGTCCTCTCACTTGATTCTTCAGTTGCTGAGGAGTTAATCTGCTGGTGTCGATGTGCGTAGCGTTGATTTTGAGCGATTCAAGCAGCTTTCGCTCAGCTTCGATACTCTCCACAAGCGTCGTTTTGTCATTGGATAAAGGATGAGGTCTTCGGGTCTCCGAATAGCGTCGTAGTAGAGTTTCATTTGAGGCATCGAGAAAAACTATTTTTACTTCTACGCCTTGATTTGAGACATTTCTAACCTCTTCCGGCAGTACGCCTAAAAAGGACGGGTTCCTGATATCAAGGCTGATGGCTACATTAGAGTATCCCTGCTTCATCAGTGTTTCGATGCAAGCATCAAGGAGTTGGATGGGCAGGTTGTCAATACAGTAAAAACCAAGATCTTCTAGCGTTCTGAGCGCAACACTTTTGCCCGACCCGGATAGGCCTGTAAAGATAAAAAGTTTCATTGCGTTAACACAGTCATGGACTCTATTGTTCGGCAATGCTTTTGCTTTGGCGCGCCATAAATTCTTGGGTGCTGTCTATGCCTCTGAGTTGCAACACGAAATTGCGCACGGCAGCCTCAACTAGTACCGCGAGATTTCGTCCTGCCGCAACAGGTAATTGGACTTTCCGTACATCCACATCTAAGATATTTTGCGAGGATGCGTGTAGGGGTAAACGCTCTGTTTGAGCGACTTGTCCTTGGCCGGGCTTCATCAACTCAACGATTAAGTTGAGATTTTTCCGTCGCCTTACTGCCGTCTCTCCAAAAATAGTTCTAATGTTAAGTAAGCCTAAACCACGCACCTCTAGGAAGTCTTTTAGGAGTTCCGGGCTTCTACCCTCCAGCGTCTTGGGGGCAATGTGGAACAGTTCCACAATATCATCGGCGACGAGGCCAGACCCTCTAGATATCAGCTCCAATGCCAGCTCACTTTTTCCAACGCCACTTTCACCTGTGATCATCACGCCAACTCCCAGAACGTCTAAAAGAACGCCGTGGTGTGTGATGCAATCTGCTAGGGCTCTTCCCAGGTATGTTCTGATCACCCAGATAATCTGAAGACTTGGGAGGGTAGAGCAAAGGACTGGAATATTATGTGTATTGGCAACATCTACGATTGATTGAGGGCATGATTCACCATCAGAGACAATAAAGCAGGCAGTATTGGCGGCTATCTTTTCGAGGGATTCAATTTGAGATTGTAGGGCGGCATCTCTAAAGTAAGCGGCCTCTGTTCGGCTGAAAATTTGAATCCAATTAGGATGTATGAGGTTGAGGTGCCCAATTAATCCGTTAGAGGATTCATTGACGACATTTGAATCCAGCGAGCGGGTATCAGTGCCATGTCCTAATTCCCATTTGAGACTTAAAGCCTCTTGGTTGTCGTCAAATAATTTATTTACCGAGATCGTTGACATTTACTGTTCCAAGAGTTGGAGGATAGCCCCTTTATCGGATGCTTTGAGTAGTTGTTCTCGCGTGGATTTCTCGCTAAACACTTCTGCTAAATGGGCAAGGTAGGCTAGATGTTGATTTTGTTGTTTGACCTCTGGAGTTAATAAGGCGAAAACCATCTGGACTGGTTTGTTATCTCCAGATTCAAATTGAATCGGGTTTTCAAGTCTGGCAAAAACGCCTACAAATCGTTTTAGCTTAAGGAGTCTTCCATGCGGCAACGCTATTCCATGACCGATATTCGTAGATCCAAGCTTCTCCCGCGCGAATAGGGCCTTAAAGGTTTCAGAGCGTGGGATCCCATATTTTTCTTCGATACAGAGCCCCACTTCTTCAAATAACCGCTTTTTGCTGGATATGGTTATGTCTAGAAGGACTTCCACTTCCTCGAATAGCTTGATTAGGCTGATATTGGATGACATATTTAAAATTAGGCTTTTTTTCGCATTTGTGACGGTAAAATATTTTGATTTTCTCGGTATTTAGCTACTGTGCGTCTCGCAATTTCGATTCCCGACGCGGAAAGAGCTTTTTGAATTTTACTATCAGAAAGCGGATCTCTTGAGTCTTCAGATCGAATCATCCTCTTAATGATATCTTTAACATGTGTGGAAGATGTGTCACCCATATCCCCGATTGCATTACTGAAGAAGTATTTGAGTTCGAATGTCCCTCGAGGTGTGCTGATGTATTTACCTGAGGTCGATCTAGAAATCGTAGATTCGTGCAGATCAAGTGCTTCAGATATTGTTTGTAAGGTTAATGGGAGCAGACCCTTTGACCCATTTTCTAAGAAATCTATTTGTACTTTAAAGATTTCCTCAGAGACCCGCAATAATGTTTCATGTCTTTGATTGATGCTGCGTTGTATATGTCTTGCTTGCTTTAAATAATCTTTGAGAGGGCTTGATGCACCCTCTTCCCCATGTTGAATAAGATCTGCGTACTCTTGATTGATGCCAACTCTAGGGATCCATTCATCATTTAAGCGTATGGCCCAAATTTTGTTATATTTCTCGGCGATTAGATCTGGCTTTACGTATCTTGCATGATCCTCCCAGTCTGCGCTAAGTGGCTTTGGGCTCAGGTTTGAGATGAGCTTTGCCGCCTCTTCAACATCAATAATTTCACAGCCCATGATATGGGCAAGTTTTTTATAGTTATAACTCGCAAGGAGTGTTAGGTGCTGGTCCAATAAAGTTTTTGAAAGTGCTTTAACGTGATTGTTGGCCGTTGTTTTTCTCACCTGCAATTGTAAGTGCTCAATAAGATCTTTAGAGCCTACGCCGAGGGGTTCGAGATTCTGCAGAAGCTTGCGGCATCTCTCAAAGTCGATATCCCCCCAATTCTTTTCTTCAGGGAAATTGTGTTGCAACTCTTCAAATGTTTCTTTCAAAAAGCCATTTTCGTCGAGATTGTCAATAAGATAGGTGGTCAGTTCCTTGTCCTCATCAGAGGTGTTATTTGAGATGAGTTGTTCTTTTAAGTGTTGTCTAAAGTCAACGTGCGTCGCCATCTCGTTAGAGTTTGAACCATCATAAGTGAAACTGTTTTCTCCTGACGACGACATGGTATGGGTTGTGTAGTCTGTTCCTGAGGCTATCTCTGGGTGTGTCAGTTCGTCTGGGTCGATCGATTCGTTAATCTTGACGGCTTCCGCCTCCGAATTGGTCCCTTCCTCGAGGTCAAGTAATGGGTTTTCTAGTGCTATGTCCTTAAGTTCTTCAACAAGCTCATTGGTTGCTAACCCCAAGAACCTCAGCGATTGCCTCAGCTCTGGCGTTAGGGATAAATTTTGAGTTTGTCTTGTGACTAATTGCTGCCTCATGGTGGCCTTAACTAGCTTAAAAACCAGATAAGAAAACTCTTATTGAGCGTGTTTTCAATATTATGAAGGTTTTTTGTCATAATTTGAATTGATCACCTAGGTAGACCTTACGGACGGTCGGATTGTTAATTATCTCTCCAGGAGATCCGCTTGCTAGAACGACCCCTTCATTGACGATGTAGGCGCGGTCGCAAATATCTAATGTTTCTCGAACGTTATGATCCGTAATGATGACCCCAATTTTTTGTTTCACCAGGTATCGAATAATTTCCTTGATATCTAAAACCGCAAGAGGATCGACGCCAGCAAAAGGTTCATCTAGAAGTATATAGCTGGGATCGTTCGCGAGTGCCCGTGCGATTTCTACTCGTCTCCGTTCGCCTCCAGAGAGGGATCCTGCGGAGCTTTTTCGTAGGTGTGTGATGCTCAAATCTTCGAGTAACTGCTCTAGACGTTCGGCAATGTTACTGCGCTCTTGCAGTTCTAAAACGGCTCGAATATTTTCTTCCGCATTCAGCTTTCTGAATATGGACATCTCTTGTGGCAAATAACTAATACCTAATTGAGCGCGTCGATGAATGGGTAAATGGGTGATGTCTGTTCCATCTAGAAATAGATATCCGTTAGTGCATGGTGTAATGCCTACAATCATGTAGAACGTTGTCGTTTTCCCGGCGCCATTGGGTCCAAGTAGACCGATCACTTCTCCACGCTCCACCTCAAGAGAGACATCATGGACTACAGTTTTCGTACGATATTTTTTGTTTAATTTTAAAGCTTTAAGCATATCGATTTCAATTCGCAGAGGCTTAAGATGGCCCAAGTCCAGTTGTGTGGCGTTACCTGGCTCAAGGTTCTACGCGTTTTTTTGGTTGAATTATGGCTTTCACTCTTCCATTGGAGCCGTCCCCAGACTCGGCGTTTCCCCCGTCGCTTCTGACCGTGAATGTTTCAGTGGCGGCATCGTAATGGATAAATTTGCCTTGTACTTGATCTCCCTCGCGCCACAGTTTGGCAGTGTCGGTCATCCTCAATTGATCTGTAATTGCATCGAACTCAATTCGCTTTGCCTCGCCCTCTATATAGTCTTCATAGCCTTCACGTTTTTGTCGGAAGTAGGCGAGATCTCCAATGGCGATGCCTTGCTTAAACACGTCATTCTCCTGTAAGACAGTAAGCGTATCCGCTTTGATTAGCAGTGTTCCTTGCGTGAGCACAACGTTTCCTTCGAATACCGCTGTGCTCGTTTTATCATCCATATGTGCGCTATCTGATTCGATATTTATAGGTTGTTCTCTGTCAGCTTTCTCTGCCAAGGCCTGAGTTGGATTGAATATTAGCGGGAGCAGTAAAAGAATTTTCCATGAGGTTAATTCTTTTGAGGCGAGCTTGGAATTATTTTTAATCATCGTAAGTCATTGTTACTTTCGATAAAAGATCAAGGAGTCCATCTTGGACATGATATCTGAATCCGTGAGAAAAGCCGATCAACGACTGACGGGTGATTGTCGTTTTGTAGTCTGTTCTGGCAATTTGACTGGGAATTTCTACGGTTGCGAAGGTGGTGGTGACATTGGTAGGTGATGGTTTATCGCCTTCAATTTTAAGTGTGACATTTCCTATTAAATCGATTGTTTCGTTGTTTTTGGTGATGCCAGCATCTGCTGTTACCGTAAGTTTGGATGCAGAGTTGTTATGGAATACGAGCTTTGGTCGAACAAGTTGAGATTCATTCTCCGATTCTGAGTAGACGATGGAGTCAAATTCGAGTATCGATTTAACACTCCCACTAGGGCTAAATCGGGTAGATATGACTTCATGGAGGAAAAATTTTGGCACGCCTTTTGGGTTGATTGTTCCCCCAGATGAAAATAGGGCAGCATAGTGTACCCACCAAGATGCCGAGGCAAGTGTCGACAGTAAGGCCAGAAAGAGTAATCTCGCAGACAGTTTTGGCATCAACAAAGATCCTTAATGTAGCTGTCCCAGAACCCTTTGGCTTTAAGAATGATTTCAACGACTTCTCGAATCGAGCCCTCTCCGCCGGGATGCACTGTCACGTAGTCTACCCGGGATAGGACCTCACTGGAGCTGTTTGAGGGGCCGATTGATAAGCCGCAACGGGTCAGAATGGGCAGGTCAGGTAGGTCGTCACCAATAAAAGCTACAACATCTGGTTTAAGCCCGGTTTGCTCCAAGAAGTTTTCGAACGCATTAAGCTTTTCCTCGACGCCCAGATAAAGATGTTGAATATTCAACTCGTTTAATCGATATCGAAGCGCCGCCGAATCCCTGCCGCTGATGACGCCTGTCATGATTTCAAAGTCCTGCAATAGCTTGATTCCAAGGCCGTCAGCAGCATTAAAGGCTTTGAGGGTTTCTCCGTTTTCGGAACAGTAAATTTTCCCATCTGTCATGACGCCATCAACGTCAAACAGAACTGCTTCAATGACTTTTGCTTTTTCGGAGACCTCTTTTTTCATAAGATCTTTGCTCTAAGTAGATCGTGCATCCCTATGACTCCAATCGGAGTTTCTGACTGATCTATGACCACTAGTTGATTTACGCTATGTTCTTCCATAATTTGCAGGGCTTCTGCTGCTAGGGCATTCTCATTGATGGTTTTGGGTTGCGGGGTCATGATTTCTTGGGCAAGCAAATTTTCCAGTGAGTTCTTTCTTTGGAAAGCTCTTCTAAGATCCCCATCAGTAATGATGCCGACGAGCTTCTCGTTTTCCATAACGGCCGTCATCCCCAGTTTCTTAGAGGTTATTTCTATGATGGCATTTTGAATGCTTGTGTCCGGAGCTACTTGGGGAAATTCATCGTCGTGTCGCATGATGTGACTGACTCGTGTTAATAGTTTTCTTCCAAGCGATCCGCCTGGGTGAGATTTGGCAAAGTCTTGTTCTGTGAAACCTTTGGCGCGCAGTAGCGAAATAGCCAGTGCGTCTCCTAGGGCTAGTGCCGCTGTTGTGCTGGATGTTGGGGCGAGTCCGAGGGGGCAGGCTTCGTGAGACACGCGACACTCAAGGGTGATATCCGCAAGGCTGGACAACGTTGAATGCTTATTGCCAGTAATCGCTATTAATTTGGTACGCTCTCGTTTCAGTGTTGGGATGATGAGATTGAGTTCCGTACTTTCCCCTGAATAAGAAATGGCAATGACCACATCCTCGCTGGTCACCATGCCCAAGTCCCCGTGACTCGCTTCTGCGGGATGCACAAAAAAAGAGGGTGAGCCTGTGCTCGATAGGGTGGAGGAGATTTTACGAGCGATGTGTCCAGATTTCCCCATGCCGCTCACTACAATACGCCCTTTGCATGCCAGCATTAAGTCGCAGGCTCTTCTGAATGTGTCATCTAAACGCCCGGAGATTTCTAATAGCGCGTTGGCTTCTATCTCGAGCACTTGCTGAGCGTATGCAATCACTGGGTCGGAGTGTGCTGGGATTTTATCAGTCATTCGTGAAGTATATCGTAACGCTCGCACCCGTTGCTCGCTTTGTTGTTGGTTTAGCTCTTATATGATTTTTTTGATTGAGTGTTATCAAAGAGCCTCGAAATGGCACGTATCGTGTTGACCCGCCGTTGGTATGGTTAAATCGCATAAATCGACAAAATTCGGTAATTATGGATAGAATGCCCTAATGGAATTTAAGTTCTGATAAATGAGCAAAACAACAGATTTAATACAATTTTCGGCGGTTAACTTCGCATACGGCCAATCTAAAATTTTTCAGAATTTAGACGTCGGTTTTGCGGCAGGAAAGGTTACGGCCATCATGGGCGGTAGCGGATCGGGCAAGACGACGATACTTAAGCTGATTGGCGGACAAGTGCGTCCGCAGCAAGGAAGTGTTAGGTGCGAAGCGAGCGTCGTAAACCAAATGAAGCACCATGAACTTTTCGCGTATCGCAAGAGAGTCGGTATGCTTTTTCAGTTCGGTGCGCTGTTTACTGATCTTAATGTCTTTGACAATGTGGCGTTCCCATTGAGAGAGCAAACCACTTTGCCAGAGGTGGCAATTAGAGATTTAGTATTGATGAAGCTGCACGCAGTGGGACTAAGAGGGGCATCTAGTTTAATGCCAGCTGAACTCTCGGGAGGGATGGCGAGACGGGTCGCCTTGGCGCGCGCTATTGCTTTGGACCCAAGCTTGATGCTTTATGATGAGCCTTTTACTGGACTGGATCCGATATCTACCGCTATTACAGGGAACTTGATCAGGACGCTTAACGATGCCTTGGGCATCACCTCGATTTTTGTGACGCATGATATCAAGGCATCCTTTAAAGTGGCTGACGAAGTGGTGTTGCTGTCGCGCGGATCTGTAACGGCTAGAGGTACGCCTAGTGACTTGCTTGAGTCAAAAGACCCTTTAGTTCGCCAATTCGTCAATGGTGAGGTGGATGGTCCCGTGCCGTTCCACGTTCCTTCGAAACCTTATCAGGAGGATTTGGAGGTTGGCATGGGCAGAACTGATCGATGACGTTTTTTCGCCAAATACTGTCGAGCCTGGGTAGGGCAACCATTAATTCGATATGGAGGCTGGGGGAAGCAAGCGTTTTTATGGCGCGGGTTGTCTCGCGCTCATCAATCGTTCTGCGTCGTCCCGGGCTGCTCGTCGCGGAGATACACTTTGCGGGTGTTTTATCCTTGGTGATCATTATCGTTTCTGGCCTGTTTGTTGGCTTGGTGCTAGGGTTGCAGGGGTATGAGACGCTTAAAAGATATGGGTCAACGGGTGCGGTAGGGACGCTGGTGGCACTTTCATTAGTGCGCGAACTAGGGCCTGTGGTCGCCGCATTGTTGTTTGCGAGCCGCGCTGGATCCGCGATAACCGCTGAGATTGGCATTATGAAAACAACGGAACAACTTTCCGCAATGGAGATGATGGCGGTCGATCCCCATGCGCGAGTTGTAGCACCTATGTTCTGGGGTGGATTTATTTCTATGCCCTTGCTGGCGGCCATTTTTTCTGCGATGGGTATTCTTGGAGGCTACCTAATTACTGTGGTAGTGATTGGGGTTGATTCAGGTGCTTTTTGGTCCCAAATGCAGTCGAGTGTTGATTTTCATCACGATATTTTGAATGGGGTCATTAAGAGTGTTGTTTTTGGGGCTGCTGTGAGTGCCATAGCAGTCTATGAGGGATATGCCTCAGTGCCAACTGCTGAAGGTGTTTCTAGAGCAGTAACAAGAACGGTGGTGACGTCTGCGCTG
>DFDI01000050.1:1284-3555 GCA_002367635.1 Betaproteobacteria bacterium UBA3031 | reverse complement strand
TCAGCGCACGTGCGATTCATGTCTCCCGCACCAATAAACAAAACTTTTGACGTCGCGAGCGTCCCAAAAATACGCTCACTCACTTTGACAGAAGCAGCCGCAAGCGAAATCGAGTGGGCACCCACATTGGTGTTTGTCCTTATATATTTCGCGACCGAGAAACTCGTATCAAATAATTGTCTTAGCTTAGGCCCGAGCGCTCCTGCTGCCTCTGCTGCGCGCACTGATTTTTTTAGTTGCCCAAGAATCTGCGTCTCACCAAGAACCATCGAGTCAAGGCCGGCCGACACACGAAAAGCATGCTGAGCCACAAATTCTCCAGTGTGCCTATAAAGAACGGGAGAGAGCTTCTCCATAGAAAAACCACGGTAATCGGCGAACCATTTAAGGACCTCGTCAAAGCTTGTGGCTACGCTATATATTTCAGTACGATTACAAGTAGACAAAATCACCGACTCACTAACCCCCTCTGAATTTTGTAAGCTTTTTAGCGCCGATTCTATTTCATCGTCGCCAATAGCCAATGCCTCTCTTAAATCGAGAGGGCAGGTATCATGGCTGAAACCTACGGAGTAGTATCTGTGGTCCTGAACTGTCAATGGAGATGGCTATTTTTACTGATTATGAGCGGGGAAAATTCATGTTTTTAACTTCACTAATACGACTAAAATCGACACAGCCTTCAGCTAACATCGGCATGCATTGGTGATAAAAGTACCTTTAATTCGCAGCGCATCCAGAGATAAATGCACATCGCGGGCTGAATTGAACAGACAAATTTAATTTAAGGATACAACCACCGCCGCTACCCACGTTTAACAGCGCTTACAGGAACGGACAGCCTCGCCGACTTGCCAAGAAGATCAAATAGCAAGATCACCCGCCTGTCCCCATCAGACTCTTCATAGACAGCACTAATATCTCGGAAAGCCCCGTGTGTAAAAATCACACCGTCACCCGACTGATAAGCTTTAACTGGGAGCAAAGAGATCTCTTCCTGCAAACTCATAATTTTTTTGAATGTTTGCTCGTCTAACTCTGCAAGCCTGCCACCAAACTTTACTAACTGCGAAACGCCTCTTACGTTTCGAAGTGTGTGCAGCACCTTTTGAAAAACAATAGGTTCAATCCTGACAAAGAGGTATCTTGGGAAAAGCGGTTCGAAGTCAACTGAAATCACGCCGCCTCTTGCTTTCTCGATTGGTCTTAGAGGGGATGAAACATCAAGCCCCAAACCCTCAAGATTTTCTTTTGCTCTAGCTTCCTGACGAGGTTTTGTGTAAATGACAGCCCAAGACAAATCAAATCCCCTCATTTTGACATCGTCTAACCGCGTATACGCTCAACATCTTGCTGAATCAAAGCAGCGATTAAAATTAAAGTGGAATTTTAACATGTCTGCCAAATTCGCTCTCTAATTGGCAAACGAATTTATTATGCCCTTTCCTCAGCGTATACCCAATCAACTATGTCACTGCTCGGCGTGTAGTCCGGGATCAATCTTTCCATTATTAATCGAATCACACCTATATCATTGACATTAAGCGCCATCTCGAGTGTTTTTAACTCATCATCTAACCGCTCCCAGGGCATAAAATCTTCATTGGATTTCATAATTCGCTTATGAGATGTGGGCTTTGGATTCCCACCAATGAGCAACTCTTCATACAGCTTCTCCCCGGGGCGCAATCCAACGACCTCAATCTCAATGTCGCCCTCGGCATTTTGTTCGTCCCTGACTGTAAGGCCTGACAACTCAATCATCCTGCATGCTAAATCGAAGATTCTGACTGGCTGGCCCATATCAAGCAAAAACACATCGCCCCTCGTAGTCATCGCGCCCGCCTGAATCACAAGCTGAGAAGCCTCTGAAATTGTCATGAAATAGCGCGTAATGTCAGGGTGCGTGAGTGAAATTGGTCCACCACTGCGAATTTGTTGCCTAAATTTGGGCACAACGGAGCCCGAAGAGTCGAGCACATTGCCAAAACGAACCATGCTGAATTTAGTGTTGACCTCAGTTACAGATAGTGCCTGCAAAACCATTTCTGATAATCTCTTGCTCGCACCCATAACATTTGTGGGGCGCACAGCTTTATCGGTACTGATCAAAACAAAGTCTGAAATGCCATGTTGCGCAGCCGCCCTAGCTGTGGATAAGGTGCCGAATACATTATTCTTAATTCCCTCAGCCATATTGTGTTCCACCATCGGCACATGCTTATAAGCAGCTGCGTGATAAACAGTATCTGGATGCCAAGTTGACATGAC
>DFDI01000050.1:0-992 GCA_002367635.1 Betaproteobacteria bacterium UBA3031 | reverse complement strand
TCTACTAGGAAATTTTTCTAAGAGTTCTTGGTGAATGGCATAGAGTGCGAACTCGCTTTGATCGACCATCAGGAGTTTACTCGGACCCAGGGCCAAGACCTGACGACAAAGCTCGCTCCCGATAGATCCGCCAGCACCCGTAACCAGAACAACCTTACTGCGCGTACACTTCGCCAACAATATAAGGTTTGGCGTGACCGGCTCCCGACCCAGCAAGTCATCAATATCAAGCTCACGGAGATCTGAAAAGCTGATTTTGCCATGGACCATATCCGCCATACTAGGCAGGGTACGTACAGCAACCCGACTAGGTCGAATCCTAGTTAAAATATGGTTTCGGTGCTTACGAGCCAAATTTGGCATGGCCAGCAGCACAACACTGACATTAAGTGTACTGACCAAATTACTGAGGTCGTTGGGGCTATAAATTGGTTGACCATTCAGAATGTGACCAAAAAGTCTCTCATCATCGTCTAAAAACCCAACCACCTGCATCTCAGGACTGTTTGCCATAGCACCGACTAATTGACGGCCTGTTGCCCCTGCGCCATAAATCATAACTTTTGCTCTATTGGCTTGTTTGAGCACCGTCTGGTATTGATCCCCTAGCCAGAGTCGAGCAATAGCTCGAGATGCCCCAACAAAAAGCAAAAGAAGTATCGGTTGAATAATTCCCAAGGTACGAGGAACATCTTGGATTCCAATTGCCGTAAAGATAGACGCATAAAGAACCCCGTAAATAGCTATGGCCCGAGCGACAGCCAGTAGTGCCGGCCAACCACTGTAGCGAAATATCGCGCGATACAGGCCGTTGGCAACGAAAATTGGCAATGCTATTAAAATAGAAACCATTGCAGGAACGAACGCGTTATCAGAAAGCATGATGAACTCTCCAAGCCGAAGGTAAAAAGCAAACCAAACTGTCAAGACGCAGAGCGAAGCATGACAGGTTGATTGAGCGACAGTGTGAAAACACATATTGATGACCATCC
>DFDI01000053.1 GCA_002367635.1 Betaproteobacteria bacterium UBA3031 | reverse complement strand
TCTCCACCATAGGGAAGCAAACTTGGAAGGTCCCTATTGAGACAAGTTAAATTAAGGGTGAGAATTTCATTACTATCAGTTATCGGGTTAAATTGATCGTCAACAAGTGATAGGAACATCTCCGTACCATAATCGTTACGCAGGAGTGATGGCTTCCTTTTCGCAAACCAAAATTTAAAATCTTGATCTTCGTTAGTGGAATGATTGACCGAATAAAATGGTCTATATTCTGTGGCTTTTTCATTCACGTCTGACGCAGTAATTTTTTTGACTAAATTTATGTCATAAATTTCCAACCCTCGTGAACGTCTAATATCAGGGACGACTCTGTGCTCCTCGCTTTGATGAGTCAGCGCAAGTGGTTCAGAATTTTGTTGGAATAGATTCACTATCGGGGTACAGCCAAGCTTTAAAGTTTCATTGTCTACCAAATTCGATAGGGTAAAGAGTCTCTCGCTACGCGCAAACTCAGAACAAAACAGCTTGATCTCTAATTCCTTGTCAAATCTTGAATCTATTGCCTCAGATATCGACGTTAGATCAAAAAAATTGAATTTATCAGGAAAAACAAAATACTCGTAAAGGTAACGATAGGCGCTCAAAGAACGAGCATCATAATCAACCAAGTTATCGTCTTCTTCAAACCCAATCGAAACAATACTCTTTGGATCTATCGTTACAACTGCGCCACTTAAATTCGAAATCTCTATTCGCGTAACTGAGTTAATTATCCACTCATAAAGTCCCGCTGTTTTCGCCGCGAAACCATCGATATAAAATCTTAACCGCTCAATATTTAATTTATGAAAGGAAGTTCCTCCCAGAGCATCTAACCTGATAGACAAAGCAGCAACAGAATGCTCTTTTTCATTGGAAAATTCTGCCCTATTAATCATTTTAAACTCTATGTCAGATATGGCAATCGGCCAAATATCCACCGGATAAGAAGTGCGAAATTTAACTGCTATGCCATCTATCGGCGGAGAAAACAATTCTCGATGACGTTCTACTCTATGCCTGCCTGTCAAATGCAACTTATCTGGAGTGACTTCAAACTGAGCGATCGACATAGATGGAATCGGCCGCAATAAATGTGGGTATAGTACATTTAGAAGTGCCGTACTAATCTCTGGAAACTGCTGGTCCAATTTATGCTGAACTCTTGCAGACAGAAAAGCCACGGACTCAATCAAACGCTCGACATGAGGATCTCCAACCGAATCCCCTTCAATCATTAGTCTGGCGGCAATCTTGGGATATTCTTTTGAGAATTCACGGGCTAATGTCCTCAAATTCTGAAGCTCACTATTGTAAAAAGGTAGAAGCTCTTCAATCATTGATTAAGTACCTATTCGATAACGCTGGGTTTTGGTGTCCAATGTCGCATCGTAAGATATTGGAGTAGCTATTGGCTCGATCATTAAAAGAGCAAATATGGTAATCCCTAATTTACCATCTTGAGTCGCGGGGACTACGGAGACCTCAACCCCACTAAGTCTTGGTTCGGAGTGATCTATAGCAGATTTAATTAACGACCTGATGTGATCTTTCCCTTCAACAGTTTTTGCGTTGATGTCCGAAAACTCTGAAATTCCATAATTCAAGATCGATTTGTTAGCATATGCATAGCGCTCGATACCTTCTATTCGGGGTTTTCTTGTATTTAATAAAGTCTCTAAATCTCTCCTGACACTATTTTTAAACAAGTCGATCGAATCAACCTCGTTCAGCGGCCTCTCAAGCTGATTTTTGGGGTCATCATCTAAACATCGATCTAGAAATGACTGTGGGATAGAGATTGAGCCCAGCGGCACTATTTTTCCTTTAAAATTTGTTATCGCAATCGAGATTGGGAGTCTTTAGTATAGTTTCAGTAGGGATTTCATATCAAGTTGAAAATTAATATATCGAATTCGACCATTGCTCCCGTCCTCCGCTCTAAAACAAGTCAGCCTGTGCAAACGTCATTCCTCTTACATCTTTGTCCGAAATAAGAAATGGCTGGTCAAGAACCGGCCATTCGATACCCAAATCTGGATCATCCCAACGAATACAAACTTCGTTGGCACTCGAATAGTAATTTGTCGTTTTGTATAACACTTCCACTTTTTCAGATAGCGCTAAAAAGCCATGGCCAAATCCTTCGGGGATCCACAGTTGTTTTCTATTCGAAGCACTCAAAAACACTGAGGCACAACGTCCAAAAAATTTAGAGTCCTTTCTTAAATCCACCGCAACATCAAAGATTTCTCCAATCAAAACTCTAACGAGCTTGCCCTGTGCCATAGGATTTTTTTGATAGTGAATGCCCCTTAGTACACCAGCTTTAGAAACGGAATGGTTGTCTTGTACAAAATCAATCTCGGGCTGACCCACAACGGAGCGGAACCGATCTAAATTAAAACTCTCGTAGAAACAACCCCGCTCATCATTAAAAACAGTGGGCTCAATTAGCTGTACTCCCGGCAGTGCCGTATCAGTCAATTTCACGTTTAAAATCCTCTGCCATCTTATTCAGATAACGCCCATACGCACTATTAGAAAAGCGTGTCGCCTGCTTGATGATCTGATCAGGCTCGACCCATCCACTACGAAGCGCTATTTCCTCCGGACAGTGAATTTTCACCCCCTGCCGATGCTCAACCGCCTGTACGTATTGTGACGCCTCAGACAGACTCTCAGGTGTTCCAGTGTCAAACCAAACGTGCCCACGATCCAAGCGCTCCACATGAACTTGTGAGCGCTTGAGATACATATTATTTAAACCGGTAATTTCAAGCTCTCCCCTATCCGATGGGCTCAGTTCTCCCGCAAGTTTGGGCGCATCCTCATCATAAAAGTACAGCCCAGTCACGGCATAGTTGGATTTAGGCATTTTCGGTTTTTCTTCGATACCAATTAACTGTCCATCTCGCCCAATTTCAGCAACACCATAACGTTCTGGATCATGAACCTGACATGCAAATAATGTTAAATTTCGCGTTAAATCATGCGATATTTCCTGGAGCTTTTCACCGAGCCCTGAACCATGAAAAATATTATCGCCAAGAATTAATGCAGACGGCGAATTGGCCAAGAATTTTTCACCAATGATCAATGCTTGAGCAATGCCATCGGGAGAAGGTTGAGGTTGATACTGAATTTCAATGCCCCACTGCTCACCCGTTCCAAGCAGTTGCTCAAAACGAGGCAGATCCTCAGGCGTTGAAATCACCAATACTTCACGTATGCCAGCGAGCATCAATGTAGACAGCGGATAATAAATCATCGGCTTATCGAAAACAGGCAACAGCTGTTTTGAGACAACATTGGTCATAGGATACAAACGCGTTCCCGAACCGCCGGCGAGAATGATGCCTTTTCGTTCTTTCATTTCAACAAACCTTTTCTGATCAATTCATCAATTGTACCGTCTACCCCATCTGTCCAGTAGGGCATGTTCAGCGCGAGCAGCGTTTCAAGCTTGTCACTATTGAGTCGAGAGTTTGCTGGCCTAGCGGCACGCGTTGGGTAATCGGAGGTAGGAATAGGTGAAACGTTATTTGGATCGCAGGCAAGAGATACACCGGCATTGATCGCTCGATTAATCGCATGCACAGCCACATCAAACCAGCTTGCCTCACCACTAGAAGATAAATGGTAAATCTCGCTACTTAGTGGATCTTGCTCATCTTTTTGAATCAAATCACAGGTCACACGCGCAATAAGATCTGCCGATGTCGGTGCGCCAATCTGGTCATTAACCACCGATAATTGCTCATTAACTTTAGCGAGCTTAAGAATAGTTTTAATGAAATTATTGCCTGTAGCCGATATCACCCAACTCGTGCGCAAGATCAGGTAACGACATCCCGATTCTCGAATATAGACTTCACCCAACAACTTTGACTTACCATAAACACCCAATGGATTTGGCGTATCGCCTTCTTCATAAGACATTTGACTCGAGCCATCAAACACATAATCCGTTGAATAATGAACAAGCATCGCGTCAACCTTCAACGCACAGGACGCCATAACCTGAAGCGCCTCGGCGTTAACCACGAATGCCAACGCTTCGTCAATTTCTGCTTGATCCACAAATGTGTAAGCGGCCGCATTAATAATATGAGAAGGTCGAAACTCTTCAATCAGTTGTTCAATCATTTGTGGTTTGGTGAAATCAGCTTCTAGCCGACTTGCAAAGCGCACAGAGTCTTCAGGTCCGAGGATGCGTTTTAACTCCGATCCGACTTGTCCCTTAGTACCAAAAACTAGAACTCTCATCCGTATTGTTGTGCTACCCAGTCTCGATACTCACCACTGCGCACCCGGTCGATCCACCCTTGATGCTCTAAATACCACTGGACAGTCTCTTTAATGCCCGTTTCGAAACTCTGTGTTGGCTGCCACCCAAGCTCGCGATTGATCTTAGTAATATCCACCGCATAACGACGATCGTGTCCCGGCCGGTCAGTGACATATTCAATTAAATCATCGTAAGAACCCCCATCGCTGCGGGGTGCTAACTCACCAAGAACTTGACAGATTTTCGAGACCACCTTTAAATTCGTCATCTCAGATTGGCCGCCGATGTTGTACGTTTCTCCCGGGACGCCACCGTTCAAAACACACTGGATTGCGTCACAGTGGTCCCTAACATAAAGCCAATCCCTGACCTGCTGTCCATCTCCGTAAATCGGTAATCTTTTTCCTTCGAGGGCGTTCAATATCATTAAAGGAATGAGCTTCTCTGGAAACTGAAACGGCCCATAGTTATTGGAGCAATTAGTCGTGAGTGTTGGAAAACCATAAGTGTGATGATAAGCACGAACCAAATGATCCGCAGAGGCCTTACTTGCACTGTACGGGCTATTGGGCTCAAACCGATTCATTTCTGAAAACTCTGGATCGTTGGGCGCTAGTGATCCATAGACCTCGTCGGTTGAAACTTGCAGAAAACGAAAAGCATTTTGTTCTGCACTTGATAGCTTGCTCCAATAGTCTTTGCTCGCATGAAGCAAACGAAATAAGCCAACGACATTCGTAGATATAAAATCTTCCGGGGAAACAATAGATCGATCTACATGAGACTCTGCTGCAAAGTTAATGACCGCTTGAGGTTGATACTTCAATAAAAGCGTTCCAAGCAACTCAGCATCCCCAATATCACCATGGATAAACGTGTACTTACTGAGGTGCGCCACTTCGGCCAAATTCTCTGAGTTACCCGCATACGTTAACTTATCGATGTTCACGACCCGCTCATCGGAGCTTTGCAACACCATACGAATAAAATTTGAGCCAATAAACCCAGAGCCACCTGTTACTAAAATCGTCATATTTTTGAATTTTTCACTACAAAATAGGTCTATCTAAACTGAGTGATTAAAACATCTTAACCAAGCAGCGTATTTAAAATGTCCGGAAACAGGTATTTCAGATATCCTTAATCTTAGCGCTAATTATAGTTGATCATCCCCTATGACCATTCTCAGACCCACCATAAATTAGATGCACTCAAACAAAACCATCCTTTGGTTTAGGAATGATTTACGACTCTCAGATAATCCTGCGCTCAGTAGTGCAGTCCGTACGGGTACGATTTTGCCTGTTTTCGTGCACGATGAGACTCATGCTGGAGACTTAAAATTAGGGTCAGCGAGCCGTGTTTGGCTCCATCACTCACTCCAATCCCTAAATAAGAGTTTGGATGGTCACTTAGTCGTACTTTCTGGTGACCCGCTCGAACTGATACCCCAGTTAGTTGCTCGATACAACATTACACAGGTGTGTTGGAATCGCCAGTATGAACCTTGGGCAATAAAGCGGGACACAGAGCTCAAGACATTACTGAAAGAGTCTGGAGTCATGGTTGACTCGCATAACGGATCACTACTTTGGGAGCCTTGGGATATTCATAAGGCTGATAAAACCCCCTACCGTGTGTTCACACCTTTTTTTAGAAAAGGATGTCTCAACGCCCCAGAGCCAAGAAAACCCCTGTCTAAACCCCTAAAAATGAGCATTCTAGAGCACCAAGAACCAACTTCCGTTGACTCGCTCAACCTAATGCCCTCAATCCCCTGGTGCGAACCCCTATTAGGCCATTGGGAGATTGGAGAAGCTGGTGCAAAAAAACGTCTCAATAAATTTATAGTTTCAGGAATCAAGAAATATAAAGAGGGTCGAAACTTTCCAGCTGAGACTCATGTTTCATCTCTGTCACCACACCTTCATTTCGGGGAGTTATCACCAAACCAGGCTTGGTATGAGGCTCGCAATCGCCCCATGGACGAGAATATCGACCATTTTTGCAGTGAATTGGGGTGGCGAGAGTTTTCCCATAATTTACTGTTCTACAATCCAGATCTACCGACAACAAACCTGCAGAAAAAATTTGACAAATTTCCATGGAGTTCGGATACAGATCATCTGACTGCATGGCAAAGAGGTCTAACGGGCATTCCCTTTGTAGACGCTGGGATGCGTGAGCTGTGGGCAACGGGAACAATGCACAATAGAGTTAGAATGGTCGTTGGCTCCTTTCTCGTCAAAAACCTCCTACTGGATTGGCGACATGGAGAGAGATGGTTCTGGGACTGCCTATTCGATGCTGATTTAGCGAACAACAGTGCTGGATGGCAATGGGTTGCCGGCTGCGGAGCTGATGCGGCACCTTACTTTCGGATATTTAACCCGGTCACACAAGGCCAGAAGTTTGATCCCAGCGGGGCATATATTCGCCAATACATACCAGAAATAGCGATGCTGCCCAATAAATACCTGTGTAATCCATGGGAGGCTCCGTCAGACGTCTTAAGATCGGCGGAAGTGACCTTGGGTGTCACCTATCCTAAGCCGATCATCAGTTTATCGAATTCAAGATCATTAGCGCTACAAGCATTTGCATCAACGAAAGAATAGTTACAATTTAAAAAATAACAGGAGAAATAAAAATGTTAAGAAGAGATGCTTTGCGATTTTTGACGCTATCTTGGCTAACCATTCCATTTGGGGCGGCCTCGGCAAAAGATAAAACACTCATTGAAGTGTGGAAGAGTCCCTCATGTGGATGTTGTAAAGACTGGGTAACGCACCTTGAAGCTAATGGATTCAAAGTGGCGGTCAATGATACAGGTAACAATAGCGTTCGATCGCAAGCTGGTATGCCACAGAAATATGGCTCATGCCATACCGGAATCATCGAGGGTTATGTGATTGAGGGGCATGTGCCCGCTGATGACATCCGAAAACTTCTCGCACTCAAACCAGATGCAGTCGGGCTATCCGTTCCAGGGATGCCAGTGGGCGCTCCTGGTATGGATGGGCCAGATTACCAAGGCCGTCAAGACCCTTTCGATGTGTTACTTATTGTCGGTGAGGAGCATACAGTGTTCAGTAGTTACCACAAAAACTAACGCCCACCGCGGTGTATCGCGTTAAGGTAAACCGCGCTCTAATAATTTGCTGGCTTCGAGGATCTGAAGATCGGTCATTTGATCCTCCAGCAAGCGAATCATGTCTGCTCCAGCCTCTTCACCTGCCATAACTGCCCTCGAGAACCAGATGTATGCGTTTAAATAATCTGTAAATTTGTTTCGACCATAGCCACCGTAATACCATTGCCCAAGCGCATATAAAGCGCTTGGGTGATTTCTGTTTGCAGCTCTCTCACACCAATACAACGACTCAAGCGCATTGGCCTCGACGCCAATACCTTCCCGGTAAATGACACAAAGCCAATACTGAGCCTCTAAATGCCCTCTTTGTCCAGCACTCAAATACCAGGATGCAGCTTTGACCCGATCACGCGGGACATTCTTACCCTCGTGATACACAACGGCGAGACAATACTGAGCATCGGTCACGCCACTCTTCGCAATCTGCTCAAGAGAATCAAACGACAAGGTTTCATTGGATCCAAAACTGGTAACGCAGACGTCATAGTCCTCATCACAGAATCCGATCATCGGGAAGATCAGCAGTGCGAGCAAGCTAAAATTTACAAAGGAATTGCGCGGCGAGATAATGTCCCCCACTTAATTTAACGGTTAAATCTTGTCAATTCACTTGGAGAGTCTAGCATCTGGCGGAACAATGATCCTTCAGGCGACATCCCTAGGCTATCGCACAACACTTACGGCGCAATGAACAGATCAACTACCTAATTAAGATCGCGCCTTGTGATAACACAGTATAGCAACCGCACTACCGACATTCAGTGATTCAACATTATTTGCTAAAGGAATGGAAACAATGTCGTCTACCTGATCCAACAACGCATCAGTCAATCCGCCGCCTTCGCTGCCTATGAGCAAGAGTAATTGGCCAGAAAAATCAATACCTTCAAGAGCCTGACCTCTTAGGGAAGATGTTCCAATAGTTCGCCCAGGAAATTCATCAATGACCGAACTTAGGTCTGACTCTTCAATGATAGTGAGCCGAAATTGGGCACCCATCCCTCCACGTAAAGTTTTGGGCGAGTACGCATCAACCGTCCCTGCAGACAAATAAACGGTATCTACCGAGAAAGCAGCAGCCGAACGCAAAATCGAACCCAGGTTACCTGGATCTTGAATGCCATCCACAGCCAGCGCAAATTTAACCTCGTTATTCCAATGTTGCTTTTGTTTCAATCGACCGATAGCAACAATGCCCTGAGAAGACTTTGTCGTCGACAATTTTTTAAAGACCTGGGATTCAACCAGAGTGATTGAAATCGCCTCAGAAGCATCTTGAATAAGCAAACTGATTTCTTTGCTCGTGATGGGATCTTCGACAAAAACTTGAAGCTCCTCAAGGTAATTGTGTCGGACACATTCCTCAACAAGATGAATGCCATCTAACACTAAAAATCCTGAGTCACGACGAGCTGATCGAGATTTAATCAATCTTTGAATTCGCTGTATCGTTTTATTTTGAGAAGATCGAATTAATTCCATCGTTTTAGGTAACCGTCGAGAACTTTGTTATTTACACATGGGGTCGTCGTTGCGACTCGATCTGTAATACATGAATAGAGATTCATCTAGGAGTACTGGTGCCCAGGGCCGGAATCGAACCGGCACGCCTTTGAGGGGCCCGGGATTTTAAGTCCCGTGCGTCTACCAATTTCGCCACCCGGGCGCACCATTACCGCTAAACGTCGTCACTCTGAAATGGAGGCGGGAGTCGGAATCGAACCGGCGTCCACGGCTTTGCAGGCCGCTGCATAACCACTCTGCCATCCCGCCTATGCTCTCAGCAGCGAATCAACAAACTCTTATTGAATACGCTCATTGTGAGACATTAAAACCAAAAAGGGAAAACGGTGTCTGTGGCACTAGGGCCACCATACATACCCATTTTCCCAATTGGATCTTGGAGCGGGAAACGAGGCTCGAACTCGCGACCTCAACCTTGGCAAGGTT
>DFDI01000092.1:35298-41496 GCA_002367635.1 Betaproteobacteria bacterium UBA3031 | reverse complement strand
TTTTTATTTAGGAAGTAGGGAGAGTTGCCATGTCTGATTCTCATCACCATGATCATGCACACAGTGATGCATCAATACTCACTGATATTCAAAAACGGGTCAAAGCGCTCGAGTCTATTTTGGTTGATAAGGGATTAGTTGATCGTAAAGTCATCGATCAAATTATTGAGCACTTTGAAAATAAAGTGGGACCTCATATTGGCGCGCGAATCGTCGCTCGGGCTTGGTTGAGTCCGACCTTTAAGCAATCCTTGTTGGAGGATGCGACAAAGGCAATCAACAGTGAAGCAGATTTTGCGGAGGTGGGCCAACATTTGATTGCGGTCGAAAATAGCAATGAGATTCACAATGTGGTGGTCTGTACCTTATGTTCTTGTTATCCATGGGACGTGCTGGGACTGCCGCCCGTTTGGTATAAATCTGCGCCATATCGTTCTCGTGTCGTGAGTGAACCTCGTTCGGTCTTACAAGAGTTCGGTCTTGAGCTACCTAAAGATAGAAAAATTAGAATTTGGGATTCTACTGCTGAAACCCGGTATTTGGTCATTCCGCAAAGACCCACAAACACAGAGTCGATGTCTGAAGCCGAATTGGCGCGTCTTGTCACTCGGGACAGTATGATTGGCACCAGTGATGTTTTAACAACTAGTGAGTAATTGAAAGCTTATGAATAGTATCCACGATTTGGGGGGCATGCAGGGGTTTGGCCCAGTAGGGCCCGAGGACGAGGAGCCCGCGTTTCATATGGATTGGGAAGGGCGAGTGCTTGGTCTTCAAAGGTCAATTCTGTCTTTGGGGCTATGGAACATTGATGTGTTTCGGCACGCGCAGGAAAAAATTCGACCGATTGATTATCTGTCTTGGTCCTACTACGAACGTTGGATGCGTACGCTGACTGCTACGGCATTGGAGCGTGGTCTTTTTGATGAAGAGGAGCTAAGAACGGGGAAAGGTTTGAGTGATGGGTCATTAATTGCACAAAAAAAATTGACGATGAAAGATATTAATAAGGCCTTTTTAAGAGGAAATTTTGAGCGAATTGGTGATTCTGAGCCCGAGTTTTCGATAGGGGATTTAGTGGTGACCAAGCAAACGTATACTACTGGGCACACGCGACTTCCGCGCTACGCTCGGGATAAACTGGGCACTGTTATTGCGATTCGAGGTCGACATGTGTTTCCAGATTCAGTCGTGGATCAAGAGTCCGAAGATCCTCAGTGGCTCTATACCGTGGAGTTTGAGGGGTGTGAGCTTTGGGGTGAGGCAGTGGATCCAACAGTCAGTAATTTAATCGATGCATTCGAACCTTACTTATCGAGGCCTTAATATGAGTAATCCTTTTTCATGGGCTGATTTTTCGCAGGGTTCTCCGGATGCCGTTAAAGATCCCATCTTTTCCGAACCTTGGGAGGCGGACACCTTTGCGATGCTGGTTGCGCTTGAGAAGCAAGGCTTATTCAGCTGGTCTGAATGGGGTGATGCCTTAGGAGCTGAGATCAAGGCTAAATCGTCGGTTAGTGATACCGGCGCCGATTATTATCGTTACGTCCTCACTGCATTAGAGAATATCTTAGCTAAGAAGGAAATTGTCCCTGACGGTTTGCTTAAACAGTATCAGGCAGGGTGGGCTAATGTCGCAGAGAGAACGCCACACGGCCAACCTTTGGAGTTGACTGAAGATGATCTCAATCGCCATAGATAATTTTTTTAACTCTTCCAGATTAAATATATTACATGTTGAGCACACAGGACCATAATCGTTTTCAAGAGGGGTACCAGTACGTGTATCCGGTGGTCTCAAGAAGGGCTGGAGGAGTGTCTCTCGGCATCAACTTGAATACGAATAATGCCTGTAATTGGCGCTGCATCTACTGTCAGGTTCCAGATTTAGTGAGAGGGGCACCTCCAGCGGTTGATGTGGACGCACTTCAGCAAGAATTAAGTGTGTTTTTGGATCAAATCTTGAGCGGATCCTATCTTCAAGACTATGTGCCAGAGGAGCAACGCCGTTTAAATGACATTGCATTCTCAGGGAACGGAGAGCCAACGTCAGCTCCTAATTTTGTTGAGGCTGTTGATGTGGTTCATAATGTCCGGGCTCAGCTGGGCGTTCCTGAGGCGGTTAAAACAGTGTTGATTACCAATGGCAGCTTGATCCACCGTAAAAACGTAATTCTTGGTATTGAGAAGTTGGCTGGTATGAATGGTGAAGTCTGGTTTAAGATCGATCGCGCGACTCCGGACGGTATCCGTTCGATTAACGATACGCGGGCTAACAAAAGTCGTATGGTGTCGAATCTTAATGCTGCCTCAAGGGCTTGTCCGACGTGGATACAGACGTGTTTATTTAAAGTGGATGGTATGAATCCGAGTAGCGCCGAGTTAGATGCCTACGTAGATCTTATTCAGGAGCTTCAAACTAGAGACATCCCGTTTAAGGGTGTCTTACTTTATGGGCTTGCTCGGCAGTCTTTCCAGCCTGAAGCGGCTCGATTAGCACCGGTTGAGAGTGCTTGGTTTGAAAGTTTCTCTGGACGGCTGCGTGAATTAGGTGTCACCGTCAAGTTGTCAATTTAAGTAAAAAATCCGTCATGAGACGGATTTTTAATCGACAGGCCTTTGGAGTATTGTTGATGCTTATTTTGCCATCTGTTTTTCTCGAATTTCGTCTAAAGTTTTGCAGTCAATGCATAGGGATGCCGTGGGTCTCGCTTCGAGCCGTTTAAGGCCGATTTCAATACCACAGCTGTCACAGTAACCGTAGTCACCTGACTCAATACGAGTCATTGTTTCATTGATCTTTTTAATGAGTTTTCGCTCACGATCTCGGTTTCTGAGTTCGAGAGCCATATCAGACTCTTGACTGGCTCGATCGTTTGGGTCAGCAAATACTGTTGCTTCGTCTTGCATCGTATGCACGGTCTTATCAATGTCCGCCCCGAGCTGACCTTTGAGCTCAAGCAAGATTTTTTTAAAGTGATTCTTCTGTTTTGTGCCCATGTACGCCTCACCTTTTGTGGGAGTGTAGGGCTTAAACATCGTTTTTAATTGTGTGGCCATAATGCTTTTAATAATTTTTATGCGATCTGAAAACCACGCTTGTATAACAGAATTATCTGATTTTGGCAATTTTTAGGTTAAAATGTACTTGTTAGATTGACCTTTTTGGCATGAGGAGATATAGTCTCGGCCCTTCGGTCGGGGTGTAGCGTAGCCTGGTAGCGCGCCTGCTTTGGGAGCAGGATGTCGGGAGTTCGAATCTCTCCACCCCGACCATTTATAGATGGCTGAGGCCTTTTATAGATGGCTGAGGTTTTCGAGTTGCGCCCGTAGCTCAACCGGATAGAGCACCAGCCTTCTAAGCTGGGGGTTACAGGTTCGATTCCTGTCGGGCGCACCACTAGCGCTTGGCCTGATGTTGTTGATGTCTGTGGTGGGCGTAGCTCAGTTGGTAGAGCCCCGGATTGTGATTCCGGTGGTCGTGGGTTCGAGCCCCATCGTCCACCCCATTGACTTCATGGGCGTTCAAATATATCTAAGCGTTCCTGCGCTCATGGCTACTTGATGTGCAATTGTCTCTTTGCTCTCTATAAGGGCAGCGTGCCTGATTTGGTTACGGTCTGGTGGCAATTACGGTTTTGATCGACATAAGCACCCCCAGGACAGCGTATGTCGTCACCAATATGGGGCCAGTGGGTGCATCAAGTAATGCGGAGAGGCCTACACCTACGATGATTGAAAAAGAACTGAATAGCCACGCGTACAGCAATGGTTTCTGCCTGCCAAAGGTTACCAGCGCTGGTAGGATGAGACTCGCAAATACGACGTAAATTCCAATCAACTGTACAGAGGTGGTAATTGTTAACGCGAACATAAAGTAAAAGCCCAGACCCTGTCGCATTTTCGGTATTAACATCCAAGTTGCAAAGATGCCTCCAAAAAGTGGAAGATAAAAAATAACGTCATCAAGGGTTGCGAAGAGTATTTGGCCTGAGAGTAAGTGCTTGAGTTCTTCGTCGCCATGAGGGTTGTTACTCAGGACGAGGATTGAAAGTGAAGCTGACAGCACGAAGAAAACACCGATCCATGCTTCTTGTAGCGCAGGAAAGTGTTTTTCGATATACCTAAAAAGCAGTCCTCCAAGTAGTGCGAAGAGCAAGGCTCCGAGACTTGGGATGAATGAAAGTCCAGAGAGAAAATGCTCAGTGTGAATATGTGCTGAATGGATGTGCTTTGATTGGACTAGAACCTCAGCAATGATAAAGCCAAGTCCTGCAATTTGTGCGATCGCCAGATCGATAAAAATAATCCCGCGCCTCAACACCTCGATGCCCAAAGGGGCGTGAACCACAGAGACCATGAGACCGATCAGTAGAGCGGGTAATACGATATCTAATAAATCAGCCATAGGTTTTTGCGTTAATTCGAGAGTAGTTCGATCGATTGGTCGTAAATTTTAAAAAGGTCTGTGGTTTCGGGCAACCCACCAACGGTATAGGGCAGTGTAATTAGCCGCACCCCTGTTTTTTTGGCGACCCAATTACTGGACGCCTTGGTGTCGAAGGGCGTTCTAATAATCGCGAGCGGTGGGTTCTGTTTGATAATCGATACGATCTCAGCGAGATGCCGTGCGGACGGCGGAATGCCGGGTTTTTCTTCGATAGAGGCAAGCACATCAATGCCTAGAAATTTTAAAAGGTAGCTGAACGACTTGTGTTGCACGACTACACTGTGACCTGCAAGTGAAGCTTTAGCCGACTCCCATCGTGTTGTGGCGGCGCGCCACTTTGACGCGAATTTTTTTAGGTTTGCTGCATAGGTTTTTTCGTGGTCTGGATCGATGGACGCTAGGCGCTCCTTGATGATCGAGGCAATCTCTAGTATGACTTGAGGGTCTAGGTGCACGTGTGGATTGCCGTCGGGGTGAATGTCACCTAAGCTTCGATCCAAAACCTGTGGGATTTCGATATTGGTGACATAGTCGCTGACTAATACATGCCCAGGTTGTCCTGCTTGGATCGTTTTGTTGCCGTTTCGAAGTAAAAGTGGTAGCCATCCCACCTCGAGATCAGCCCCTGAGCAAATCAAAAGATCAGCACGTTTAATTTGGCTCATCAGACTGGGTTTGACTCGGATGAAGTGAGGGTCCTGGCGACCATGAGTTGCGGAGACTGCCCTGATTTGATCCCCACCTATTTCTTGGGCTAATGCTTGCCATTCTGGTTCGCAGGCGAATACGAACGGTTTGGCTTGAGCTGAGCTGAACGAACAGCCCCAGAGAAAAACGATTGTGGTGAGCCATTTCATCATATCGGATACCTACGGTTTCACGTTTATAGACAAAAAAATATTGGAGTGAGGTAAGTAGTCGTACTCGTTGCTGAGATTATCACTAGCACACCCCAAGGATGAAGAACATTTATTTAATAGCTAGAAAAACTGCACATTTCCGCGGTTTTTCTAGCTATAGTCAATATTTATGTGCTCCGTGGGCACCAAAACTCATGAGGTACTGAAGGATGATTTGGTCATCTTCATTCCCTGCCGATAGCTCCTCTGAACCTAATTGCAGTCGAATTCGACTGTATTCACTGTTCGTCCAGTCAAACATGAGGTTGAGCTGCGTGGGCTTAAAGCCTGCCCCATCTACGGCCGTACCGTCCAATGCACCCGTTAAGTCTACATTCGACATTTCACTATATCGAACGCCAACCCGCGCTTGCGGCATCCATTTATAAGTCGCGGCAACATACCAGCCTTTGGTTTCTGCATCGTATGCTGATGTGGCGAATGCCTCATCTCCTGTAGCTCCGTAAGTTCCGTTCTCGCTGCGCGTAAAATGCTCTGCTGTAAGCGTGACCTCTTGGCTTCTTTCATTGCCTGTTGGCGCAAAGGTATATCGAATATCGTAGGCTGTGAGTTTCGTATCGCCGATAAAGGTAACTGTACCTTCTTCAGTTACTCGTCCGCCTGTTTCACCATCGACTTGATAAGCACCGAATCTCCAGGTGCCATTCGTACCGACATCTCCACCAATTCGATAGAACAGGGAGCTTGCGCCAATACCTTGCCCGTCTGGGGTGCCAAATGGAAAGTCACTGCCTCTAAATAAACCCAAGCCAACTTCGTTATAAATTTCCGTTGGCAAGATTTTACTTATCTGGATACCGTCGTCATTGAAGCCGCCGTTCAAGTAGA
>DFDI01000092.1:16306-34981 GCA_002367635.1 Betaproteobacteria bacterium UBA3031 | reverse complement strand
CCAAAGTGCTTTACCGAACTTAAATTGTGCGGGTGCGCCAGCGCCAGGTAAGGTTTGAATATAGGCTTCCTCGACTTCAGTCACGATTGCTCCGCCTTCTTCAACAAGGGCGTACGTGAGACTGCCGTAAAATTTATCATCGATGCTCGCTGAGAAATTGATCTCGGTGTGATCTAAGCCTAGACCACCAGTGCCTCGTTCACCCTCTTCTCCAATGGCAAAGCCTGTGAGTTCGGGTGCTGTTCGTTGGGAAAACTCTTTGAACTGGCCGTTTAAGATGATACCAATGGAAGGATTAAATTCATTTCCTCTAACAGAACGTCCACCCTGTGACTCGACAGTCATTGACGTTTTGGCAGCTGCTTTGGACTCAATAGCTGTGTCTAGTTTTTTTTCTAAATCAGAAATTCTTTGTTCGTATTGATTACGTAATTCGTCCAAGGCTTGACGTAACTCATTCACATCTTCTTGCGCATGAGTTGGGCCAAAGGCCATAAGACCTATCACTGCGACGAGGCAGCGTAGTGTGTATTTTGACATCATCTATCTCCATTTCTTCATTACACTGAGCGCATAGGCTCGAACAGGCGCCGAATATAAAGTCGGTGCTGAAAAGGTATGTTTAATTGGACTAGATGTGACTTGGTGGGTCTCGAGCGAGATAGGGTGCGTTTGGAAGGTCTGATAAGAGTGCCGCGACCGATGCAAAAACAGGCGCGCCAAATTCTTCGATGTGCTTCGGCAGGAAAGGGGTTGTGGGTGGGGCAGTATCGAGTGTCGCCGAGGTATTACAAGCGGCGCAAAAGCGCTGGTCTTCCTTGTCAGCATGCAGTTGTCCATCCATTGCATGTGCCGCGATGGTGATTTGCGCAAAGGCAAAAAGGATAACAAGACTAAGGAGACGAATTAATTTCATTTCGAAAAGGCTACAACTAGCTCAGACGCGTTGTCAAGTGACATCGTTTTTCATTTCGTATTTTTGTAATTGTTTTTGCGCTTTAATCTTTTTGTTGTCGGATCATCTGTGTTGAGCGCAAGCAAGACATATTTGGTTATTCACCTAAATAAATCCTTGCGGCCAATACGTGCGGGTGTTAAAATCCGCCACCGAGTTTCTGTTGCTCTTGCAAAAAACGCGAACTTAAGGCTTCAATTTGATGTTCGCGCTCCCACAAAACGTAGTGGGTTCCCCCAAGATCAGACGTAGTTGTTTGATCCTAAGTGTTTAAATAAGAGTGAACCGGCGATCCACATGGTGTGGTTGTCATCGGATAGTGACTCTCTATTTGAAGTAGGTGGGAAAGAGGAAGAGATATGGCAGTTATTACTGATCGACGGCGTCATGCCGTCGAGGAGCTTGGTTTAATCGCGTCCGTTAGAGATGCCACCGACGCCACAATTCATGTCATTGCAATTCAGCGCATCGACATTCGCGGATCTAACAATGTGCAACGACTGGTTTGTGAGCAAAAGCGCCACACTATAAACCGTCTTGCATCCCCAATAAATAATTAAACGCTTAACAGCATTTTCTCCATTAATCACAGTCAGATCGTGAACTGGCGGCGTGTTAACGCTTAGCTACATGCGTCTGCAATGAGGACAGCAATATGAAAAACTTTCAAGAAATGGGTCTACCAGATCAAATTTTACAAACATTAAAAGATATGCAATTTAGTGAGCCAACGCCGATTCAGATTGAGGCGATTCCACTAGCCATTCAAGGGAAAGATATTCTTGGTTCGGCTCAGACCGGAACCGGTAAAACAGCAGCATTCGGGATCCCGCTGATTGCGAGACTTTTGGCTAATCCTCAGGGTACAGCGCTAGTGATGACGCCTACACGAGAACTTGCCACTCAGGTGTTGAGTCAGCTACGTTTAATGCTAGGGAAATCAACAAATATAAAAACAGCGCTACTGATTGGTGGCGATTCCATGTCAAAACAAATCCGACAAATTCGAGATAAGCCACGAATTTTCGTGGGTACACCAGGAAGAATTAATGATCACTTAGATCGCGGCATCCTTAAACTCAAGAACACAGACTTTTTGGTTCTCGATGAAACAGATCGAATGCTTGATGCTGGATTCACGGTTCAAATTGAAAAAGTGATGACGTTTTTGGCGCCGCAACGCCAGACATTATTGTTCTCAGCGACCGTAGCACCCAATATCGCTCGTATTGCTGAAAAATATTTAAAAGATCCCGTTCGCATCTCTGTCAGTAGCGCTTCAGCGACCGCGCCAAACATCAAACAAGACACCATTCGGGTTACCGATGGAGAGAAGTATACTTCTTTGGTCGATAGTCTCAATGAGCGTGACGGATCCATTATTGTGTTCGTTAAGACGAAGCACGGTACGGAAAAAATGGCGATTCGATTATCTAAAGCAGGCCATAGCGCGGATGCCATTCATGGCGATTTAAAACAAAGCAAGCGAGATCGTGTGATTGCAGCGTTTAGAAGTAAGAAGTATCGGATTCTCGTTGCAACTGATGTCGCAGCGCGAGGTTTAGATATCCCGCATATAGAACACGTGATTAACTATGATTTGCCACAGTGCGCTGAGGATTATGTTCACCGTATTGGGCGAACGGCTCGTGCGGGCGCAAGCGGACAAGCTCTGAGTTTTATCACACCAGCAGATAGAGGCAAGTGGAGTGCGATTGAGCGTTTATTAAATCCTGGGGCGAAGAGTGATAGCGAGCCAAAAAAAGCTTCCAGAAAGCGCCGACCTAATGCGGGACCAAGAGGTGATGTTGTAGCCTTTCGTCGCGATAAGGATAAGAAAAAGAAATGGGCCCCAGCTAAACGAGCTGCTTGATCCTTTTAGGATTATTAGAAAGACGCTAGGGGTATTTTCAAAAGGTATCTCTAGCGAAATTTCTCGCGTATTTTTTTGATTCCGAGACCTAGCAAAAATATTTATCATGGCTATCTTTGATTTCAGCGCTTGCGTGCAGGAAGCTTATTTGATTTGAGGATATTTGCGATGGAGTCTATGAGGTTCATAAGAGTTCTATTGTCACTGTTGTTAGTCTTTAGTTGTGGCTCGGGTTTCGCACATCAAACTAAGTTATCCAGTAGTTTGTTAAAGATTGATGGCTCGAGTGTTCGCGGAGAAGTTGAAGTCAATGTTTTGGACCTAGAGGCCGCACTTGACACAATACTCTTTAATCGCGACACCTCGCTAGACCTTGAAGCCATTGAGATACGATCCGACGCTATATTTAATTATGTTGCGATTAATAATCGACTCTATTGTGATTCGGTTGCCCAAGTGCCAACGAAGTTTGGTGATTTTCGTTTTGATGGCGAACATTTAATTATTGGCTTGGATTGGTTGTGTGGAGGGACTGCCTTACCTACCCGATATTCGGTTAGTCTTTTTCAAGAGGTCGACACCCAGTCGAGGCATGTGGTCAGTGTTTCGGGCGATCAAAGCTTTGTAGAGCTTTTAAGTGCAGACAATCAGCAAGTTTCGCTTTTGACTCAAAAGCATTCCTGGTGGGATCTCGTTTTAAAATTTATCATTTCTGGTTTTGAACATATTGCAATAGGATTCGATCATATTGCATTCTTGATTGCTGTCATTGTTTTGGGAAGAACATTTTGGCCTTTATTTAAAGTAATCACTGCGTTTACGATCGCGCACTCCATCACGCTGACATTGGCGGTTTTGAATGTTGTCACGATACCCACAACAGTTATCGAGCCATTGATCGCCTTAAGTATTGTGTATGTAGCCATGGAGAATTTTTTTGTTGCCGATATCAAGCGACGTTATTGGCTGACCTTCATATTCGGATTAATTCATGGGTTCGGTTTTGCATCAGTTTTAAGGGATTTTGGATTGCCGCAAGATGGCCTGATTTGGGCGCTTGCTTCATTCAACGTAGGTGTTGAAATTGGTCAATTGGTGATCGTCTTGGTCTCTGTTATATGTTGGCGTCTGATGACAGCATTGCCTTTTTTTGTGTCGACAGATCAAGGGCTTTTACGACAAAGAAATGTGTCGTTAATAATATCGTCTCTTGTGGGTTTGTTAGGATGCGGGTGGTTTATTGAAAGGGTATTTTTATAGATTGCCGCAGCAACGTTAGTTTGAACTCAATGTCATTTTTTTTATGGAGGTTAGATGTGTTTAGGTACTTAGGATTGGTCTTTTTTCTTTATGCGTCTGTAGTTTTTTCCGCACATCATGACTCAAAGGAACATTCTAGTGAAATGCACATTATGAATGCTTGGGTCAAAGAGCCGTTGCCGGGTGTTGATGCCACTGGGGCTTACCTGTTTATTCATAATCACGGTAAGCACACTGATCGTTTGGTAGGGGTGTCCACTGAGATTGCTAGTGTGAGCGAGATTCATGAAATGTCGCAAGAGAACGGTGTTATGAAGATGCGACGATTGGAGTCCGGCATTACGTTGGCTCCTGACCAAAAAGTGCAATTAGAGCCAGGTGGGATTCACATCATGCTTTTTCATCTCAATAAGACGATTAAGGCAGGAGAGGCGTATGTCATGAGGTTAGAGTTTGAAGAAAGTGGGCTATTAGATGTACCCGTTATTGTGAAAAAAATTGCGAGTTCCGAATCACAGAATCATCACGAACATAATCATTAATGAGTCACCGAGATAATCACACTAATAAAAAATCACATCTGTTGAGAGGTTGTTCATGATCACTGCTGAGGGCATTGCCCTTCGGCGCGGTGAGAAAATCCTCTTCCAAAATGCTCGCTTCACATTTCATGCGCGCAATAAAATCGGAATAACGGGCAGTAACGGTTCGGGAAAAAGTAGTTTATTTTCGTTATTACTTGGTGAGATGCAGGCTGATGCTGGAACCCTCGGTGTCCAGCCAGGGCTCGTGATTTCGCATGTTGCCCAAGAGTTGCCAAGAGGCACCCGTCGCGCGATTGACTATGTCATCGATGGTGACGTTGAACTTCGTGAGGTACAACGCAAGCTCAAGCTTGCTGAGGAGCAATCGGACTCAGATCAGATTGGTATTTTGCACGAACATCTTGGCGCGATTAATGGATACAGTGCTGAGGCGCGGGCGAATCAGTTATTAGATGGTTTAGGATTTAAGATTGAAGACGTAATTAACCCGGTTGATTACTTTTCGGGTGGGTGGCGCATGCGCCTTAATTTAGCGCGAGCCTTAATGTGTCGCTCTGATCTCTTACTTTTGGACGAACCTACAAATCACTTGGATCTTGATGCTGTGATTTGGCTTGAGTCGTGGCTTAAACATTTTCCGGGTACCTTGTTGTTGATTTCCCACGACCGATCTTTTTTGGATAATGTTGTTCAGACGATATGTTTTATCGATGGCGGGTCACTCAAAACGTATAAAGGAAACTATTCGGCGTTCGAGGTGCAGCGTGCGTCACATCTTGCACAGGAAAAAGCGTCGTATACCAAGCAGCAACGTGAGATCGAGCATATGAAAAGCTTTGTTGAGCGTTTTCGTGCGAAAGCGTCAAAAGCCCGTCAAGCTCAAAGTCGAATGAAACAATTGGCAAAGTTGGAGTTGATTGCACCAGCGCATGCCCAATCCGTTTTTCGTTTTGAATTTAGGGAGCCAGTCTCTAAGCCAGATCCAGCGTTGGTTGTCACTGATGTGTCAATTGGCTATGACGAAAAATCGATTTTGGAAAATATTCGTTTTGAATTGAGATCTGGAGCGCGCATTGGTTTGCTTGGACGAAATGGAGCGGGCAAGTCGACGTTCATTCGCTTCTTGGCAGGTCAGATTAAAGCAATCAAAGGAGAGGTTGCAAAGAGTAAAGATTTGGCGATTGGGTATTTCGAGCAAAACTCACTGGATCAGCTCAGAGAGGATGAGAATCCATTGCAGCACCTCGTTCGTATTGCTGGGTATACCAAAGAGCAGGAGCTTAGAAGCTACCTGGGTAGCTTTGGCTTTATGGGGGATGATGTGTTTCGAGAGGTGGGCCTTTTCTCAGGTGGGGAGCGATCTCGGTTGGCCTTAGCACTCATCATTTGGCAAAAGCCCAATGTTTTATTGTTGGATGAACCTACCAATCACTTGGACATGGAGATGCGCTATGCTTTAACTCGAGCATTACAAAGCTTTGAAGGATCTATGGTGCTCGTGTCTCATGATCGTTCGTTACTCACTGCCGTGTGTGATCAATTGTATTTGATTCATGGTGGGGTTTTGAGTGAGTTTGACAGTGACTTAGAAGACTATTCCAACCAATTATTGGCAAAGACATCTAGTTCAGACTCTGGCTCGTCAAAATTGATTGCTTCGCGTAAACAGCGACGTCGTGAGGAAGCTGATGAACGTAATCGTCAAGCGGCATTTAAAAAACCACTTATCGATAAACTCAAGTCACTTGAGACTCAATTGAACCGTCTCCAAGGTGAAACAGCTGGTCTCGAAGAAACGCTCGCTCAAACGTATCTTTATGAGGAGTGTGCCAAAGACGAATTGCTTGGTTATTTACATGAGCAAGCGATCGTGTCTAAAGATATGATGCGCGCAGAAGAAGAATGGCTAACCGTTTCTACCAAGCTCGAAGCCTTTACAGAGACTGATGCCAGTTAACTAATAATGTTTTCAATTCGGTGCGGACTGATGTGCAACACGTTGGTTGTAGAATTGACGTGAGCAAGTAGGTTGTAACAAGTTCGTGATATGTGTTCATTATTTTTATTTTATTTGGATTTATGAATAGTTTAGACGCTTTAAATCGCCTCATTGAGGGGAATCAAAGATTTGTCGATGGTCAGGTTGGAAATCTTTCTAATACTGCGATGGATCGAGTTGCTCTAGTAAAAGGCCAGAATCCATTTGCAATCATCTTGGGTTGTTCTGATTCTCGAGTCCCGGTTGAAATTGTATTCGACCAAGGACTTGGTGATTTATTTATTGTTCGGGTGGCCGGAAATATTGTCGCCCCCTCACAAATTGGTAGTGTTGAATTCGCGGCGGAACAGTTTGGAACATCTCTGGTTGTCGTTTTGGGGCACTCTCATTGTGGTGCTATTGAGACAGCACTCAAGTTCAATAAGGAAGGGCATGGAATGTCTTCGAACCTTAACTTCATTGTGGATCGAATACGGCCGAGTATCGAGAGCGCATACGGGATGGGTGAGTGCAGTTATGATCAATTAGTAGGGCGAGCTGTTCGAGCAAATGTTCGTGCGTCAGCTGCGCAACTCAGGCATGGGTCAGAGGATCTTGAGCGATTGATATCGGATGAGCGTTTACTTGTTGTGGGCGCAGAATATTCTTTAGAGACGGGTTGTGTCGATTTTTTCGACGGCCTTCCTTATTAATTAGATTCACTCTCGATTAAAACGAGATGCATCTTTTATAGTTTTTCACTCTGCATATCGTTGCGAGTTCTTGTGCCTTTTTGATGGCGTCAGGACTCATTGATAGGGCGACCCCTTCTCTAAATCTAGTAGCATTCTGATGACCATTTTCTGCTGCAACAGCGAACCATAGGTAGGCATAGAGGTTGTTGGGTGGTACGCCTAGTCCAATTTCGTAGATAAGCCCAAGATTGTGAAATGCCGCTGGATGTCCGTCGCTTGCCGCTCCAATAATGAGTTCGAGTCCGCGCTCAGTATTTTTGGCCACACCTTCACCTTGAAGGTACAAAATACCAAGCGTATTTTTGGCGTCAACATTCCCTTGATTCACCGAGGCCTCATACCATCTCAGTGCTTGGAGTCTGTCTTGAGGTATGCCAAGACCCTCCCAAAGCATGTCGGCAACATGATTCTGTGCTTCTGTTTGCCCTTGTTGTGCCGCGTCTAGAAAAACCTCAAAGGCTCTCGGCACATTGGTGGGTGTCCCGATGCCGTGTTGAAGCATTTTTCCCATATGGGTTAAAGCATCAACATGCCTAGATTGAGCGGCGTGGCTGATCCATTCAAAAGCTGACCGATCATTTTTGTCGATGCCAATGCCCTCTTGAAACATTTTAGCTACCCGTAATTGGGCGAGCACGTGACCACTCTTGGCCGCTTGTAAGAACCAGTAGAAAGCTCTTTGAGTATTTCTAGCCACAGTCGTCCCATTACGATACATGGACCCGAGTCGTAGTTGTGATCGTACATCGCCGGATTGAGCTTGTTCTTCTAAAATCTCTAAATCAATAATCGTTGACGTTCTTTCTGCGGCCGTCATGAATTTAGGTTCTTGCTCTTGAGCTTGGTTGAGTGAGATATGACCCGTCCACAAAGACAAAAAAAGTGTGCTTGTGATTGCAAGATGTCGATAGGTTTTCACGACTATAGGGACTCAACAGGTTATATTATCGGGCTAAAGACATACTATAGCTGAGTAAGCTTAGTAAACCACATCGTTTTATACCGATTTAAGATAGGGAGGGCTGTCGCATGATGGCTAAGTTCGAGGTTGGTAGGGCAATAACATTTGATTTCAATCTAAAGGAAATGAGTGATATTGCTTGGTCAGATATTTTTCGTCGGACGCAAGAAGGAGTGTTTTGTTGGGGGCATCTTCCTTTGACTGAATCGGGATATGCTGTACTGAGGGACGTTGGTGTTGATACCGATACCATTGATCGTATTATGAACAACCAAGGTCATGGCGTGCTGCGTTTTGGTCGATCTGCAGTCCACTGTAGTTTATTAGAGGCGGTCGCTCATGGACATGATCTAACTTTGAAGCCGATACATCTGGTTATTGGGCATAACTTTATATTTACCATGTGTGACGGTCACTCGGATGTGATTGCGGAAGTTTGTGATTCGTATGAAGAAGATTTTTATCAACGAGCTCAGTCGGGAGGCTTCTTGTTGTTCGAGCTGATTGATTCGTTAATTTTTGATTATCGTCAAACTCTTGGTGAATTGGCATTAGACGTAGAAGTTATGCAAGCGCGACTCATTCAAAACAAAGATGATCAGGCTATATTCAACGACTTCTCAATTCTATCGGCATCTTTACTGCAGTTCCGAAATGCAGTTGCTGCCGCTCGGGAGTCGGTTGATGGTCTTTCTAATCGACATTCTCCTTTTATTCAAGAATCTGCTCAACCCTTCTTGGAGCGACAGGCATTGCCGCTCGATCGGCTTGCTGGCGATGCAACCACCTCGCGGGCGATCTTGTCGGAGACGCTGAATCTTTACATGGGAATGACGAGTCATAAAACGAATCTAGTCATTAACCGGTTAGTGATTATTAGCATGGTTTTTTTGCCTTTGAATTTTTTTGCGGCAGTTTATGGAATGAATTTTAAATATATTCCTGAATTCGAGTGGCGTTACGGATATCTCGCATTCTGGTGTTTGGCGATTACTCTAGTAAGTGGTATTCATTTGGTGTTCAAGCGAAAAAAATGGATCTGAATATGTCGGATGTGTGCTAACCAGTTTCAGCGATACTGAACGCGAGATACTATAATGATCCAATCAAGTAGAACGTAACGTTGACGACTATTCCCTTTGAGTAATTTTTCTCCTTCATTATCTGAAAGAAGTTTGAGCGCTATTTGGCATCCCTGCAGTCAAATGGAGCGATTGCAATCGTGCCCGCCGCTTGCGATTCGCTCTGGTCATGATGGGTGGCTTATTGATGAATCTGGTCGTCGATACTTTGATGCCATCAGTTCGTGGTGGGTCAATATTTTGGGGCATACAAATCAGCGCATAACCGCAGCGATCATTGAACAGGCAAATCGGCTCTCACACGTGATGTTGGGCGGTTGTACGCATGAGCCTGCGGTTAGACTTGCTGAGCGTTTGGCCGCAAGAACCAACCATCAATTAGGCCATGTTTTTTTTGCATCTGATGGGTCGAGTGCAGTTGAGATAGCATTGAAGCAATGTTTTCATGCAAAGGCGATACAGGGGCAGGGATCTAAGACCCTGTTTGCCTGTTTGCGTAATAGTTATCATGGAGAAACCATTGGTGCGTTATCCGTTACTGACGTACCGTTATTCCAAAATGCGTATCGTGCGTTATTGACCGATACGCTCATTGTTGAGTCGCCGGATAGTCGGGATGGTAATGAAGATGCAGCGCTCAAGGCGTTATCCAATTTGCTGGATGAACGGGGTAATGAGATCGCAGCTTTGGTGATTGAGCCGCGCGTTCAGTGTGGCGGTGGTATGTCCATGCACTCACCAGAATATTTGCGTAAGGTCAGACAGATGACTCGTCAGCACGATGTCTATTTAATCGCTGATGAAATCGCTGTTGGGTGTGGCAGGACGGGTACTTTTTTCGCTTGGGAACAAGTGAGCAAAACGGATTGGCCGGACATTGTTTTACTCTCGAAAGGAATCACGGGTGGAAATTTGCCCCTATCGGTTGTGCTCAGTTCAGAGGAAATTTTTCAGTGTTTTCTGAGTGACGACTTCACAAAAGGATTCCTGCATTCGCACTCGTATACGGGGAACCCATTAGCCTGTGCCGCCGCTAATGCCGTGCTTGATCATTTCGACGAAGGATTGACTGATGCCATAGCGCAGCAAGCGCAATATTTATCTCAGGCATTTGATCGTTTCAATGGCGACTCTCGTGTCTCACCGGTCAGGCAGTGCGGCATGATTCTCGCCTTCGAGGTCAATAATTCGGGTAATAATTTTGCGGAACGTTTTCATATGCAGGGCCGTGCCCATGAGCTTTTGATTAGGCCCATCGGTAATACGGTGTACCTGATACCGCCTTATGTACTCAATCAGGAATTAGCTGAATTTCTGGCGAATGCTGTAGATCAGTGCCTCGATAAAGTGTTGAGCGGATGCTGATCAAAAAATTACAAGACAAAATGGATGTGCTCGCACACTCGGATTTGTTGCGGCACAAATGGATTGCTCAGTCACAAACTGGAACGCAGCAGATACTCCTTAATTCCAGCGAAACGAATCCAAGTAAGCAGACGTTATTTTGTTCTAACGATTATCTGGGTTTTGCGAGTCACCCTGATATCTTGTGCGCGTTGAAGGATGGGATTGATCGCTGGGGTGGTGGTTCAGGAGCATCTCACTTAATCAGTGGTCATATGGGACCCCATGAAGCGCTCGAAGTGAAGCTCAGTGAATTGTTTGCGCGTTTAATACCCGACAATCGTTGCCTTACTTTTTCAACAGGCTATATGGCGAATCTGGCTGTGATGACTGTTTTGGGAGATGCGGACTCTGAAATTTTTTCTGACGAACTCAATCATGCATCTTTAATTGATGGGATTAGGCTTTGTAAGGGTAAGGTTAATATTTATAAGCATCGTGATTATGATGCGCTCGCTCAACTGTTAGATAAAAGCACTGCGGATGTCCGGTTGATTGTTACTGATGGGATATTCAGTATGGACGGTGATCGGGCGAATGTGGAAGTATTGCAAAAATTAGCCCATAAATATGATGCGTGGATCGTGGTCGATGACGCACATGGTTACGGTGTTATTGGGGGTGAGGGTTTAGGTAGCCTCGAGGTCGAGCAATCAATCAACGGTCGTATGATCCTTGTTGGAACACTGAGCAAGTCTGCTGGGCTATCGGGGGCTTTTGTTGTCGCTCACCAAACAATTATTGATTATATTTTTCAGACGGCTAGAACTTACATTTACACGACGGCGCCGCTGCCTGCTATTTCATATGCATTGTTAAAATCCCTTGATTTAATGCACGGTGATGAGGGGCGACAACGGAGAGGTCATTTGCGGGTACTTGAACAACATCTCCGATGTGGCCTGTCTGATCTGGTTGATGAATATTCCAATGCTGGATTGAGTATTTCAGATTCTGTCTCTCCAATTCAGGCTGTCATTGTGGGTGAGTCGCAGCGGGCTATCGATCTGTCGGATGGGTTGAGTGAATTAGGGTTTCGGGTGCCTGGCATACGACCACCCACGGTTCCAATTGGAACGTCGCGTATTAGAGTGACGCTGTCGGCAGATCATTCAATTAATGATGTTGATCGTTTGATGGATGCCTTCCGCATACTTTTTAAAAAAACAATCTGAGCCATGCAGTATTTTGTGACCGGCACTGATACCGAGATCGGAAAAACTACGATAACAGTGGGTTTAGTGTCCGCCGTAGTAAAAGCCGGTCATACCTGTGTGGGTCTTAAGCCGATAGCTGCGGGTCAGGATTACGTGGATGGCGTTTGGGTTAACGAGGATGTCTTACGTTTGAGCCAAGTTTGTGATCCGCCGATCAGTATTGATCAGATATGCAGTTATCAGTTTCGTAAACCCTGTGCGCCAGAGATAGCAGCAAGCCTAGAGCAAAAAGTAATCGATAAAAATATCGTGATGAAGCATCTCCGTTCGTCGATTACTCTCGCGCAATATGCGTTTGTTGAAGGGGTAGGGGGCTTTAACATACCGCTGAGTTCGAGTTGGACGACTGCTGACTTAGCGGTTGAGTTAAATTTTCCGATCATTTTAGTTGTTGGAATGAGACTTGGGTGCGTGAATCATGCGATGTTGACGCGGGAGGCAATTGATTGTCGGGGATTAGATTTTGCTGGTTGGGTGGCTAACTTCGTTGATCCAAATTATTCTTTTCCAGAAGAAAACTTTAAGACGTTGCAGGAGCAGTTAGGCGGGTCGTGTCTTGGTAGAGTCCCTTTCATTTCTGATGCGCCACAGGATATAGCGCCTGATGTATTCCAGTTGGATAGGCTGCTTGTGGGTTGAGTGGCGCTCTGGTGGTGAGAAGATAGTGATAGAGTTTACAATCAGTGGCGCCCCGGAGACGAATCGAACGTCCGACCTACCCCTTAGGAGGGGGTTGCTCTATCCCCTGAGCTACCGGGGCGCAGAATCCAACACCATAAATCAAGATTTTATGGTGCCGAAGGCGTTATTCTAACAGGCTGTTAGCCCACCATCTGCTGCACTAGTGCATAAAAAGAGCATAAAAACTTAAGTATGATCAATCTTGGTTACCGGCTTGAAGTTAACATGAGCACTTCCATATCAACGGTTTGACGCTCAACTCGCTGACCGTGGCAAGGATCCCATGGAAGATCACCACCACCATATTGAAATGAAGAAGCCTTGACGTTAGTAAGGTTGCAAAAGCAAAGGAGCTCGAGATGGACAAGCCGTATGAACATTGGGAGCAGGTCTATCAAACCAAACCAGCGGATGCGGTGAGTTGGTTTCAAGAACATGCCACTCGTTCGTTGGAGATCATTCGATCAATTGGCGCAACATCCGATGCAAAGATCCTTGATGCAGGGGGAGGTTCGTCTATATTGGTGGATGATTTGCTGACCGGTAGATTCAAACATGTGTCGGTACTTGATCTTTCTGCAAGTGCGCTGGAGGTGGCGCGCCGGCGCCTTGGATCCCTCGGTCAAAACGTGACATGGATTACTGGCGATATTTTAACTGTGGAGCTTCCTGAGCAGACTTATGACATCTGGCACGACCGTGCCGTCTTCCACTTTCTAACCGACCCGGCGGATCGAATGGCGTACGTGGGCCAGGTCATGAAATCAGTCAAGCCCGGTGGCCATGTGATTGTGGCTACCTTTGCACCTGATGGTCCTGAGCAGTGCAGTGGTTTACCCGTGGCCCGATACGATCCCGATCAACTGCATGATGAGTTTGGCCCATCATTTGAGCTGCTGGAACACTCCAGTGAGGAGCACAAAACGCCATGGGGTTCGGTGCAGCACTTCATTTATTGTCACTGCCGAGCACCTTATTGATCGTTAAGTCTATTACTGGACCGATCAAAAAATTCTAGATACCTACTCGCTTGAACTTAAGACCAAAAAGCGATCATTCGAGAATATTCACATCACTCATATTCTTTTAAGCCAAAGTTATCCTGATTATAGAATTAGTTTGATGAAAAATGCTTGCTATTTTTTATAGAAGCTAGCTCATGATGTATTGCTCTAGTTGCTCAATAGTATGCTTTTGATCCGAAATCATCTCGCGTACAACGTCCCCGATGGAGATAAGACCAACGACTGCTTTGTTCTCGATAATCGGGAGGTGTCTCACGTGTTTTTCTGTCATGAGTGCCATGCATTCGTCCGCAGTTCTATCAGGATCAACACAAATGACGTCGTGGGTCATGACAGCGGAGATGGGAGTTAATTTTGATGTTTTTCCATCGAGAATAATTTTTCGCGCGTAATCTCGTTCAGAAAAAATGCCAACTAATTGTTCTCCTCGCAATACGATCAGCGCACCAACGTCGTGTTCGGCCATTTGAAGGAGTGCATCGTAAACTGTATGTTCGGGTTGGATTGACAAAAGCCTGTGTGCCTTTTCATTCATCATTTGCCTGACGGTTCGCATCATCACCTCTCTTTCTTCTCTAGTATCCTGTTACGGGCGAAGTATTGTCAATAGGCTTTTTAGCTTGAACTGTTTAGAACAAAACGAAACGACTAGTATTAGTGGAATAAAATAGACCGTTAGATTTGAATAGGGGGATGAGTAGATGAAAAGATTTACTTAAGGTTATTGGATTAATGTTTTTTATCGCTGGTTGTAATCCAGAGGATAATTCGGCGAATGATCTAGCTGACCAAATTTTTGAGGACAGTTTTCCTTATCCTAAGCAAGAAACTCTTAACTTTATAAGTTGTGCTGAATGTTCGGTTAAGGTAATTCCGCTTAATGATGATTAACGTGATTTTGCAATCCTCGCAGAGAGGATAAACGAATCTTTTTTTGGAAAAATGAGGTTTAAAGTGACGCAGTAGGCTCTACTCGAAAGACGGTGAAAGAGTGGCGCAGAGTGACCTCAATCCATCCAATCACAACTTCAATTTGAAATCCCAGCATTGGCTTCTTAGCCGGGATTCCTATGGCGAACTCTAATTGACTGGGTGAAAAGTGCTTGAATTTTTGTCATATAGCTATCGACTTTGCTCTAAGGTTTCCCATGCGGCATAGGCAGCGGAAAGTTCAATTTTGATGGTCGCAGTCCTCTTGAGTGTCTGTTCGACCTTGCTAATTTCTGAGGCATAGAAGATTTGGTCAGAAATTAGTGTTTCCAAAGTAGTTTGTTCTGTTTCCAAAGTTTCTATGAGAGCGAGTGCCTTCTGGAGTGCTAGTTTTTCCTTATTGGATAAGGATCGCTTTGCAGCTTGCGTGGCTACAGGGGTAGCTTTAGTTTTGTGCTTATTATTTGAGGTTTCTGGAGTAACGTCTACGTCTAGCAGCTTGCCTCCATGCCGCACCCAGTCGCTATAGCCACCTACATATTCTTCCACATTTCCATCACTCTCGAAAACCATGACTGAGGTGACAACATTGTCCATAAATTTTCGGTCGTGGCTCACTAGTAGAACTGTACCCTTGAAGTTAGAAAGCATTTCTTCAAGTAATTCTAGAGTTTCAATATCTAAGTCGTTAGTCGGTTCGTCTAGGACAAGAACGTTGGCCGGTCTACTAAAAACTTTGGCAAGTATAGCGCGATTTTGTTCGCCGCCAGACAGCGCCTTGGCGGGTGTTCTTACTCTGTCTGGTGTGAATAGAAAGTCGCCGAGATAGCTGATGGCATGCTTTCGTTTACCATCTATTTCGATGAACTCTTGCCCACCGCAGACATTATCGATCAGGTTTTTCTCCATATCTAGGTGTTCGCGTAACTGATCGAAATACGCCACCTCTAGTTTGCTGCCAAGCTTAACTTCGCCTTCAGTAGGGGCGAGCTGGCCGAGTATTATTTTAATTAGTGTTGATTTTCCCGCCCCATTTGCACCGACAATGCCGATGCGATCGCCGCGCATAATCGAGGAGGAGAAGCCTTGAATGATCTTTCTATCTCCGAAGGTATGACTAATGTTCTTCAACTCGGCCACAATTTTCCCAGAGCGCTCCGCAATATCAAGTTTTAAATTAGCCTTGCCCTGTAGCTCCCTTCGCTCAGTTCGTTCTTTGCGCATGGATTCGAGTGCCCTTACTCGGCCCTCATTGCGAGTACGACGCGCCTTGATTCCTTGGCGTATCCATACTTCCTCTTCGGCAAGTTTCTTATCGAACAGCTTGTTGAGGTTCTGTTCAGCCGCGAACTGCTCCTCACGATAACGAAGAAAGTGCTCGAAACCTCCCTCAAACTGATAGAGTGAGCCGCGGTCAAGCTCGACAATTTTGTTGGCTACATTTTGTAAAAAACTACGATCGTGGGTGATTAGCATGAGCGCGCCACGGTAGTCTAATAGCTGCTTTTCTAGCCATTCGATAGCCGGAATATCAAGATGGTTCGTCGGTTCATCTAGTAAAAGTAGTTCCGGTTCGCACACAAGGGCGCGGGCCAGTGCAACTCGTTTGCGCCAGCCACCGGAGAGCTCCGACATGCGCTTCTCTTGCGGGAGTTGTAGCTGAGTGATCACAGTGTCGATCTTCTGGCTAAGGCTCCAGCCGTTTTTCGCTTCGAGCTCTCCCTGTACTCGCTCGAGTTCGTCACTGTTATTGGTGTCGTAGTGGAACGTAAGGTGGTGATAACGCTTTAGGAGTGCACCAACTTCTGCGAGTCCATCGGCTACAAAATCATAAACTGTCTGTTCGTCGGCAGTAGGAAGGTTTTGTTCCAGCCACGCGACTTCAACCCCGGGCCGTAACCAACGCTCGCCTCCATCAGGAGAAATTACACCGGCGACTAGCTTCATTAGCGTTGTTTTTCCTGCGCCATTTCTTCCGAGTAATCCGATGCGCGAGCCGCGCTTAATCCCAAAATTGACTTCGTCTAAAAGTATATGCGTACCGAAGTTGATCGATATCTTGTCAAGTCTAATTAAGGGCATCGGTTGGCATTCGAATAGGTGGTGAGTTGGGGACGCATTCTATCCTGTCTGAGTCCTCTCGCCCATCGTACAGCAGAGTTATTTGGTAGAGTAGTGCAGTTGCTAACTCTGTGGAGAGCAAGCATCTAGTTACGGGATCAGATTACGAAAAAGACTTACTACATCTCGTGTTGGATGACGACAGTCCAAATGCAGAACATGAAAGAGAAGAAAGTTATGTTCGAGAACATTAAGTAAGTTTTTATTTAACTTCTCAATCCGCTTTTTTTGTATCTGCTCAATTATATAGATCACGTAAGCCTGTGTGGGGCTACTCCCGGGGTGTTTAGGAGCAGAATAACTAATAGTTCTTCACGAGATTAACGTCAGAAGATGCTCCGTGGCTAACGTTTGCATAAAACGCAATGGCTCTTGTTCACTACTCAAATCTGTGGCATTGGGTAAAAAGTGCATAAAACGGGATTAGCTAGTTAGGCGTTTTGGTCGTAAGGCTTTGAAGCCAATAAGAAACCGGAGACGAATCGAACCTCTGACCTGCCCCTTAGGAGGGGGCTGCTCTATCCCCTGAACTACCGGGGCGCAGAACGCGATATTCTAGCTTACCTTGCTGAAAGAGTTACAATACAGCTCTGAACTCTTAATGACTCTTTAGAATTAGACGTCTAAATTGAGTTACTTTCCTGATGTAATAATGCAACCTAATCGAATGGTTTGAATGAAATTTACTGATCTAGGCCTTGATGATGTAATTTTAAAGGCGGTGGTTGAAGAAGGATATACCCAACCCACCCCAATACAAGAACAAGCGATTCCGAACGTGCTCAGCGGCAGAGATGTTATGGCCGCGGCGCAAACAGGAACCGGTAAAACGGCTAGTTTCACACTGCCGATGTTGCATCGACTACTTCCTCATGCGAATTCCAGCACCTCTCCGGCAAAGCATCCCGTTCGAGCGCTTATCTTAACTCCCACACGAGAGTTGGCCGCACAGGTTGATGAGAGCGCTCGACGTTACGGAAAATACCTTCCGCTTAAAGTGGGATGTGTTTATGGTGGCGTGCCAATGCCTCCCCAAGTCGCTATGTTGCGTGCTGGTGTTGAGGTGCTTGTGGCGACACCTGGTCGATTACTGGACCATGTCGGTACCAATGCCGTGAGATTTTCTTCCGTAGAATTTTTGGTGTTGGATGAGGCGGACAGGATGCTTGACATGGGTTTCTTGCCCGACATCAAGCGGATTGTGGATTTGATTCCCCCTTCAAGGCAAACTTTATTGTTTTCTGCGACCTATTCTGAGGAGATCAGACGCGTTGCTGGAGCCTGGCTTAGAGATCCCGTAAAGATTGAGGTAGCAGCTAGAAATACGGTCGTCGATACGATTCAACATACTGTGTTGGAAGTTTCTGAACAAGATAAGTCAAGGCAGCTTGTGCGATTGTTGCATGAAGGCAAAATCACTCAGGCGCTAGTTTTTTGTAATACAAAAATCGGGGCGAACCGCCTGACCCGGCATTTGCAAACCAAGGGTGTTAATGCAGAGGCGATACACAGCGATCGCTCTCAAATTGAACGAACGACGGCTTTAGAAAACTTTAAGGCAAATAAAACTAAGGTTTTGGTAGCAACTGATATTGCTGCTCGAGGCCTAGACATCGATCAGCTACCTTACGTCGTTAATTATGATTTGCCTCACAATGCTGAAGATTATGTGCACCGCATTGGACGAACAGGACGGGCCGGTCAAAAAGGGGAGGCGATATCGTTTTGCACTCCTTCAGACAATGAATCACTGCGTGCAATTGAAAAACTGATTAATAAAAAATTAGAACTTAATGTGTCGAGTAATTCTGGGCCTGATCAAGCAGCTGTTCCAGTATCTTCGAGAATATCAAATACTGATATCAAAAGGCCGAAAGTGGAGACCCAA
>DFDI01000092.1:6910-16035 GCA_002367635.1 Betaproteobacteria bacterium UBA3031 | reverse complement strand
AGTGGAGACCCAAAGGCCGAAAGGAGATACTTTTTTCTCAGAGCCGTATACGCCTAGCGAAAGCGTTAGTGAGACGTTGGTTCCGGCTGTCGATAATAAAGAGACTCGGTTAGATAAGGGCGCTAACAAAAAACCTATTGCAGCCCTTTTTATGCCCCCATCCAGTGAGGCGACGGGAGAATAGTTAAGGGGGTGCAGTTCTAGCGGTTTTGCACACTGTTTGTTTCTGAGATCAATGGATCTTTGTGATTTAGAACATGGGGAAGGAGCGCTAATTTAGGTCTTCTTCTAATTCTAATTCCCTGAGTGATTTTCTGCTGTATTTGCTCGGGCTGATGTTTCTGGTCGCCCCATCTCTGATTTGGTACTCACGTCTCTGTAGCCACGTGTCTCTGATGAAGCTGTATTTGTCGATGGCGGAATCATTCATCATATTTTCAACCGCTAACAAATTTTCTCGAGCGGCAATGACTTTCAGGCCCGTGACTTTCCATCGGGTGGATTCATGGTCAATGTGTGAAATCGGATCTATAAAGTAATCCACGGGCTTTCCTAAGCCGTCACGAAGCGTGCTGGGCCCAAATAACGGCAGCACAAGGTAGGGGCCGCTGCCAACACCCCAATATCCAAGGGTCTGCCCAAAATCTTCCTCATGGTAAGGGATCCCTATTTCTGTGGCGACATCAAAGATCCCACCAACTCCAAGAATCAAGTTGGTCGTGAAGCGTGCAACATCGATCGGAACATTACGCAGCTTCAGTTGTAACAAATCATTAACCGTTGTGTTGAGGACACCTAGGTTCGTGAAAAAATTCCGGACCCCTGTGCGAACAAGAGAGGGAACAAAAGCCCCGTAGGCTTTAGTCACAGGTTTTACAATAATTCCGTCCAATGATTCGTTAAAGCTATAAATTTTGCGGTTCATCGGCTCGAGTGGATCATGGCCGTTAGGGCCGGTTGCGCACCCACCAGTGACAACTGCAATAGCAAGTAATAAATTGATGCACCAAATTTTCATTAGTCAAACCATATTATTAATCTGTTTAAATTATAACCTGTGTTTTAGAGTAGCCACACTGAAGGTGACTATAATAGTGGCTCGATAGAAAAATAAGAGTTCAAGGTGGAAAATGGAGGGTTTATGGATTTCGGACTGAAAGGTAAATGGGGATTAGTGTGTGCAGGAAGTAAAGGGTTGGGGCGAGCGTGTGCGGAGTCCTTAGCGGAGGAAGGGGTCAATATTATTATTGTTGCACGCGGTGCAGAGGCGCTGGCGGAAACGGCGGAACATATACGCTCGAGGACTACGGTAGAGGTTAAAACGGTGGCTGCCGATATTACGACGCAAGAGGGTCGAGAGCTGACTATGAAGGCTTGCCCTCAGCTTGATATTTTGGTCAATAACGCGGGTGGACCTCCAGCTGGAGATTTCAGGAGTTTTACTCTCGCTGATTGGGAAAAGGCGCTCCACGCGAATATGTTGACACCGATTGAGCTCATCAAGTCGGTTTTGGATGGAATGATTGATCGAAAGTTTGGACGGATCGTCAATATTACGTCAGCAGCTGTGAAAGCGCCCATCCCAATCCTGGGTTTGTCGAATGGTGCGAGAGCGGGTTTAACCGGTTTTATTGCTGGTCTTTCTCGGCAAACACCCATGCACAATGTGACCATTAACAATATTCTCCCTGGAGCATTTGCTACTGAGACGATGAATGGTCGCATGGCAGCAATGGCAAAACAGAGCAATACGACAATTGAGGAGGTCGCTCAATCGAGACTCAATGCAATCCCGGCGGGCCGGTTTGGACAGCCTAAAGAGTTTGGGCAACTGTGTGCATACATCTGTAGTGCGCAGGCCTCGTATATCACGGGGCACAACTTTCTCATTGACGGTGGAGTCTATAACGGGACTTTGTAGTATTTTAGATAAAAAACCAATAAAATCAGATAGATATTTTTTTTGGCTTTAATATTAGTCCTTATTTTTGAGTTACGGTACCCAACAAATGCTTCTACCCGTGATTCCTTGACGACTTGTTATCGGTATTTTTCGTAAAAAATACTTGAATTACTCTGCCGAAAACGTATAGTGCGGCCTTCAAGTATTTCGATCAGTCGGTAGTTTGATTTTTTGTCTGGTCGCTGGGTCGTTCGAAGAACTCAGTGGGAATTGCTGCCACGTGAACTTTGGGCGGGAATCGCGGTTTGGGTACGCGTCCTCGACGCAACGGTGGGGCATTGCCTCGCATTACGGAGGGAGATTGTGATATGCGTAATCTCAAATTGAAGAAGGTTCGTCCGGTCGCAACGGAGACAGAAACGCTTCATAAAAACGGGGACGATTTAGGTCTCCATCTGGTTGGTGGTTCTTCAGTTGAAGAGTCGTCTTCGAGGGCTTCACTACATAAGGTTAAAGAAACTCCGGGACTACATGTCATGGGGGATTTGTATGACGTTAAATGTAGCGAAGAATTTATGGTGGATGCCGACTTGCTGAGAGAGCATTGCCTGAAATTGGTCAAAGATGCCGGATTGTCCACTGTTGGTGAATTTTTTCACCAGTTTGATGGTGAGGGTGGCGTGACAGGTATGGTTGTACTTGCTGAGTCACACGTTTCTTTGCATACCTGGCCAGAAAAAAATTATGTGACTGTTGACGTATATGTTTGCAGTTATTCTCAAGATAACCGACCTAGGGCAAGACAGCTCTATCAATCATTGATAGACACCTTTAAGCCTGACTTTGAGAAATCACACGCAGTCGAAAGACTTTAAAAGTGAAAATGGGTGGGTTGGAATAATCGGATGGCAGACAAAGGCAAGGAAGAGTATTTTCTAGAAAGTCTTAATGATGGAATGGGATTTTGGATCAGGTCGAAAGAACGACTTGCACATGCCAAATCTCCTTTCCAAGATATTGAGGTTTTAGAGACCGACTTTGGACGAACTCTGCGTATCGACGACTATTTCATGACGTCGGACAAGGATGAGTTTTTTTATCATGAAAACATGATTCATCCCGCTGGAATCACCCACTATGCGCCTAAGCGTGCATTAATTATTGGTGGTGGTGACGGCGGTGCGGCAGAAGAATATTTAAAGTATCCCTCTATTGAAGAGGTTGTGATGGTGGAAATCGATGCCGTTGTGGTCGATTTCTGTAAAGAGCACCTTCCTGATGTACACCGAGGTGCGTTTGATGATCCTCGGTTGAAAGTTGTAATTGCTGATGGCAAGAAGTATGTGGAAGAGTGTCAAGACCAGTTTGATCTTATGATGCTCGATCTGACAGATCCCTTTGGCCCCGCCGAAGCATTATATCGTGTTGATTTCCTGCGGCATTGTCGTCGTATATTAGGTCCTGAAGGTGTTTTGTCGATGCATTTGGGGTCACCTGTGACGCGTCCAAATGTCTTCCATAGAGTCTACAGCTCGTTGAAAAGCGTATTTGGTATTGTGCGCCCCTATCTGGTTTACGTGCCTTTATATGGGGCGATTTGGGGTATGGCAACGGCTTCAGACAAAACTGATCCGCTTGCATTCAATTCGGAAAATATAGAAGAACGTCTTAAGACGCGTAGAATTAGTCATCTCCAATACTACAATGGTGATACTCATCAGGGTGTGTTCGGGTTACCTAATTACGTTCGAGATATTTTGGGGCGTAGTCTTCGGCCAATCACAGAGCAAGACCCTATGGACGAGCCTGGATTAGATCCTGAAAATCACATTCCCTTAAAGGTGTGTCGTCTCGACTGACATCATTGATCAGGTCCATGAATTGGGATAATGACCAATTCTGTTGAAATCTGTATCGTGATTGTTTGCATTAACTGAACTCGAAAGAGAGTGAGTATGCCCGGACCCCTAAGAGGTTTAAAAGTTTTAGATTTCTCAACGTTACTTCCTGGCCCCATGGCGACTTTGTTTCTCGCTGAGGCCGGTGCGGAAGTAGTTAAAATTGAACGACCCGATAGCGGTGAGGATATGAGATATTATCCGCCGAAGTGGGGTGACAGCAGCGTCAATTTTTCATTGTTAAATCGTGGTAAAAAAAGTATTGCAGTTGACTTGAAGAATGAGCAGGAGCGGGCTAAATTAACCCCATTAATTCAGGAAGCTGATATCGTAGTAGAACAGTTCCGTCCTGGTGTGATGTCACGGTTAGGGCTTGATTACGAGTCCATTAAAAAAATTAATCCTAAGATTATCTATTGTTCTATTTCCGGTTTCGGGCAAAGTGGTCCGAAGAAAAATGTAGCTGGGCACGACATTAATTATGTAGGAGATGCTGGACTCCTTTCGCTGAGTTTGGGCTCTGCTGATCAACCCGTTGTGCCGCCGGCGTTGATCGCTGATATTGCCGGAGGATCGTATCCGGCGGTGATGAATATACTGCTCGCGCTTCGCGAACGTGATTTGTCGGGTCAAGGTTGTTACATCGATATTGCCATGACGGACGGAGTGCTTCCGTTTTTGTTTTGGGCGCTCGGAAAAAAAAGTGCGTCCGGCGTGAATCCTAAAAATGGACAAGACCGCCTCACAGGTGGTTCACCACGTTATCAGCTCTACCCAACGAGTGACGAACGTTTTGTTGCGGCTGGGCCGTTAGAGAATAAGTTCTGGAAGATTTTTTCAGAAACTATCGGTCTTGCGGCAGAGCATCGTGATGATTCTATCGATGAGGCAGAAACGATTCGTCAGGTCGCATCCATAATTAAAGCGAAATCAGCATCTTATTGGGAGCCCATTTTCAGAGAGGCCAACTGTTGTTGTAGCATTGTTAAGACGGTGGAGGAGGCCTTGGCTGATGAGCAATTTAGAGTTCGGGGCGTTTTTAATGAACAGTTGACGAGTAAAAGTGGTGATACGATTCCTGCAGTTCCAATCCCCATTATCAATGATCTCAGAAAACAGAGTTACCGAAGTAGAGCGCCTACCCTTGGAGAGCATAATGAGGAATTTTTACAGTAAAGGTGTGTTAGCGGTAGTTATCTGAATTGATGCGTTGAGTCGATCAAGATCTCTTTGTGTATAAGTATCTAAGCTCTATTTGGGTTGACTCTAAAAGGGTTACCTTTTACTCTACTTTAATCGGATAATAAATTATGGAGTCCCAGTTGATGAAAGCGTTAGCGTATGTCCTATCCCTTGTATTTGTTGTAACTTGCTCTTTAACTTATGCAGGTGTCACGGGAACAACAGGCCCAAGTCAGCACTCAGGTGTAAAAATTAAACCTGTCGAAGACAAGCATGAAGAGTCTAAGGAGGCTAGTGAGCACGATCACTAAATGATAGGGTGATGTGCCAGAAAAAAAAGCCGGCAAAGCCGGCTTTTTTGATTTGGGTAGATATGCTGTGATGTGTCATCTAAATTTGAGAATTGAGAGAACAATGTTAGTCTTTAAAAACAAAAGAACGGCGTGCTAGCACCATTGCAAGTGCCTCCTGGGTAAACCCAGTTAGAATTTAATATTGACCGAATTGTTGTTATAGGATGAATCGTGATTAGGCGAATTGTAGTGACTGTGTTGATCAGTGTTTTTTGGTGCGGCCAGTTATTCGCAGAAGATGAAACAGCCGCTGGGATCCAGGAGTACCGAGATTTACTTTCGGATGGTAATCCTGCTGAGTTGTGGGTCTTGTCGGGTGAGGAGTTATGGTTCACCTCGGTCGGTCCAAAAGGGACGAGTTTGGAAACGTGTGATCTTGGTAAAGGGCCAGGAGTGGTGCGTGGCGCCTACGTCGAATTACCCCGTTACTTTCCCGACGTTAAAAAGGTTATGGACTTAGAGCAACGTTTGATTCATTGTCGCATGGCGATTCAAGGGCTGTCGTATTCAGATGTCACATCATATCCCTTTACAAAGACGGGCCAAGAGACGTCTGAGATTGAGATGCTGGTTGCATTTATCGCTTCTGAATCCAGAGGAATGCACATGAATATTCCCCTCGAGCATGCTGAAGAACAAAAAATGTTCGATTTAGGTGAGCAGATTTTTTATTTCCGAGCGGGGTCGCATGATTTTGGATGCATAACTTGTCACAGTGGTGACAATCGAAGGATAAGATTGCAGGAGCTTCCAAACTTTAGAAATCAGGATCAGGCGAGAAAAACATACGGATCTTGGCCTGCTTACCGAGTGTCGGCTGGGGAGGTGCGAACTATGCAACATCGACTTTATGATTGCTTCCGGCAACAACGCTTTCCAGAGGCTATATATGGGCATGACATGATTACGGCTCTTATTATGTTTTTAGCTAAAAGCGCGGATGGTGGTGTTTATAACGCGCCTGCAATGAAGCGTTAAGAGATATTTATGAAAATTTCACGGCTTAGTATGGTCTTCATTGCGATAACTTTGATATTCGGGTTAACGGGGCCTAGTGCCTCAGAGGATATTAATCCGGAGTTTAAGGATCTCCTCAGGGAAGGCTTGCGCACTAAAGGGTCTGTTCAGTTGGAGCGATTCTTGAGTTTAGACGCTACCCAGAAATTCTGTAGTGATTCAAATGTAAATATTAACAGTGATGAGGCAGGTCAGTTGATGTCTAAGGCACTACAGCAGATTCAGTACCCGGCTGACGGTAGTTATCTTGGTGATTGGACGGAAGGCGAAAAAATTGCTCAAAGCGGTAAAGGTTTACGATTCAACGATACCAATGATACGGAAAATGGTGGTAATTGTTACGCGTGTCACCAAATCCGTAAGGACGAGTTAGCATACGGGACTCTAGGGCCATCACTGTATCAGTACGGTAAATTGCGAGGCTACTCTGATGAAGTCCTGCGCTATACGTGGGCGAAGATATTTAACCCTCAGGCATTTCTGATGTGTTCAAACATGCCTCGATATGGCCATAACGGTATACTAACAGTGAAGCAAATGAGGAATATCCTGGCGTTATTGTTGGATCCTCAATCTCCTGTTAATGAGTAAGTGTGCAGTAGGTATTTTTTGTGACACTTTCTCGTAGAGACTTTTTGTTGGTGCTGGGATCTGCCGCCGCGGCTGGTCTTCCTATCTCTAATCGACGGGCACTCGCTAGTCCCCATTTAGATGACCTCTACGATATTCCAAAATTTGGCAATGTTCATCTGCTGCATATGACGGATTGCCATGCGCAATTAAACCCCGTTTATTTTCGAGAACCGAGCATGAATCTTGGTGTGGGCTCGGCTGCTGGAAAACTGCCACACATTGTTGGTGAATCCTTGTTAAAGGCGGTCAATGTTCCTACAGGCAGTGCTATGGCGCATGCATTCTCTTGTCTTAATTTCGAGGAAGCTGCTCGAATGTTTGGTCGTGTTGGTGGGTTTTCGCACCTTAAAACACTGGTGGATAAACTAAGGTCAGGCCGTCCAGGAGCTCTGTTGCTCGATGGTGGTGATACGTGGCAAGGGTCTGGCACAGCGTTGTGGTCTCAGGGGCAGGATATGGTAGATGCCTGTTTGTTGCTTGGGGTCGACGTGATGACTGCTCATTGGGAAATGACGCTTGGTGCGCAGCGGGTACAGCATATTGTTGCCAATGATTTTTCAGGACGGATTGATTTTCTCGCTCAAAATATTAAGACATTTGATTTTGATGAGCCCGTATTCGAATCGTTCAGCATTAAGGAGATGAATGGCATACCCATTGCTGTTATCGGTCAAGCCTTCCCCTATACGCCGATTGCGAATCCTAGCCATTTGATTCCTGATTGGAGTTTTGGTATACGCGAGTATGAGTTGCAGCAGCTGGTAAACCGAATACGAAAAAAAGGGATTAAAGTCGTTGTCTTACTTTCACATAATGGTATGGATGTCGATTTAAAGTTAGCTTCGCGTGTGACTGGGATTGATGCAATATTGGGCGGACATACTCATGACGGCATGCCAGTGCCAGTAATCGTTACTAATAAATCTGGAAAAACAATTGTTACAAATGGCGGCAGCAATGGAAAGTTTCTCGGCGTGTTGGACTTTGCTGTGACTGCATCGGGTATCGAGGATTTTAGATATCGACTCTTGCCTGTATTTTCTGAGTTTATTGCGCCCGATCCCGATATGGAGGCGTTGATTCATCGTGTGAGACATCCATTTGAGCAACAACTTATGGAGCCGCTCGCAACGACTGAAGGGTTGTTGTATCGGAGGGGAAATTTTAATGGGAGTTTTGATCAGTTGATTTTAGATGCATTGATGGACGAGCTTGATGCGGACATCGCATTCTCTCCAGGATTTCGTTGGGGAACGTCTCTTTTGCCAAACAGTACGATCAATATGGAGGCGCTTTTAGCGCAAACTGCAACTACCTATTCCTTCAGTACTTTGACTGAAATGAAGGGGGAAACGATTAAAATAATCCTCGAGGATGTGGCGGACAATATTTTTAATCCCGATCCGTATTACCAGCAGGGAGGCGATATGGTCCGCGTCGGAGGCATGAACTATACGATTGACCCGCATGCGGCCATCGGATCGCGGATTTCCGAGATGCGGATGGGAGACGCGTTCATTGACCCGAATAAGGTATATAAAGTAGCAGGATGGGCGCCTGTGACAGAAGGGGCGACAGGCGAGCTCGTTTGGGATTTGGTTGCACGTTGGCTAAAAGATCAGAAAACCGTGCCTGTTAGAACGCTAGGTACACCACGTATTAAAGGCCTGGATTATAACGCCGGGGTGACCGATCGTTGCGATGCCTGATTCGCTAGTATTAAATACGTATTTTGAATTATCGTTAGGTGCTGCTTGTGAGTAAGCCTAGCTGACATGTCTTTAATCACGAATATGCGGCAGCATTTGCGCAGGGTCGTTAAGTATCCAGCCCTGATCGTGTTTCTGATTTCAGGACTATTGATATCAGCCCTATTATTTGTTTTTTATAATGTCCGGCTCAATAGAGTTATCGCCAAACATTGGTTTCGATGTTTGCTGTTTATTCTTAATCTTAAACTTGAAATAAAAGGCATTGATAAAGAATTGGAAGGCCACTTTTTGGTGGCCAATCATATTTCTTGGTTGGATATCCCAGTCATATCAGCTTGTATGCCCACTTGTTTTTTATCAAAGTCAGAGGTTCGTCAGTGGCCCGTGATTGGACTGCTGGCTCGTTTTGTCGGGACGATATTCATTG
>DFDI01000092.1:1616-6615 GCA_002367635.1 Betaproteobacteria bacterium UBA3031 | reverse complement strand
CTTATTCCACGCGTCAATTTTTCAGCCGGTGGTAAATGTCGGAGCTAAGGTTACGCCTGTTTCGATACGTTATCTTGATAAAACCCGTGTGCGAACTGGATGTCCTGCTTACGTTGGGGGTATGACGTTACTACGCTCGTTAGATCAAGTTGTGATTGAGCCTGTACTCATCGTAGAGGTGAGCTTTTTGTCGACTATTGATGTTAAAGATTTAAGTCGGGAGAGTATCTCAGATTTATCGAGATCTATGATTTTGACTGATTTATTTAAGTGATGCTGTGCGTCTGAGGGTCTTGTATATTGTGGTGAGATCTGCCTCTACGCCATGTTCTTGTATTGCTTCATCGAAGACCGATTGGGTAGCTTTGCCAACCTGATTAGATGTCTCATAGATTTTCACTTCTTCGGCCCACAATTCTAGGTCTTTCTTTAAGATGGCATTGCTGGCACCAAAGTTAAATGCGCCACTCAAAACGTTATTAGGAATAAACACCTGGCTTGATCGGCTTAGTCCAGACGAGGCATTGATGACATCAATCATCTGCGAGGGATTAAGTCCTGCTTTTTCTCCAAGTGTTAGCGATTCGAGTGTCCCAGCTAAGTGTATAAATAGATTTATGTTGTTAACCAATTTCATTATCTGGGCCATTCCGGGCTCATCACCGACGTAGAATTGTTTGGCGCTCATATGCGGAAATACGTGTACGCATAAAAATTCGTAGGCACCGGTATCCCCTGAGCACATTACGGCGAGCGTTGCATCCTTGGCACCAGCTGGTCCTCCCGAAATAGGTGAATCTAAAAATGCAATGGTATGCGCTTGTAGTTGAGATGCAGTGTCTTTTGCATAGGCGCTACCCGTGGTCCCAAGACTGACAAGGCTCTTTATTTGAGATCCTTTTATAACGCCGTTGGTGGGATCTAGAACTACAGAGCGAGCCGCATCCAGTGAAGGCAGGCAGGTGAAGACAATATCGGCTTTGTTCGCCACGTGAATCGGTGATGAGCAGGCGTGTACATTGTCGCCACTAAGTGCAGCGCACCGAGATGCATCGATATCAAAAATATATGTTTGTAATCCACTTTTGATGATGTTGTGAGCTATGGGTGATCCCATCGAACCAAGTCCAATGAAACCAAGTGTGGTGATTTGTGAGTAAGGCATATGGTGTCGTCCCAAAGTCCAGTAAGTTTTTAGATGGCGTCGATGATGTTAGGCATTCGACTCTACGGGTAAGTCATGATCGCGGCCCCATTCATCCCATGATCCGTCGTATATTCTCCACTCGTGTCTACCAATTTGATCAAGTGCGAGTGCGAGGATGCAGGCAGTTACTCCGGATCCACAGGTCAGTATGAGTGGATTGTCAATATTTATTCCTGATTCACTGAACCGCTGTATTAGTTTTTCCTTAGGCAGGAGTTCACGTGTTTCTGGATGAAGGAGGTGAGCCCAATATAGATTATGACTTCTTGGTATATGCCCTGGTCGAGCGCCTGGGTAACGATCGGGTTCCTGACCTGAAAATCGACCAGGTGTCCTTGCATCGAGTATCTCTTTACCCAATGAGGAGGCTTTTAAAACATCATCTTTAAGCGCTAACAGGTCTCGTGTAATCTCAGCCTCAAAGATCCGCGGTTCGCGCGGTGACAGTTGTGTGGTGATCTCCCCACCATGCTGCCTCCAATGTGTTAGTCCGCCGTCAAGGATCGAGACGTTATCGTAACCGTAGAGTCTGAATAGCCACCATACACGCGCTGCACTATAAAGTCCTGGAGTGTCATATGCGACAACGTGTGTATTGTTGTCGATACCGAGATCGCCGACCTTCGTACAAAATATTTGCTTATTTGGAACTTTTCTTGGGAGAGGGTTCTCCGGGTCAGCAATGTCACTTAGATCAAAAAAGATGGAGTTAGGAATATGCTGTTCTAAAAACTCAACCCTTGCATCGCGTCCAGTGTCCGGTAGGTGCACCGTGGCGTCGACAATGCACAGGTTCGCATCATGCAAATGTTCTGTGAGCCATTGTGTGGAGACTAGGGGTCCAGGGTAATTGGGTGACATATCAAATTTACCTATGGGTATTAGCAGTATTGTTCCACCGCAACAGTTTGACCTACTGAGTAGCGATTGCCATGTGCCCATCCTACGGGGAGCACGTCCTCAATCAATCGTAGCTCATCTATAGACAGATCGCGTTGCGCTCCTTCTGCTAGTTCTTTGAGGTGGTCTACGGATCGTGTTCCTGGTATTGGAATAATGTTTTCGCCTTGATGCAATAACCATGCAATCGCGAGACCTGATGCACTGATGCTGAATTCGCTTGCGAGTTTTCTGAAGGCATTGCTTGCTTCTATGTTCCTGCTTAAGTTGGGTTCAATGAATCGAGGGTTTTCTTTTAGAAAATCGATCCCCGAGATGCGCTCCTCTGTATGAGGGCTGTCTGTGAGTAGTGAGCGTCCCACTGGGGAAAAAGCAACGAGTGCTGTTCCCAGCGCTTTGGTCGTTTGCGTTAAGCCTAATTCTGTGTTTCGGGTTGAGAGGGAATACTCTGATTGCACGGCTGCAACATGACTTACTGAATGGGCAAGCTTTAAAGATGATGGGGCGATCTCTGAGAACCCATATGATTTAATTTTTCCCTCTTGCATAAGTTGGCTCATGGTTCCTGCGACCTCTTCAATGGGTATCGTTTCATCGCGGCGGTGTATGTAATATAAATCTAATGTGTCAACGCCTAATCTAGCAAGGGACTTGTCTAGTTGATCTCGGATGTGGGCGTCACTATTATCAAAGTAGCGCTGACCAGTTTCCAAGTTGCGACAAATGCCGACTTTAGAGGCGATTGTGAATAGTTGATCTTTGATCTTTCCTTGTTTTCCAAGAAAGGAACCAATGACTGTTTCTGATCTGCCATTTCCGTAAACGTTGGATGTATCAATATGGTTGATGTCAAGGTCGAGTGCCGAGCTCAAAATTTTATGTGAACCCTCATCTTTGGCCAATCCGTAAAAGTCAGAAAATGATAAGGCTCCCACACCAATGGCGGAGACGTGTGGCCCATGCATGCCGAGTTGACGAGTTTTCATTGGTGCTCCTAATTAAAAATTAATGATTGAACGCGTTTGTTTTAGGGCAACGTCCCATCAATTATATAAGTCAGTATTTGAACGATTTGCTCAGGGCTGTTCGTGACTGCCAGCGCTGCTGCATCGATTTCTTTTAAGGCGTGTTGATGTTCGGCTTGATGCAAAATGATTAACGATTTGCCAAGAGCGGCCGCATATCCCGCATCGAATGCGGCATTCCATTGTTTGTATTTCTCACCAAAACACACGACAACGATATCTGCGTCTTCGATGCCTTTACGTGTCCGTATGGCATTAATTTTTGCACTTTTTTGATCATGCCAAAATTTATTTGATTCCTCTCCTAGTATACGAACCCCGCAGTCATCACTTGACCCATGAACTGTTATAGGACTCATGAAGGTGATATTTTTGTCTTTGCATCTCGCGATGATGGTCTCTCGCCAATCGGTGTGAATTTCTCCTGATAGATAAACTTTGTAATGCATGATGTTTTTTCCTGTATCGTGGCTCAATAGTTTGAGTACCACTATATCAATTAATATGTGCTGCCTCAGTGTAAACTAACAATCAATTATTGATGCGCGGAAGCGCACATAGAATGTTTGGCCATAAACCTAAGTTAGGAGCACCGATGAGGCAATCGCGTCGATTTATAAAATTTTTAATTAGCTTATTTTTTCTGGTTGGATCTCCTGCCGTTCACTCAGAAGGTGTCTATTTTGGATCGACGATTTCTCATTCTGAAGCTGACTATGGCACCAATTTAGGGTTGTCTGGTGGCGCCATGCTTGATGATCAGGGTATGGGGTTCAAAGTTATTGGCGGTTATCGTTGGAAGTCGCTCGTGTCATTTGAAGCCCACTATACTGATTTCGGTGAGGTTTCCCTATTGATGCCCAACGGTTCTTCGGTCACCAGGGGTGGATTGGTCACCACGAATGCAACCGGAGCCACATCCAGTACTCGAGTTGAGGCTAGCTCATTCGGAGTGAGTGCGATGCTCACAATACCCTTTGAGGTGGTGAGGCCTTACTTAAAGGTTGGCGTGCATGCGTGGGATACGTCGCGCGAAGTGGGAGTGGGTAGCGCGGATGTTTTTGCTACTCAGATTGATGGGGCGGATCTCCTCCGTGGTATAGGTTTTGATGCGCCAATCAATGAGGTATTTTTTACGCGTTTAGAATATGAAGTTTACGACTTAGACGATGATAAAATTTCGTTACTGAGTTGGGGTGTTTTCTTGAATTTTTAGAGGTGCCATAAGCCATAAGCTATAAGCACCTCTTGGTTATTTTTATGGTTGAAGGTCTTCTAAACGGGCCCAACTGTCATTTGTATTTTTCTTATTGTCTCGGTGGAATGTTGGGTCATCTTACCTTTAATCTTTAGTATTTTTCTGTCTGCTTTGATTGCTAAATCGTCGATCGCTTTATACAGATCCGGTTCGATGGATTCACAAAATATATCTTTCCCGTGAAAGTGTAACTTTGCCTCAGCTTTATGCTCGTGCTTTGATACGGATAGCATGATGTCGATCTTAATCGAATCGTCGAAGTGTCGATCGACTGGACTCATTTTATTTCGAACGTGAGATTCTATACCTGGAGTAAGAGCAATGTGGTGGGCTGAAATGCTTAAGTTCATCATAAGGCCTCCTTGGTGAGGGTTTTCACCGATGGCGGTAAATAAAGGCCCTAAAACAAAGCTCTTTACTATCGTCACCGAATGAAACGGTTAGCCCCTTACTGGGCAACAATACTTAGCTTCTGTGTACAGCAAGTCTTTAATTGTGACTCAAATTCAGTAAACTCCTTTGGGTGAAAGGTGTCAATACCTTGCGCAAAACTTAGGAGATATATATTGGCCCTTACTGTTGCGTTGAGATGATCGTGGAAAAACAGCT
>DFDI01000092.1:987-1541 GCA_002367635.1 Betaproteobacteria bacterium UBA3031 | reverse complement strand
GCGCAAAACTTAGGAGATATATAGTGGCCCTTACTGTTGGGTTGAGATGTACGCAGCAATATCCTCCAAGTCTTCATCAGGTATTGTTCTCACAACCGCCGTCATATTGCCTGCATCATTGGTTCGGTGTTTTACTTTGAAGTCTTTCAGCTGCTTGATGAGGTATTCATAGTGTTGCCCTGCTAGACGGGGTATTTCATTTTGGCCAGTGAAGCCACCAGCATGGCACATGGTGCATAAGGCTGCATCGGCTAGTTTTTTACCTTTCCCTAGGTCGGCATCTATCTTTTTTGAGTTTTGGCCGTTATAAGTTTGTGATGCGTACCAGTCAGCAAGATCATTCATGTCTTGTTTCGAAAGATTTGCTGCCATTGGAGACATTAACGGATCATTTCTGCGGCCCCGTTTGAAGTCTTTTAATTGCAAATAAATATAACGAGCGGTTTGTCCTGAGAGATTGGGATATTGAGGCGAAATGGAGTTCCCATCGATGCCGTGACAGGCCGCGCAAATTTGTGCTTTTTCTCTGCCAGCTTCCGCATCAGCTAAAACGG
>DFDI01000092.1:0-764 GCA_002367635.1 Betaproteobacteria bacterium UBA3031 | reverse complement strand
AAGGGGTAGGCATAACAGTACAACTAATAATTTTTTGAAGTTCATATTATTAAAAAGGCCTTTGAATTAAAAGCGGGGACGACATCAGTCGCCCCCGCTGAAACAGCTACTACTGAACTAACTTACGGTAATTCAAACACGATTACGTTATTTCCGCGTTTGAAGTTCAGCTGATTATTACCACCAGCTGCAACGGCAATATACTGTTTGCCGTTAACCATATACGACACAGCCGGTGCATTGACGCCAGCACCAGCTTGAAATGACCAAAGCTTCGCCCCAGTCGTTGCGTCATAGGCATTGAATGATCCGTTACCTTCACCTGTAAATACGAGGTTACCAGCAGTAGCTAGCACGCCCCCCATTAAAGGCTGATCGGTGTCAGCTTCCCATGCGATTTTTCCGCTGTTAATGTCCACAGCAGACAAACGTCCCCATGAAGCTTCCCCTGGAATGACTTTAAATGCGCCACCAAGCCATAGCTTATCGCCACCAGGATACTCAGCCGCTTCGACGTGGTACGTCATTGGCTGATGTAAGTTTGCAGCGTAGGCGAGACCTAAGTCTTCATTAACAGCCATTGGGCTCCATTCCACACCACCATTAGCGCCTGGAAGCATTCTTGTTCCTTCTGCTGTTGGTAATACCCACATGTCGTCTTGTGGCACCATTGCATCAGAGAATCGAACGAGTTCTCCTGTAGCTCTATCATGAACGTAGACATGACCTGTTTTGCCGCCGTGGATTGCGACCTTGCGCATTTT
>DFDI01000013.1:3059-7896 GCA_002367635.1 Betaproteobacteria bacterium UBA3031 | reverse complement strand
TAAAAATTTAATAAACGCAGTGATGTGTGATGATTTGACTCTAGCCTCAGTAGGTTTCCAGAGTATTCTTGGTGCTGTAGACATACTTACTCAGATCTCATTTGTGGAAATAATATGACTTCTCGAATGGAAGCACTGTCGGTTAAAAGCATGATTAAACGGTCTATGCCGATACCTTCTCCTGCGGTAGGTGGCATGCCATACTCAAGGGCGCGGATGTAATCGCTGTCATAGAACATAGCTTCGTCGTCACCTTGCGCTTTAGCATCAGCCTGATTTTTAAAGCGATTAGCTTGATCCTCAGGGTCATTGAGCTCTGAGAAGCCATTGGCGATTTCTCTTCCTGCAATGAATAGCTCGAATCGGTCAGTAACCTCTGGTTGTTCGTCATTGCTCCTTGCTAGAGGGGACACATCGGTCGGGTGGGCAACGATAAACGTCGGTTCAATCAGTTTCTCTTCCGTAGTGTCTTCGAATAGTTTGAGCTGCAGCATGCCCAAACCATCGGTTGGGTAGGTCAACACTTTGCGTTTGGTGAGTTCCTGACGTAAAAATTCAGGATCTTGAAGATTTTCTGGGGTGTAGATCTTGTTATGCGTGTAGATCGCTTCAGCCATAGTGAGGCGTTGAAAAGGTTTAGCGAAGTCGATCGCCTGTCCCTGGTAGGTGATCTGGCTTGACCCTGTACAGGCTTCCGCAAGCTCTCGGAGCATTGTTTCGGTTAGGTCCATTAAGTAGTGGTAATCTCGATAAGCTTCGTAGAACTCAAGCATCGTGAATTCTGGATTATGTCTGGTCGATATGCCTTCATTACGGAAGTTTCGGTTAATTTCAAAAACTTTTTCGAAACCACCAACAACGAGTCGTTTTAAATATAACTCTGGAGCGACTCTTAGATAGAGTTGCATATCGAGCGCATTGTGATGTGTGATAAATGGTTTCGCCGTAGCGCCACCGGGAATCGATTGCATCATTGGAGTCTCAACCTCGAGGTACCCTCGATCGGTGAAAAATGTCCGTAATATTTGTATTGCCTTCGATCGTGTTTGGAAATTCTTCCTTGCCTCAGGTGTAACAATGAGGTCGACATAGCGTTGGCGAAAGCGTTGCTCTTGATCCGTAAGCCCATGGAATTTTTCGGGTAATGGACGCAATGATTTAGTTAATAGCCTTAGGCTACTGACTCGGAGACTGAGCTCTCCCGTTTTAGTCTTAAATAAAACACCAGATGCTCCAATGATGTCACCTAAATCCCAATGTTTAAAAGCTGCATGCTCTTCCTCCCCAATACCCTCATTGTTGATATAGAGTTGAATCTGACCTGACATGTCTTGTATTGTTGCGAAGCTGGCTTTCCCCATGACTCGTTTCAACATGATTCTGCCGGCCACAGCCGCGCTTGCCTTTACTTCTTCAAGTCCTTCTTTGTCAAGTTCGCCATACTTATCATGCATCTCTTGCGCTAAATCTTTTCTTTCGAAGTCGTTTGGGAATGCATTCCCAGCCTCTCGAAGCTTACTCAGTTTGGCGCGCCGTTCTTCGATGATTTGATTGGTATCGATCGCTACTGTTTGAGGTGAGTTGTTGGTTTCTGACATAAAATTCCCTATCGGTTAGAGACCTTGTTTGAGACTTGCTTGTATGAATATGTCTAGATTGCCGTCTAATATAGCTTGCGTATTACCTGTTTCGACATTAGTGCGTAAATCTTTTATCCGCGATTGATCGAGTACGTAAGATCGAATTTGGTGACCCCAGCCAATGTCCGATTTTGAATCTTCAAGTTTTTGTTGCTCTGACTGGCGTTTGCGAAGCTCCAGTTCATAGAGTTTTGATTTGAGCATGGACATCGCTTCCGCTCTATTTTTATGTTGAGATCTGTCGTTTTGGCACTGTACAACGGTATTGGTTGGAATGTGAGTGATACGTACTGCCGAATCCGTTCGGTTAACGTGCTGTCCTCCAGCTCCACTGGCGCGATAGGTATCGATCCTGAGTTCTGCCGGATTTATCTCCACATCAATCGAGTCATCGACTTCGGGGTACACAAATACGCTTGCGAACGACGTATGTCTTTTGGCATTTGAATCGAATGGGGATTTTCTAACCAGCCGGTGAATTCCAGTTTCGGTTCGCAGTGTTCCATACGCATATTCGCCAGAAATTTTTAATACGGCGCTTTTAATTCCGGCAACCTCACCCGGAGACTCTTCTAAAACTTCAGCACTAAAGGATTTGATATCCGTGTATCGTGCATACATGCGTAAGAGCATGGCCGCCCAGTCCTGACTCTCTGTTCCGCCTGCGCCTGATTGAATGTCGAGAAAGCATCCATTCTTGTCAATGGGATTTGAGAACATGCGTTTAAATTCAAGATCTGCGATTTTAGTTTCCGCTTGAGATAAATCGAGCTCAATTGATTTAAGGGTTTCCTCATCATTTTCTTCGACCACAAGGGAGAGCAGCTCCCCCATGTCTTTTACTTGAGCAGTGGTCGATGATAAAACTGTAACCACAGCTTCAAGCGATTTTTTTTCTTTGCCTATTTCTTGGGCATTTTCTGGGTTTTTCCAGATTTCCGGGTCTTCTAAAAGACGTTCTACTTCGGCGAGACGATCACATTTGACATCGTAGTCAAAGGTACCCCCGAAGTTGTGAGGTTCTATTGACTAAATCCTGTATTTTTTCTTTTATCGCGTTTGTGTATTCGGCTTCCATGGCGTCAGTGCTATGCCTCATTATCTATAAGTAACTAACCCGTTATTTTACCGGATTCGTTGCGGCTATACCTTGATTGTCGTATTTGATTTTATTGAGATTTAAGTCTGATGATGGACCTATGTAAACGTCAGTGAGGTGGTGGTGCTCTCACCAGGTTTCTATGATCAGCTGGACCGGCTTATGATCGAAGAAATCGTTTATGTCGAGTCGGTAGACGCAATTAATGACATCTGGAACAGCATCATTAAAGTTAAATCGAATCGCATCAATTAACGCACCATTCGGTGAGAAGGAAATTTGCAACTTTGTATGCGTTTCATTCAATAATCGATGTGTCCTCACGTATAACTCATTTCTAAAGGAGGGTTCAGGAAAGGCTTGACCCCAAACTTGCATCCTTATCTCTTGGGCAAGGCCAGAAGTGGTGTCTTCCTCCTCGAGCGGTCCGTCGACGTAGATCGAGTTGTCGATGACATTTTTTTTGAATTCTCCAGTGACAACATCATTGAATAATTCTGAGAAGCGTTCAAGTTGGTCTGATTGAATCGTCAGCCCGGCGGCCATTGCGTGCCCACCGAATTTATCGATAACGTTCGGGTCTATTTTAGTTAAAGTGTCTAGGACATCACGAAGGTGGATGCCCTGTATTGATCTACCCGATCCTTTGAGGGCGCCATTTTTCTCGAGTGCAAAAGCGATAACCGGACGGTTAAGTTTTTCTTTTACCCGTGACGCCAGTATTCCAACAACTCCTGAATGCCATTGCGGATCAAATAGTGTCACTCCTGCATCCACTTTGGTTTCGATGTCATCCAAAATTTTTAATGCTTGATCTTTCATCTTGCCTTCGATGTGTCGTCGTTCGACATTGAGCTGATCTAACTCTTCAGCCAATTTCATGGCAATCTGAGAATGGCTGGAGATCAAGCACTCAATTCCTAGTTTCATATCAGTGAGTCGACCTGCGGCGTTAAGTCGGGGGCCTACCGCAAAACCAAAGTCAGCTGAGCGAACAAACGACGAATTTTTTTTGGCCACACGTAATAATGCTTTTATTCCTGGGTTTATTTTCCCCGATCGGATACGGCGTAATCCCTGATCCACGAGAATTCGGTTATTGCGGTCGAGTGGAACGACGTCGGCGACCGTACCTAATGCAACGAGATCGAGTAGGTCTGCTAAATTCGGCTCTGATCCTGTTTTTTCGAAGTAACCGCGATCCCTCAATTCGCTTCTGAGTGCGATTAAGACGTAGAACATAACCCCCACGCCAGCGATAGATTTACTTTTAAAATTATCGCCTGGTTGGTTAGGGTTGACGATGCAAGCGGCTTGCGGCAGCTCAGAGCCTGGGAGGTGATGGTCTGTGATCAACACTTTAATGCCAAGTTCATGAGCTCTCGCTACACCACTGATGCTGGCGATTCCATTGTCCACAGTGATGATTAGATCGGTGTTTTTTGTAGCGACAATGTCTACAATTTCAGGGGTTAGACCGTATCCGTGTTCAAAGCGATTGGGTACGAAATAATCAACGGTAACGCCGGCATCACGTAGAAAGAGAATGGCTATGGCCGCTGCTGTAGCGCCGTCGGCATCGTAGTCGGCAACAATTAGGATTTTTTCTTGGTTATCGATGGCGTCTGCTAATAGTTGTGCTGCTTTTCGACAATTTTTTAGATTGTCGTATGGAATTAAGTTTGAGAGCGTATCGTCTAACTCGTCGGCCTCTTTGATGCCTCTGGCCGCAAGGACACGGGCGAGAACCGGGGACAGACCTTTTTCTCTTAGTTTCTCTTGAGCAAGGTCTGGAGCTTTTCGTACGTAGATAGTACGTTTATCATCAACTACAGGCATCTCTTACCCAATCAATAGTTTTCCCTGTTTTGACCCAAAACTTATGCAAGGAATATTTGGTGCACGATGTGTCAAGTACGATCGAGTTCTGCATCAGTTGCACGTTCAGTTGTGTATACAGGCCAGATTTTAGAAGAGCCATGCCTTTGGAGACCAACTCGTTCGCTGCAACTATGGTGTTTGAGTCCTCATTGATGTGAATGTCGATGAGCGCATTGTTTTGTGGTGAGCCTTCGGAGAGTATCTGATCAACCGATGT
>DFDI01000013.1:0-2882 GCA_002367635.1 Betaproteobacteria bacterium UBA3031 | reverse complement strand
TCAACCGATGTCATCGTGGCGTTGGCCGCGCGTGACAGGGCGATCAGCTCAGGACTTTGTGCTGAGACCAAAAGCGAGGAATCTTGAAGTTCTCGACGAGGTCCTTCGCCCCATAACCAAACACCATTTGGTTTTACGTGTTCTCTATCATCCGGGGTGTTCTCGTTACTTTGATGAAATAGCATCTGGATTTCATTCATTTTTGCAATCCAATGCCGTGATTGAGGTCCGGTGGGCAGGACTGTGCTCATTGGTCTATTGTGCGCTTCGGTCGCAGGTGTACTGCCTATTTTAGGATCTTCTTGCAGGCCTATAAGTAAAAGTGAAGGCCATTCAGAGACGTTACGAGTTAATAAACCGTCAAAGCTTGCTGTGAGCAAATTGTTATATCGTCCATTATCAATGGCAGCGCTCGATAGGTTTTGCAGGCGCTTCACGAATACATCATTCATTCCTGCTGAATAGTCAACCAATTCACAACACAGATAATGTGGATAAACCGAGAAATCTGGATCCCCACGTGCCAGTAGCGTGCTTATTGCGATTTCATCCTTTTGATGAGGAAATAATTGCTCCATCCAAGAGTCGATGAGAGATGTATTCCTCCGTAGTTTCCGAGCCCCCCGGCTAAATACAAGATCGAGACTGGGCGTTAGTGACGTATCTGGCCATACATCTCGGCCAGAAGGGCTCGATATTGTCAGGGAAAGGGTATTCACGGGTAATATAACTTTCAGTATTGTAATAAGATGGATTCTCCCATACCTAGCGGTCGAATCAAATGTATGGGGTCGCGATATAATTAGACACTCATTATTTCAGTGAACCTTCATGTTTAAACCTTTCGAGCTTTTTGTTGGATTACGCTATACAAAAGCTAAGCGCAAGAACCACTTCATTTCATTCATATCGGCTACGTCGATGATCGGTATCGCGCTAGGTGTTGCGGCGCTTATTGTTGTCCTCTCCGTTATGAACGGCTTTCAAAAGGAATTGCGGGCTACGATCTTAGGAGTGGTGTCGCATGTTCAGTTGATGGGTAGCCACGGCCAATTTGAAAATTGGGAAAGCATCGCCGAGCAAACCAAAAAACAAGACGGAGTGATTGGATCTGCACCTTTTGTATCGGGTGAAGGGCTTTTGACTTTTGGTCGAAGATCGCACGGCACACTGATTCGCGGGGTCTTGCCACATTTTGAAAAGAATGTCTCCGATGTCTCTGATCATATGGTCGAGGGATCGCTGGATACTTTGGAGGCAGGTCAGTTTAATGTTGTTCTCGGCATTGATCTGGCACGCTCTTTAGGGGTAGGGGTTGGTGATCGGGTGGTTTTGATTACGCCTCAGGGGCACGTAACACCTGCTGGTGTGATGCCCAGGCTAAGACAATTCTTAGTGAGCGGTATTTTTGAAGTCAAAAACTACGAATACGACGCGGCACTGGCGATGATCCACATGGCTGACGCACAAAAACTTTTGATGCTTGGAAACTCTGTGTCTGGCTTGAGGCTGAAACTCACCGATCTATTTGAGGCGCCACGCGTCGCATCCAATTTGGCGTCGTTATTGCCCCCCGATATTTTTATTTCCGATTGGACGAGAAGCCATGCCACTTTTTTTCGAGCGATACAAATCGAGAAACGAGTGATGTCGATTATCCTTTTACTTATTGTTGCAGTTGCGGCGTTCAATATTGTTTCTACTCTAGTGATGGTGGTTACCGATAAGCGGACAGATATTGCAATACTTCGAACCTTAGGGGCGCTTCCCTCACAAATTATGAAGATCTTCTTTATCCAAGGATCTCTGATTGGGTTTATTGGGACGTTGTTGGGTTTGAGTTTTGGTTTGCTTGTGGCGGTTAATATCGATGTGATTGTTCCTGCCATCGAATCTGTTTTCGGGGTTCAGTTTTTGGCGAAAGATGTGTATTACATTTCAGATATTCCCTCAGAGGTGCAGGCAAATGACGTCATTTGGATTGGTCTCTTGTCTCTTGGTTTAACCATGCTGGCTACGATTTATCCAAGCTTGCGAGCAGCTAAGATTAATCCGTCTGAGGCGTTGCGTTATGAATAATCCCAACCAAGGTAAAAATTGCGTCTTATCTGCCGTTGACGTTGAGAAAGACTATGGTTTTATCGGAGGTGTTCCAATCGAGATCCTTAAAGGAGTCTCTTTAAATGTATATGCCGGAGATATAACGGCTATTGTCGGTTCGTCAGGGTGCGGTAAAAGTACTTTGCTCCACATTCTAGGGGGCTTAGATAAACCCACTCGTGGAGAAGTAAAAGTTAATAATGAATCGTTCTCTTCCTTATCCGAAGTGGGTATTTGCGAGGTTAGAAATCGATCTATTGGCTTCGTTTATCAATTCCACCATTTATTACTTGAGTTTACGGCATTGGAAAACGTAGCCATGCCGCTACTCATGCGTCGGGATAGTGTCGCAGATGCTGAGGCTAAGGCGTCAGAAATGCTGAGGCGGGTTGGTTTGGCGCATCGTATGGGACATCAACCGACCGAGCTCTCGGGCGGAGAACGCCAGCGTGTCGCAATTGCGCGGGCACTTGTCACAGGCCCTGCGTGTTTGTTGGCCGATGAGCCGACAGGGAACTTAGATAAATCAAGCGCTGCAGGATTTATGGATTTGATGTTTCAGATTAATGAAGAGTTGGGGGCGAGCGTTGTGGTTGTTACCCATGACACGGCATTAGCGGCAAAGATGCATCAAACCTATCGATTAGACGACGGCAAATTAAGTCTTGATTCTTGATTTCTGCGAACGTTGAAGGATGAGCGTGTTGGTTTGACCATTCTTTGACATCATTGGTTTTAGTGCTAGAATCCCGCTTCCTTTAGGCGCGTAGCTCAGTTGGTTA
>DFDI01000105.1:1556-3527 GCA_002367635.1 Betaproteobacteria bacterium UBA3031 | reverse complement strand
GCTTGGGATTTGGGATTAATGGTTCGAGCGAATGGAGATACTCTTGCCTTTTCACCGCCTTTAATTGTCAGCGATGCTCAAATTGATGAGATGTTTACGACAGTAAAATCAGCCCTGGAGCAAGTAGACTAAAAACGTCTCCGCTACAACCATTGTTATAATCAAAAGCGCCACTGGGTTGGTAAAAACCACAGAGCATAATCCATCGATATAGAAAGACTACGCCCGGCACGAACATAATCGCGTTAATGATAAACAAGATCACGGAGGTGAGTACTCGCATCGCCAGCTTTAATTTCATATAAGCATGATAAAAAACACGAATGATCAATCCTGTGGTCACCGCCGCTAGTAATAAAAAGGGTGCATCTAAATGAGTGACTAGAAATTCGTAATACATTTATGTATTTATAATATGGATTTCTGATAGAGCTTCTAGAAGTAAATTGTTGATATACAACAATTCCGTGGGTTCGTTTGTAAAAATATATAGTCGTGACTTATTTGATTGAGTTAAAACAACTAACAAAGGGTAATTTCATATCTGAGTTTATTTGAGTTTTATTATTTTGACATTTATCTAGCAAAGATGGGCTTAGTCATAACCCGAAAGAGTTCTCAAAAGAAGCTGACATGCAAGTAGCTGTTCAGGTTTTAGAAAATTTGATTACCAACCTCAAAGTTTAGAGCTGTAAATTACCCACACTTTAATTAAATAGACTAAGTAAAAATATTGACTAATTCAATATTTTGAATAGCTTGAGGGGATGCAAACAGAAATCGAAAAACTGCTAAAATCAAAGGATTTAAGCCTTACTTCTGTTCGCCTCGCTGTTTTAGAGGTTCTTCATCATCATCCTCATTCTGATGCCGATACAATTTATCAGCACGTCAAAAAGGGGATCGCGACGACTTCCAAGCAGGCGATTTATAACAATCTCAGTGCCTTAGTGGAAAAAGGAATTCTACGAGAGATTAAACCGAAAGGAAGTTCTTCTCTCTACGAAACCCGCGTGGGTGATAATCACCACCACTTAATTTGCCGGGAGTGTCAAAGCGTGATAGACGTGGCTTGTAAAAGTCAGGCCCCCTGTCTTCATGTAGATGAACAACACGGATTTAAAATTGATGAGGCCGAAATAGTTTTTTGGGGAACCTGTCCTGACTGTTCCTCTCAACCTAATAACAATAAAGGAGTAAACGCATGAGCGAAGCTAGATGTCCTGTAGCACATGGGGCAAATTCAAATAAAGAAAAAGGAAATATCGATTGGTGGCCAAAAAATTTAAACCTCGATATTCTCCATCAACACGATCAAAAAACAAAACCCTTTAATGGTTCCTATAACTATCGTGAAGAAGTGAAAAAATTAGACTACAAAGCTCTCGAAGCGGATATGCACAAACTGATGAAAGAAAGTCAGGACTGGTGGCCCGCTGACTGGGGTAACTATGCAGGACTGATGGTTCGACTCGCGTGGCACAGTGCCGGTACCTATCGTACGGCTGATGGTCGTGGCGGTGGGGGCACCGGTGATCATCGTTTTGCTCCCCTGAACTCTTGGCCCGATAACACCAACTTAGATAAAGCGCGTCGACTTTTATGGCCGATTAAAAAAAAGTATGGCAATAAAATTAGCTGGGCTGATTTAATGATCCTAGCGGGTAACATCGGATACGAGTCGACTGGTTTTAAAACCTTTGGATTTTCCTATGGTCGTGAAGATGTCTGGCATCCTAACAAAGATATTTACTGGGGACCGGAAGCTGAAGCCTTAGCCTCCGATCGTCATGACGATAAAAATGATGCTTCTTCTCTTCAAGGACCGTTAGCAGCCAACCACATGGCCTTGATTTATGTGAACCCGGAAGGGTTTGAAGGTAACCCTGATCCTTTAAAAACCGCGCAACATATCAGAGAAACCTTTGCTCGGATGGCGATGAATGATGAGGAAACTGTGGCTTTAACCGC
>DFDI01000105.1:0-1326 GCA_002367635.1 Betaproteobacteria bacterium UBA3031 | reverse complement strand
GCCGAGCCTGAGGGTGCGGACATCCATGAGCAAGGATTAGGCTGGATGAACAACACGACTCGGGGTGTCGGTCGGGATACCGTCACTTCAGGTATTGAAGGGGCTTGGACAACGGAGCCGATGAAATTCGATAACGGTTACTTTTACATGCTCTTTAATTATGAGTGGGAATTGAAAAAGAGCCCGGCGGGTTCATGGCAGTATGAGCCGATCAATATCAAAGAAGAAGATAAGCCGGTGGATGTGGAAGATCCGTCTATTCGCTACAATCCGATTATGACAGATGTTGATATGGCGATGATCAAAGATCCCATCTATCGTGAGATCTCAGAGAAGTTCTACAAAGATCATGAGTACTTCAAAGATGCCTTTGCCCGTGCGTGGTTTAAGTTAACGCATCGTGATATGGGGCCAAGTAATCGATACATTGGTCATGACTTACCGAAGGAAGATTTAATCTGGCAAGATCCAGTTCCTGCAGGTAACTCCAACTATGACGTCGATGCGCTCAAAGCAAAAATCAAAGCGAGTGGACTGAGTGTTCAAGAATTAGTTGCGACTGCGTGGGATAGTGCACGTACGTATCGTGGCTCGGATCTACGTGGGGGAGCAAATGGTGCTCGTCTTCGCCTTGCCCCTCAAAAGGATTGGGTTGGTAATGAGCCTAAGCGTTTATCCAAAGTGTTGGGTATCCTTGAGCCTCTGGCAGCAGAAGCAGGAGCGAGCGTTGCGGATACTATTGTACTAGCGGGTAACGTAGGTTTAGAGATGGCCATTGAAGCGGCTGGATCTAAAGTCTCAGTTCCTTTCAGTCCCGGTCGTGGTGATGCCACTCAAGATATGACCGATGTGGAATCGTTTGCTCATCTCGAGCCAATCCATGACGGTTTTCGAAATTGGAAAAAAGAGAACTACACTGAAAGCGGCGAGGAACTCCTTCTGGATCGAGCTCAATTAATGGGGCTGACCGCGGTCGAGATGACTGTTCTGTTAGGTGGAATGAGAGCGATGGGCGCCAATCATGGAGGCAGCCAAAACGGCGTCTTTACTGGTAAAGTAGGTGCTTTAACCAATGACTTCTTTGTGAATTTGGTTGATATGGCCTATAAATGGAAGCCCTCGAATGGTCACTACGAGATCATTGATCGCGCCAGTGGAGAGGTGAAATGGAATGCAACTTCCGTGGACTTAGTATTTGGTTCCAACTCGATTTTACGCTCCTACGCTGAAGTCTATGCTCAAGACGATAATAAAGAGAAGTTTATTAAGGACTTTGTGGCCGCATGGACAAAAGTCATGAATGCCGATCGTTTTGACTTACAAACT
>DFDI01000040.1:6870-14280 GCA_002367635.1 Betaproteobacteria bacterium UBA3031 | reverse complement strand
CTGACCTTGTTCGCTCTGTACGCTGCGGGAATCATCAGCGCGGTTGTCGTCTCATTCGTAATGAAAAAAATAAGACGTAGTAGCCTCCAGGCTCAGACGTTAATGCTAGAGCTCCCTTCGTATCGATTGCCTAATGTGCGGGATGTGCTGCTTGGATTGTGGGGGCGTGCACGTATTTTTCTCGTAAGGGTGGGTAAGGTGATTATGGCAATCACAGTGATACTTTGGGTGCTGTCAACGTACCCAGTTCCTCCGGAGGGGTGGGTTGGTGTTCCGATTGATTACAGTATTGCGGGTCGAATTGGTCATGGGATAGAATGGTTATTCCAACCGCTCGGGTTTAACTGGCAAATTTGTGTTGCGTTGATACCCGGATTGGCTGCTCGAGAGGTAGCTGTTAGCGCGCTGGGGACGGTCTACGCGATCTCAGCAAGTGTTGACGACCCATCTGCCCAACTGTTACCAATTATTGCTGCCGATTGGAGTTTTGCAACCGGAATGTCCTTACTCGTTTGGTACATTTTTGCACCTCAGTGTTTAGCTACATTAGCGGTCATAAAAAAAGAAACGCAATCATGGAAGGTTGTTCTATTCGCCACGACATATTTATTTGGACTAGCGTATTTGGCGTCCTTGTTGGTTTATCAACTCCTTGCTTAGGTGCGGATGATGTCTTATCAAGTGATTGAATCTGTCGTTCTGCTGTTGATTGTATCGTGTAGTTTGATCTATCTCATGAATAGGTGGCTTCCCAATCAAAAAGTTGCTATTTCACAAATAGTTCTTAGATTGTTTCCGCGAGCCCATAGTTTTATAAAGATACCCGATACGGCGGCCGGTCACCGAGGTGGTAAGAGTGCCAAAGGTTGTGGTGCCTGCGGCCAGTGCCCAACAAAAAATAGTCGTTAAAACAAGCGACACTACGGCTTGATTGTTACAAGTTACTGCAGTGTTTAATTAGGGAAACAATTATGGCATCTAAACTTTTCACCCATTTTCAGTTGGGCCCGATTGACTTGTCCAACAGAATCGTCGTCTCTCCCATGTGTCAGTACATGGCTGAAGAGGGCAGGGCTAACGACTGGCATCTAATGCATTACGGTAATTTATCCATCGGAGCTGGTGGCTTGTTGATTTTTGAGGCAACACATATTTCTGCCCAAGGTCGTATATCACACGGGTGCCTTGGGCTTTATGATGAGGAAACGGAGCGTGCATTGGAGCGGGTGGTGACGTTTTGTAGGGTTCATGGGCAGTCGAAGTTGGGTATTCAGCTCGCGCATGCCGGGAGAAAAGGGTCTGCAAAAACACCGATGATGGGAGGGGCAGCACTTCAGGCAGGGGAGTCTCCTTGGGAGACAATAGCTCCAAGTGCATTAGCGTTTACGGATGGTTGGCATGTGCCAAAAATGATGGAAACGGATGATCTTGCAAGGGTTAAAACTGAATTCGTTGAGGCGGCTAAGAGGGCGGTAAACCTCGGATTTGATGTGATAGAAATTCATGCAGCTCACGGGTATCTTCTTAATCAATTCACTTCTCCTCTTTCTAATCAGCGCACTGACGCATACGGTGGGAGTAATTTGTCTAACAGGCTTAAATACCCTCTCGAGGTTTTTGATGCCGTTAAGTCAGTCGTTCCAGATCATGTTGCAGTAGGAGCCCGCATTTCTGGATCGGACTGGGTTGAAGATGGTTTAAATCCAGAAGAGATGATCGTATTTGCGAAAGAGTTACAAATAAGAGGGTGTGACTTTGTTGATGTGACATCGGGCCAGCTTGATTCTCGTCAGCAAATCGAATTCGCACCTGGATTTAATTTACCATTCTCGAAGAGAGTGAAGAGTGATACTACGATGGCAGCTATGGGTGTTGGTATGATTACAACTCCTGCGCAGGCGGAAGAGGCTATCACTTCAGGCGCTGCAGATCTCGTCGCTATTGCGAGAGCAGCAATGGACGACCCTCGATGGTCATGGAGGGCTGCTCAAGAATTAGGAGTGGATATTAGCTATGCACCCAATTATCAGCGATGTCATCCTAGCGTTTGGAAGCGTTGAATCAATCTTGTTCAATTAAATTGACAGGTCGTTTTTCCGATTCCTTCGATTTCCATTTCCAGGGTGTCGCCGGACTGTATAGGGAACATGATGGATAATGAGCCAGATAGAATGACCTCTCCAGCTTTAAGACTCATGCCTAGACTCCCTAACATATTGGCAAGCCATGCGACCGCGTTGAGTGGGTGATCGAGTGTGGCCGCCCCAGTACCTGTGCCTATTATTTCCCCATTTTTTTTTAACACCATGCCGCAAGTCGCCAGGTCAATACCTTGGATGCTCCTTTTAGGAGAGCCAAGCACAAAGGCCGCAGCTGAAGCATTGTCAGCTACTGTGTCTTGAATTTTGATGTTCCAATTTTCGATGCGAGAGTCAACGATCTCAAAAGCGGGTAATACACAATCGGTTGCAGCTATCACTTGATCCGTCGTGATACCTGGTCCTGTAAGGTCTTTTTTGAGCAGAAATGCGATTTCGCCCTCACCTTTGGGTTGGCAGAATATTTCGAAGGGCAGGCTTTGCGATTCTTTAAATTCCATCCCAGACATGAGGTGCCCAAAATCTGGTTGATTAACGCCCAACATGTTCATGACGGCTTTAGCAGTAATCCCAATTTTCTTTCCGACGATTGACTCACCTTGCAAGAGTCGTCGGTTGATCATGCTCAGCTGAACCTGATAAGCCTCTTCAATCGTAATGTCAGGTGCGGACTCTGTGATGGGTGTGATTTGAGTCGCGTTGTCCCAGGCGTCGTATAGCCGCCTCCCTAAGTCATTTATGGTTGTCTCATCTAAACTCATTCTCAGCCTTGCCAGTTGCGGATATTTTGAACTATTTGATACTCATGATCTTACCCGTATTTTTGGCCGTGAGCTTTGTGCGGCAATGATGCTTAATGCACACTTTTGATGAGAGATACAATGTCAGGTTGTGACCAATCAACATCACCTACAATTTTGTAGACAATTTTATGATCTTGATTAAGAACTACCGTTGTTGGAAGTCCTATATCGATCCAAGGCCTGCTATTTTTAGCGCCAGGATCTATCAGTGTAATCTCCCCTTCACCAATTTGAGCCCACTTTTTTTCTATCTGTATTTTTGATTCACCGTAGTTTACGAAGAGGACTGCGAATTTTTTTTCAGGCAATTGTCTTTTGAGTGCTAAAAGCGAGGGGATTTCTTTTAAGCAAGGGGCGCACCAAGTTGCCCAAAAATTTAGGATAACTACTTTCCCTGAAAATTTTTCAAGACTCGCCGGTTCTCCATTTAGCGTCGTGATGTTTAGAGGTGGGGGGGTTGGATTTTCTCCCCAGGGCACGAATTTGTCTATTGGCGCGCTGACGGCGGTCGATACAAATAGGCTAAACACAAAAAAGCCAATTTTAAGCATATCTGAACCACAAAGACTTAGATATTTTTCCATAATTTTGATGCCCACCAAGAGTGGTGATATAGTTTTTTGTAAATTCAATTAAATGTCCCATGGGTTTGGTCTGTTAGCTTCGAGGCCATACTTCTGGATTGCTTTTGCGAGTATCTTTTTTTCAATTGCCCCATCTGCAACCAGTGCCTTGAGCGTTGCAAGGGTGATATGAAAGCGGTCGACTTCGTAGAAATCTCTCAAGGCCTTCCTTGTATCACTTCGTCCGTAACCGTCAGTGCCTAAGGTTATATATCGTCTAGGTACCCAGGTTCGGATGAGATCTGGTACGGAACGCATGTAATCGGTTGTGGCTATGACGGGTCCATTCGTAGCGTCAAGACACTGCGCAACCCAGGTATTTTTCTCTGCCACTTCAGGGTTGTACATGTTTTCTCGATCTATACTTAAGCCATCACGTCTGAGCTCGGTGAAGCTTGTAACACTCCAAACATCTGTGGATACCTTCCAGTCATCTTGTAGCAGTTCTGACGCAGCCAAAACTTCTCGAAGAATTGTTCCTGACCCCAGTAATTGGGCGTGTGCACCTTTGGATTCCGCCCCCTCTTTGATGCGATACATGCCCTTAATAATGCCCTCTGAAACGTTTTCAGGCATGGCTGGGTGGGGGTAATTCTCATTCATTACTGTGACGTAGTAAAAAACATCGTCCTGCTCTTCGAGCATTCGTCTCATACCGTCTTGAATAATAGTCACGACTTCATAACCGTAGGTGGGGTCATAAGCTACACAGTTCGGTACGGTTGAGAATAAAAGGTGGCTGGAGCCATCTTCATGCTGTAATCCTTCACCGGATAGCGTGGTGCGTCCAGCCGTCGCGCCGATTAAGAATCCTCGTGCTCGAGAGTCCCCAGCTGCCCAAACTAGATCACCGATTCGTTGAAAGCCAAAGCACGAATAAAAAATATAGAAGGGAAGCATCGTGGTTCCGTGAGTGGAATACGACGTAGCAGCTGCTATCCATGACGAGATTGCTCCCGCTTCCGTAATGCCCTCTTCGAGTATCTGACCATTTTTAGCTTCTTTATAGTACAGCAGCTCATCTCGATCCTCAGGGTCATACAGTTGACCGAATGGGGAGTAGATCGCAACTTGTCTAAACAAGGATTGCATACCAAAGGTGCGCGCTTCGTCGGCCACAATGGGAACTACGCGGTTGCCAAATTCTTTATTTTTTAATAATTGGGATAGCATTTGCACGAATACCATCGTGCTCGACTGTGCTCTTTCTCCTGTACCCCCAGTGAGTTTTGTAAATTCTTCTAATATTGGAGCAGTTATAGGTTTTGCGTATCTGACCCGAGCAGGCAGGTAGCCGCCCAATTTCTCTCGTTGGCCATGCAGATATTTCATTTCTGGACTTTTAGCCTCAGGTATATAGAACCGAAGGTTTTCTACATCTTCGTCAGACAGAGGAATAGAGAAGCGGTCTCTGAAGGCTAACAATGCATCATTCTCTAATTTCTTCTGTTGATGGGATGTCATTTTCCCTTGGCCCCAATGGCCCATGCCGTAACCTTTTTTGGTTTGGGCAAGAATAACCGTCGGCCTTCCTTTGTGATTGGCAGCGGCGTGGTAGGCCGCATAAATCTTAATGGGGTCATGCCCCCCTCGCTCGAGACGGTCAATATCCTCATCGGATAGATGAGATACGAGTTTTTGTAATTCTGGATATTTATTGAAGAATGTTTCGCGGTTAAATTGACCATCTGTTGCAGCATATTTCTGAAATTCACCATCTACTGTTTCATGCAGTCTTTTGATGATGACGTTATCGTGGTCCAGTGCAAATAATGGATCCCAATCAGACCCCCACATCACCTTGACCACATTCCAGCCTACACCTGCAAAAAGGCCTTCAAGTTCTTGAACAATAGAACTGTTGCCACGAACGGGGCCATCAAGTCTTTGTAAGTTGCAGTTAACTACGAAAACAAGGTTGTCGAGCCCTTCGCGCGACGCCATAGAAAGACCAGCAATTGATTCTGGTTCATCCATTTCACCATCCCCTACGAAGCACCATACTTTGCGGTCGCTATTGGAATGTATTTCTCTGTTTTCCAGATATCGCATGAATCGGGCTTGGTAGATTGCGGTAATTGCGCCGAGCCCCATTGATCCTGTTGGGAATTGCCAGAAATCAGGCATGAGCCATGGATGGCAATACGATGATAAGCCTACTCCTCCGGTTTCTTGTCTATAGTTGGCAATATTCTCTTCGCTCAGTCGGCCTTCTACGAATGCTCGCGCGTAAACACCTGGGGCGGAGTGGGGTTGAAAGTAAACACAGTCGCCGTCTTGCCCAGCTTTAAAGAAGTGGTTAAAGCCGACTTCAAAGAGATCTGCTGATGAGGTGTAGGTCGCAATATGCCCACCCAAATCGGAATTCACGCGGTTTGCTCTTACCACCATGGCGAGTGCGTTCCATCTGATGATGGCGGAGAGTTTGGCCTCAGTATCTAGGTTGCCCGGGAATAGCGGTTGATCCGCTAGAGATATGGTATTTGAGTAAGGTGTGTTGAGGACTGGTGGCATGGGAACGCGCAAACGCCTTGCTTGCTCGAGAAGCTTCATCAGCAAAAAGGTCGCCCGTTCCCCACCTTCGATTGCGGTTAGTTGATTGAAGGCGTCGATCCATTCTTGCGTTTCGATGGGGTCTAAGTCTTGGGGCAGTACACGCCAGAACGCGGATACATTCATTTGTTTTTGATTTGACGTGTCGGTCATCTAAAATTACCCCAGCTCATTTGCCATAAAATTAAAATTTAGACCCTTATCATAGCTAATTTCTTTAAGCAGGTGATTCTGTTCGTGCTTAAAAATAACGCTATATACCGCATAAATATGTTATAAAACGTATAAATACAAAATTTAATATCGTTTATTATGCTTGACTCAATTGATTGGGAGATTTTACGACTCCTTCAAGACAATGCAAGAATTACAAATATTGAGCTGTCTAAAGCCATTGGGCTTTCTCCCTCTCCGAGCTTAGCTCGCGTCAAAGCGCTCGAGCAATCTGGATATATCAGCCGGTATGTGTCATTGGTTGATTCATTGAAGGTTGGGCTGAAGGTGAGTGTGTTTATCAATGTCGCATTAGAGCGGCAAGTCGAGTCTGCGTTGGAGCGATTCGAAGAGTCGATTCAGTCACGACCAGAAGTCATGGAGTGTTATCTCATGACAGGAGAATCTGATTATTTACTGAGAGTCGTAGTTGCTGATATTCAGGCGCTACAGGATTTCATTTTGAATTTTTTGTCCAAAATACCAGGGGTTGGAAACATTAAATCAAGTTTTGCGCTGAAGCAAGTTAAGTATAAAACAGCTCTGCCGTTGCCTGGGAAACATCACTCATGATTCAGCGTGTTGCAGTTTATTGTGGATCCAAAAAAGGGACTTCGGAACATTATCAATCTATGGCGAATGAGCTTGGTAAGGTTCTTGTCGACTCTGGCATTGAGCTCGTTTATGGTGGCGGGAAAGTTGGGTTGATGGGGGTTGTGGCAGATGCAGTTATTGCTCATGGTGGACGGGTGACCGGCGTGATACCACATGGACTATGCGTGGATGAACTGGTACATCAAAACTTAACTGAGTTGGTGACGGTGGTGGGAATGCATGAGCGTAAGGCGAAGATGATTGATTTGGCTGATGCATTTATAGCGATGCCTGGAGGCATCGGCACGATGGACGAGTTCTTTGAGGCATGGACTTGGTACCAATTAGGTATTCATGACAAGCCGGTAGGGATTTTGAACGTAGAAGGATATTTCGACGGATTAATTGAATATCTTCATCAGATGGTGACGCAAGAGTTTTTGAGTCAACGGCATCTGGATAGTTTGCACATTTCTCATTCTCCGTTTGACTTAATTAGCCAGATGCAAGTCAGTGAACGAGAGT
>DFDI01000040.1:5137-6553 GCA_002367635.1 Betaproteobacteria bacterium UBA3031 | reverse complement strand
AGTGGAATCACAAATAAAGTCATTAATGTGGACACAGCCAGCCCCCACATAATTGCCGATGCAACCGGTCCCCACAATAGAGAGTTTCCGCCAAGACCTAATGCGAGTGAGAGTAATCCTGCGATTGTCGTGAAAGAGGTAATCAAAATAGGAACAACGCGCCGACGTGCGGCGAAGAAGATAGAGTGAACACTATTCATCCCTGCTTTTCTGCGAGTGTTTGCGGCATCGATCAGAACGATTGCGCTATTCACGGAAATCCCAGTAAGGGCGACAATCCCGTACATCGTGTAAAGACTCAGCGGATTCTGCGTGATGATGAGGCCAATCACCACACCTATAAATGCTAAGGGAACGGTAACTAGAATCATCAGAGGTTGGAAATAACTTTTGAATTGTGTTCCTATCAGTAAGTAAATGAGACTGATGCCAAATAAGAAAAGCAACAGCATGGCATCTAGACTTTCCTGAATGTCATCCAACGCGCCAGAGAAATCGAGCGAGACGTTAGGGTGGTCTATCTTGATTTTCCCCCATTCATCTTTAATGAGATTATTAATTTGTACTTCGTTGATTTTTTCGCGATCAATATCCGCCTCAAGCGTAATGGTTCTTCGGAAGTTGTAATGTCGAATGCTCTCGCGTGATCTTCCTGTTTCGATATGTACTAATTCTCTCAACGCGACTTGTTCTCCGGAGGGTGTTGTGATCGATTGGGAGAGAAGTTCATCTATTCCGGCTAAGTCATTTGATTGAGCTTTAACGCGAACCTCTATTTTTTCACCTTCTGATTGCATGAAGGTGACGATTTCACCATCGACGAATAAGCGGATTGATCGAGTTACCGATTGAGGATCCATGCCGATCCGATTGATTGATTCGTAATTTAGTTTTAAATTTAATTGGTTTCGTCCTGGACTATCGTCACTGCTGATGTCAGATACCGATTTAACCGTTTCCAGAAAGCTTTGCAGGTGAGCGGTAACGGCTCTTAAGTCCTCAAAATTATCACCTCTAATTTTGACGCTAACGGGTTTGGTGAGTGGCGGCCCTCCTGAGATGCGGGTAAACGTTACATTTGCTGGACCATTGTTGGTGCCTACCTCAGCCCTCATGTCGTCGATCACCATATCGACCTCCCTAAAGTCACCCTCACGGGGTGTGAGACTGACAATTACTTGACCATAACGGTTTTCATACAGCGGAGCAGTATCAGTATATTTGATGCCCGCTATTGACGTGATGGCGCGTTCCTCTTCAGGAGAGACATGATTTCTAACTTTTTCTTCGATCTTTTTAGTCCATCGCATGGTTTCTTCTAATGGAGTGCCAGAGGGCATATCAACGTTGACGTAAAAGATACGTATCGGATCAAAAGCGAAAAATTGAATATTTACGAAGCCCGCCGTAACTGCA
>DFDI01000040.1:0-4898 GCA_002367635.1 Betaproteobacteria bacterium UBA3031 | reverse complement strand
GCCCGCCGTAACTGCAGATAGTGCGATAACAAAGCTAAGTCCCGCAAGTGATAAAAATATTTTTGGTCGCCTGATTACAAACAGCAGTACTTTGCTATATCGGTGTCGTATCAAACGTGTCTTACTTTCTCTAATGAGCTGCACGCGGGATTTTTTATTGAAGTTTAGCTTGAGCCCCATGATGTGTGCGGGCAGCATCCAAAACGCTTCGAATAAACTAAATGCAAGTGCCAGCGTCACAACAGCAGGTACCACGAGCATAAATTTGCCCACAATGCCAGGCAGCAGCATGAGAGGCAAAAAGGCCGCTACTGTTGTGAGTACGGACGTCAGTACAGGGGCGAAAACTTCACGTAGCCCTTCTATAGATGCTGTGGCCGCGTCCAACCCTCTGGAAATTCGATAGTAAATTGCCTCCACGACTACTACGGTGTCGTCCACCAACATGCCTAAAGCAATCACGACTCCGAGGAGTATAGATACGTTAAGTGTCCAACCAATGGCATAAATAACAGCGAAGGCTCCTGCAATCGAAAATGGAATGCCAAGGCTCAGCAAAATGGCTATACGACCACCTAGAAAAGCCCAGGTTGTTGCTAGGACCAACAACAATCCCAAGCCGGCATTGATCTGCATCACGTTGATAGCTTCTTTGGTCGGAATGGTTTGGTCGTCGACTAAGTTAAGACTGATGCCATTTTTAAATAGAGTGGTATTTTTTTCATCGAGATATGCGCTAACACCATCGACGAGCTCAATCGTATTCGTATAGCTTTTTTTTGTAACCGAGAGGAGTATGCCGTGTTGCCCGTTTTGACTGGCGAGTTGGATTGGCTTTTCTCTCGATGTCGAGACTGTAGCTACTGCTGATAGTGGGACGTAATCGGCATTTTTGATCAGCTTAACCGGAATAGAATTTAGAGATTCAGGATCATTTTTTTTACCCACTAATCGAACTAACCAATCTTGGTTGCCTACCGTAATGCCTCCAGCAGAAACGTCTCGAAACCATGCGAAGACCGAATCTGCGACATGGGTCGGAGATACTTGGTGCGCTTCTAATTTTTTAGGATGGAATTCGACGAGTAACTCTGGATCGTGTAACCCAACGGCAAATACGTCATCAACGCCTGGTAATCTTTCTAAATCGTCTCGTACTTGACGTGCAGAATTGCGTAAAAGTTCGTCATCAGCCTGACCTACGACTAGAACCATTGCGGATGGAAAACCGTTGGATGTTGTGATTTCTATTATGCGTGGGTCACTGACTTCTGCCGGTAATTCCTGACTGGCCTTGTTTTGTATCTCTCGACGTAAATCGTTAATGCGTTTGTCAAAGGTTGCGCTGGAGAGATCCTGGAACCGGACCAGTATCGTTGAAATGCCCTCTTGGCTTCGCGATGAAACATAACGAATGTCCGAAACTTGTCGAATCGCATCCTCTAGCGGCTGCGTGACCAATTTCTCGACATCTTCGGTCGAGGCGCCTCTTAGACCGGTAGTGACATTGATCCAATTAAAGTTAATTTCCGGATCTTGTTCTCTTGGCATCGTGAGATAGCCGCCAATGCCCATGAGTATGACGATCGCAAACGTGAGATTTGCGATCACATGATTGGATAAGAATTGCTTAATCAGTGACATGACTTAACGCAGCATTAATAATTTACTGGTCACCAGAAATCGAAACAGGTTGACCGTCTTGCAGTCTATATTGACCTTGATGAACGACTAGAGTGTCGAGTGGAAGCTTAATGAATGCTGGGTTTCCCTCTGATGCATGAGGGAGCTCGAAGAAAGTGACTTTCTCGGCTGCATATATAAATACGCCTAGTGTGCCATTTCTTTGGACGACTAAGTCTACTGGCACATGCGGTTTATTGGTGCGCCACATGATGGTTCCAGCCGACCCTATCGGTGGTTTGTTTTTTAGAAACTTTAAACGAACAGTTTGATTACGGTCTTTCTCATTCACTACGGGCACGATTCGCTTAATTGTTACAGGGTAGGATTGTTCGCTACTTATAAAAGTAATTGAGGAGCTCGCGCTTAGAGATTCAACATCCCTTGGCTGAATTTTAGCTTCAATCTCTATTTTCTCAAGGTCGTTCAGTCGCAGTAGGGGAGAGCCTAGTGTGGTAATTTCGCCAACTTGGCCAAAACGTTCTCGAATGACCGATTTGAACGGTGCCCTAATTGAACATTTTGCTACTGATCGCTTCGCGGCCTCATACTGCGCTCGATAGAGGACGACCAGGGATTGAGCGCTCGCAAAGTCGGTTTCTCTCACGTTCAAAGCTTCCGGAGAAATGAATCCTTTGGAGATTAATGTTTGCGCTCGGTCTAGCTGTCTTTTGCTGAGATCAAACTTAGATTGAGCCGATGTTAGATTTGCCCCCGCTTGTTGCAGTGCAATATTGTGATCTGTTGGATCCAGCTTGATTAAGACATCGCCTTTTTTAACCACTTGACCGACTTCTGCGTTGATGGCCAAGATCCTGGCGGACACTTCTGCAGATAGTTTACTGTCGTTTAGCGTCATGACGGACGCGAAGGCCGTTGTGCTTGGGTAGATCGCAATATCACCGAAACTTATTACAGCCACATTTGTTGATTCTGCATTCGTAGGGGAGAAGAACCCGCTCATAGAAAGTAGAAGAACACCCCCTGATAAATAGTTCACTAAGATCTTTCTTGCTGGCGCCATGAGAATATTTTCATTGTTCAAATTGCATTGTGTTGAATTGTTTTGATTCAGTTGTTACTTTTAATTAGGCGAGCATTTGTGCTTTGCAAAACTGATGGCATAAGTAATAAGGGTATTGGCTTTTTCTCTTTAGTGTTAGCATTCCCAAACTAATTTAAAACTAAAAAAATATTTAGTAAGAGGAGATATTATGAACGTTCTAACTCTCATGTGCATCATCGTCGTCGGTTATTGGGTGATTGGTATGACCTATATAGCAAGAAAATCAGATAAGGATTGGGAATAAGTAATTATTTAAATTCAATCTAGTCTCGTTTCAAACTAAATTTTAGAGAGCAAATAAGATATGGACACGTATATCGGAATGTGGGGATGGATTTGGGTAGTAGCGTTTTTAGTGCTATTCATTGGCATTGGTGTTTGGGGCATGAAAAAAACCAAAAATGACGAGGACTTCGCGGTGGCTCGTGGTGCTTATGGCCCGATAACGTTGGCATTTGCTTTTGCAGCAACAATCGCCAGTGGGGCGACCTTCATGAGTGTGCCCGGAATGGCTTATTCCAAAGGTTTCGCAGCAATTTGGTATCCAGCGACCTATCCAATCGCTATTTACGTCGGGATGATTTTAGCGATCAAATTGATTAAGCGTGCCGGCGATAAGTTTCGTTCCAATTCATTGCCTGAATTCTTGGGGCAGCGTTACAACAGTAATTTTTTGAGAATTGCCTTTGCACTCGTCTCGATTTTGCTGGTCTACTACATCGCCGCTCAAATTGTTGCAGCAGCTACAATATTCGAGGTGTTGCTGGGTTTAAATTATCAGCATGGCATTTTAGCCAGTGTTGCAGTGATCGCCCTCTACATTACGATGGGGGGTTCTCATGCCGACATCATGACTGATGGGATTCAAGGTGTGATGATGGTTTTGATCGCGCTCATCATTGCCGTGATATTTTTTATGGGTGTCGGTTTCGAAGGTACGGGTCCATCGCTCATTAACGACGCACTGGTCAAGCAAGACCCGAGTTTGGGTTGGGATAATTACTTCAGAGAGGGCGATATACTGTTCGGTAGTTTCTGGGTGATCTCATTAATTTTCGTTGCGCACATCCCGTTCGCTATGAACCCACATATCGGCAAGTTAGCGTTTGCGCTCAAAGACCCCAAACAAATTCGCACATTCATGCTGATCGCCATTCCGGTCGGTTCCATCTTGGGCTTTACTGTTTTAGGCGGACTGCACGCTCGAGCATTATTTGGGGCAGACATTAGACCTGACGCGGCTATTCCTGTTTTGTTCACACAACTCTTCCCCCCGTTTGTTGCTGGCCTATTAGGAGTTGGTGTGTTGTCAGCCATTATGTCGACCTCCGATGGGCTATTCATCTCCATCGCGGTTATCTTCAGCAACGATCTTTATAAAAAGACCTTTGCACCAGTCATACACAAACACAAATCCAAAGAGCAGATCGAGCAAATAGCACTCAATACTTCTCGAGTTGCCATTGTTTTAGTTGGTGTAGTGGCCTGTTGGCTAGCGTGGGAACCACCGCAGTTCTTGGCGGTGTTGCTGTGGATGGGGGTTGGTGGCATTCTCTCCGGGGCGACGGGACCTCTCTTGATTGGTTCTTTGTGGAGACGGGCTACTAAGTCCGGGGCGATTGCATCATTCTTGGTGGGCGTGATTGGCTTCGGAGCCAGCGTCATCTATTGCTTTGTGCTTAAAGATGTACCCTATAAAAATCCGTTTGTGATCGCAGGCCTAAGTATTATTGCGGCAGCTGTAACGATGATCGTCGTGAGTCTATTAACAAAGCAGCTTCCACAAGCACACGTTGATGATATGTTTGGTGAGTCAGCGTAAAGCTTGAAGTGGCTGATTTAGTATTGGTAAATTAGGAAGGAAGCATGTGGCTATGAAGGATCAGTTCTCTATGTCTTCCTTCCGACTTGACGGCCGTGTAGCCCTGGTAACAGGGGCAGGCCAAGGTCTCGGGGCATCGATTTCCATGGCCTATGCAAAGGCCGGCGCGTCAGTTGTTCTGCTTGGACGGACCGAAAGCTACCTACAAGAAACTGCTGATTCCATACGTCAAGATGGCGGTGAGGCCTCTGTAATCGTCTGCGATGTGACAGACGATTACAGATTGCGTAGTGCGATAGGTGGTTTATCGCGTTTAGATATTCTGGT
>DFDI01000057.1 GCA_002367635.1 Betaproteobacteria bacterium UBA3031 | reverse complement strand
CAGTTATGACTAGTATGTAAGCAAATTTTTTCCGTATATTCATCATGATCCTCGGATTATTTTAAAAGGTATAGTCGCCAACTTTGCCCCTCTATCTGTTCGATGGCGATCCCTAAAGATCGTCTTCAAGCTTTATTCACCATGCTTCTTTGAGCTTTTCTTAAGTGAATCGAACTTTGAACTACTGAAGCACTTTACTCTACGCAGTGTGGCACTTGGCATCAGAATAAAAGTAACTTCAAATATTGAAGTTACTTTTATTTCTCTGGTCACAATAACGCTCTTTATCGAACCTCTGCAATGCTAGAAATCGTAGCTCACTCGAACCCCAAACTGTCGTTGATCTCTGAGTTGAATGTGGACGCTTTCAACGGCAAAGTTATAGTTACCCGCATTGGTTCTCACAAAGCTACTGGTATCGGCAATATTGTTACCGCCCGTCGGTGCATCTTCATCGGTCAAGTTAGATATGTAAGCCTCTAGGCTTATGTTATCCATCTTAATACCCGCGCGAAGGTTAACTTCGGTTGCACTAGGGAGTTTAGTGAGGTTAGTGACCTCATCGTAGTAAGAGTCTGTTAAAAAGACCTCACTTCTTACATAGGCATCGCCGAGCGGAGTGTCGAAATTATACGTCGCAATTAACGACCCCATCCACTCGGGATATCGTGCCGCCTGTTGACCTGCGCACGATAGGCCCGGGCCGAAGACATCGTTGTAATCCCCACAGTCACCGCCTTCGGGGAAGCCCGAAATCTCAGCCTTGGTGTAGCCTAAGCCCGCTTGAATATTTAAGTTATCGTTAACTTGGTAGCTTAGCTCAGCCTCGAAACCATCTATATCACTTGAGGTTCCATTTCCGCTGAAACTAACCGTACATGTCTCTGTATTCGGGACACCGTCTCCATCGGTATCACCTCCACAGGTCACGTCTGAGGGTATTACCCCAAAACCCGAATAAACTTGATCGGATCTTTCCATGTGGAAGTAAGCCAAATTCATGACAAGTCTCCCATCATCTGAGCTTTTCTTCCATCCCAGTTCGAAATTTTTCAATGTTTCTTCACCGAAGGTTGCACTAATACCAGGCGTGTCTGAGTTAAAGGCAGAGATTTGCTCAGGGGTTGTGAGCTTGTCAGCCACCTCTGGATTAAATCCACCCGGTAGGGTGCCCTCACTGAAGTTGAAGTAAACCATGGAGCTATCGGACATTTGATACTTCACAACAACTCGCGGTAGCGTGGCTTTAAATATTCCGGGGGAAATAACCTTTCCTGCCGCCGCATTAACCTTCGGATCATTAATTTCATCCTCTTGTCGTCTCACTTCAGCAATCACAGTTAACTTATCTGTTACTCTGAAGTCGACTGAGCCATAAATACCGGTTGTCTCTGCTTCGATCATACTGTACGCAGTTGTTGGGTTATAGACATCTGCGAACCAATAGGAGAAGTACTGCTGTTGGTCGAAGAATCCGCCGTGGGCCTTCGAGGAGGTATCGACCTTAGTTGCTCCAACAGACCAATCAAAGCGGTCAGTCGTTCCCGAGAGCCTTAGTTCGGTGGTCTCGTCTTTAGTAACTCTGGCACCTAACGTATGGAAACCAAAGGTTGGAGACGCATCAAAGTCAGTGAACGCGATGTAGTCGTCTTCGTTTTTCCCATAAGCTGCGCTTAAATTTAGGGAGTCAGAAATATCCCAAGATATACTTATTCCTAATCTCTCCCCATCGCCAAATTTGCCAAACCCATTATGCGAGAGGTCATCAAAATCGTGATCACCAATAGGGCCATAGCCCGACCAATTTCCGCTGTCATCTCTGAGGTGACCTGTTGCAGTATCAAATAGTGATGCCGAAGTCGACGCGCCAAGAGTCTCTGGAGCGCTTACAGTTCCTCGATAAACCGATTCGAGTCCATTCTCAGTGAAACAGGTCCAGCCAGTGATATTTGAGGTCTGCTGAGCACAGTAGTTGTGATCCGCTAGTCCACCGACCACCGCGTAAGCACCCGGGCCATCATCATCCTCATATTGAGAGGCTCTTAAACTAATGTTCAAATTATCGGTGGGATTGAAATCGAGCAGCAAACCAAACGCTATGGATTCTTCATCACCAAGGCGTTGGCCCGCTACAAAATTGTTGTCGTAGTGTCCCTCTTTGTCGGTATGGCTAAAGGTGGCCCTTGCTCCAAGCGTTTTAGTAATGGGTCCCTCAATGTATCCCGTCGTGGATAACTTACTCTTGGTGGCGTAGTCAATTTCAATGCCTCCTTTAAATTCGTCTCCAGGCTTTCTGGTAATGATATTGATAGCGCCAGAGTAGGTATTACGACCGAACATTGCAGACTGGGGACCTTTTATGATCTCGATTCTCTCTACCTGAGTGATGGGTAAGCTATGCAAACCCGACGTTACAACTAAGCCATCAACAAATACTGAGCTGGTTCTCTGCAATGGGCTCGTCGCGTCAAAGGTAACACCTCGGAATCGAGGCATCAGTACAGTCCGTGCATTTTCGGCATTCATTGTCTCCAAGAACAGGCCTGGAGCATTTTTTTGAATATCGACAATATTCTTGAAATTAGACGCTTTGATGTCTGCCGCACTGATAGCTGTAATTGCGATTGGTATTTCTGAGAGCGACTCTTCTTTTTTTCTTGCGGTTACTATGACCTCCTCAATGGCATTCACGGATTTTGTTTCTTCCTGAGCATATATCGCTCCGCTGCTGAAGCCAGCGGCGCCGATCAAGAATATTTTTAATGGTATCTTGTTAAACATGATCTTCTACCCCTTCGATTAATTTTATTGGTTGTCTTGTTTTCCTATTGTTTTTACTCGGCGTGCCTCAATATCAATGGCTCGACTGTTTGCGAGCGCGTGTGTTCAGTCCCACTGCCTTAACATTTAGCTTAATTAGCGTAAGCTTACCATGCTAACACTATATTGCACTAATAGTATATCATTATATGTATAGTATGTGTAAGATTTGCAAAATCAGACTGTTACATTCGGTGACGGGACTAATGTATATCAAGCTAATTGGAATCAAACGTTTTAACGACGCACAACATGCCTGAGTTGGGAAAAGACCCTGCCACGCCATCGCTGTGGCTCCTTGGCGCCATAGGGAGTTTGTCGCCCTTCGCAATGACTATTGTTGTTCCTCTGTTCCCCATGATCGGCCTGCTTTTTGCGGAGACGCCAGCACGCTTACAATATTTGGCCTCGGCCTATATCTTTGGTCTGGCTGTCGCTCAACCCTTTGCGGGCATTTTGAGTGATCGAATAGGGCGACGACCAGTGTTACTGTCGGGTCTCACTGTCTTTGTTGTGAGTAGTGCTGGATTGGCAATCTGTATAGATTTTCAAACTATGGTCCTGCTGCGTTTCATTCAGGCGTTAGGCGTGAGCGTTGGCACGGTTTTAGCCAGGGCTATCGCTCGAGATCTGATGGAAGGGGAAGACTTGCTGCATGCTTTCTCCTTTATGTCCGCCTCGATAGGCGCATGGCAAGCCCCTAGTTTCCTAGAGACTTGATAGCTTCTGATAGTACTGTTTTTCGAACTCTATCGGCGACACCCCATCATTATTACCGTGTCG
>DFDI01000018.1:20375-34679 GCA_002367635.1 Betaproteobacteria bacterium UBA3031 | reverse complement strand
CAGGACATGTTGACGAACGCTGACGTAGATTCACAAAACTGGTTGCATTACGGGAAAGATTATCAAATGACCCGTTACAGCCAACTTTCTCAAGTTAACCGGGATAACGTTAAGTCGCTAACACCGACTTGGAACTTGTCATTCGGTATTCTTGAAGGTCAAGACAGTCAGGCTGTAGCAGTTAATGGCACTCTGTATGTCACGACTTCATTCAACCGCGTGATGGCTGTTAACGGTACCACTGGTGACATTCTCTGGAAATATGAGCGTGAGCTTCCAGGCGACGTGTTCCCAAAATTGTGTTGTGACGTAGTGAACCGTGGTGTTGCTGTATATAAAAACAAGGTTTACCTCGCAACTCTAGATGCACACGTTGTTGCTCTTGATAACCAAACAGGTGAAGTTGTTTGGGACAAGAAAATTGGTGATTACACCTACGCTGAAACATTCACCATCATGCCTTTGGCCGTTAACAACAAAATTGTTTTCGGTACCGCTGGTGCTGAGTACGGTGTTCGTGGCTGGTTAGCTGCAATTGATGCAGATACCGGCGCTCCAGCTTGGAAGACATACACCATTCCTGGACCAGGTGAGCCTGGTAACGATACATGGGGTGGTGATTCTTGGAAATACGGCGGTGGATCAACATGGATTACTGGTTCTTACGATAAAGAAACCAACCAGCTTTTCTGGCCAGTTGGTAACCCAGGTCCTGACTTTGACCGTCACGTACGTCCAGGAGATAACCTCTTCTCAAACTCTACACTTGTAGTTGATGCTGACTCTGGAAAAATCGATAGATACTTCCAGTACACTCCAAACGATCCATACGATTATGATGGCGTGAACGAGAATGTTCAGATTGACCTCGGTGGTAAGAAGCTATTCGTTCACGGAGACAGAAACGGCCACATTTATGGTATCGATCGTCGTAATACTGTGAAGACTGCTTCAGGTAATGAAATGAAGTGTCTTTGGGCTACCCCAATGCAAGACGTTAACTGGATTAAAGAGCCAATTAGCCCTGCTAACGGTAACTGCCGACCTGTATTCAACTACCCAGAAATGGACGTTGTATATGATCGCGTGACCCAAAACATTTCACCATCACTTGACGGTGGTAAAGAGTGGCACCCACTCTCAGTTAGCCTTCGAACCAAAATGGCTTATGTTCCAATTTACAACTTCACCATGGATCTCCAGGCTAAGAAAATGGAGTGGAAGCGTGGCGAGTGGTTCTTAGGAGCTAAAGTTATTACGTTCAACGCTGGCGCGGGCTTGATCAAAGCGTTTGATGTTGCTACCGGTAAGATTGCATGGACCAAGTCACAGAGCTGGCCTGCAACAAGTGGTCTTTTGAGCACAGCTGGTGGACTAGCATTCTATGGCGATCCAGATGGACGATTCAACGCTGTTAATGACGAGACTGGTGAACACCTCTGGGCATTCAACGTTGGTACTGGTATCCACGGTAACCCAACCACTTACACCTCTGAAGGCAAGCAGTATGTTGCTATCGTATACGGTGCTGGTGGTGGTGGTATCTGGCCTCTGTACTACGCAAACTTCCTCAAGACACACACCAAAGGTGGTGGCTTGATGGTCTTCTCAGTTAATTAATATTGACTTCGTAGACACTGCTACTGAGAAGTAGTTGTAAGAGCTAGGATGAGGGAGGGCTTTTTAGCCCTCCCTTATTTTTATGTAACAGATGCAAAAATGTAGTGGTTAATAGGTTTTAACCACAAAACGGGGCGGATGATTCCGTCATGTGAATTAAGTGAACTGTGTGAACTAAGGAGACGTAACGAGATCGAATTAAATCGATTACAGTTTCCGGGAGATGGCTTTGTTAAAAAATAAATTGTTGCAAGTTCTGTTGGGTATTATGTTCGCTTGGTTGCCGCTGCAAGGTTCGGCTAACGAGGCACAAAATACTTTTGAAAAAATTCAAGAGCGGGGAATATTGACTGCGTGCGCGGATCCCTATTCTTATCCTTATTCAGTAAAGAATGTGACGCCTCCAGGATTCGATGTGGAAGTTATGGGTGCGTTAGCAGAGCTTGGTGGGTTTGATCTCGAAATGTACTGGGCAGACACCGGTACAAGAGGTGGTATGTCCCGAGCATTGCGTAATTCGATCATCAAGGGCCGATGCCAAATTTTTGCTGGTGTGGGAGATAACGATGACGACGACGTACTCATGGGACAGCTGGCCTTCACAAAAGCATATATGGCAGTAGGTTATGTATTGGTGACGCAGAATAAGGCGGCAGGGTTATCAATTAAAGAGATCATCGACGCTGGGATGCCGATCGGGGTGCAAATGTCTACACCGATGGATGACTGGTTGTTCACGCATGGCATTAAGCGCGCACTGCAAGCTGACAATGCACGAGTGATGAGGGATATGGTTAATGGTGAGACTGATGCGGCAATTGTGTTTTCGCATGCGCCATCACAGGCAAAACGTAATCACCCCGAAGCGACGTTCGTTCTTTCCGATAACTATAGTGCCGACCAATTGTATGCGGCTATTGGTGAAGATTACGTTCCAGAGGGTCTTGGTCAGCAATTGTGGAATCTCAAATTTGTGCTCCGCAAGCAAGATAAAACACTAAGAGATTTTATCAACCAAGGTATTGGGACCTTAATTGAAAACGGTACAATAGCTAGGCTAGTAAAAAAATACGATGTTCCTTACTTTCCCCCACTAGAAGAGTAAGAGCGTACGAAAAAATAATTTAAGTAGGGAGGAATTGGTAATGTTAGGGATTTCTTTTTCATCACTCTTCCGTCGCTTCAGCGCTATATTGTGTGGTGTCGTTGCGATGGTGTTTTTGACAAACATAAGCATAGACAATGTTTATGCTGAGGATTCCACAATGGTTGAGCAAACGCTGACGCAAGCGTGTATCGATCAACCTTATTCGGGAACAATGCACAAAAGCAGCGAAGCTGATTTAGCATTGGAAGTGGAAAAAGACTGCTTGGTGCAAAATGGCCGAGAGTGGTATGACCGCCGTTGTTCGTTTTGTCATGGTGGCCAAGGTAAAGGCGGAAAAGGACCTTGTCTGACTTGTGGGAAATTTGCCTACTCTGCTAATAGCAATATGGCTATATTGACGACCATCTCTATCGGCATCACTAATAAAAGTGTGGGTGGGGCAATGGGCGCATTTGGCACAACGATCTCTGGTATGGACATTTTATCGGTCGTAGCGTATCTGCGTTCTGAAGAGGTTCGTCGTATTGCTTCGGGAGAAATTAAAGATCCTTACATTAAGGAAGAAATAATGGTTTTCCCAGAATAAATAGTGCTAAGTTTGATTGAAAAAAAACCGGCGATGAGCCGGTTTTTTTATTGGCGTCCTGTACTACCAAAGCCTCCAGAACCACGAGAACTATCATCAAAATCATCCACTAAATTAAAAGCAACTTGTGCCACGGGTATGATCACCAATTGCGCAATACGCTCCATAGGCGCTAATTCGAAAGCTTCTGCGCTTCGATTCCAAACGGACACCATAATCTGCCCTTGATAATCCGAGTCTATAAGGCCTACGAGATTACCTAAAACAATCCCGTGCTTGTGACCGAGCCCTGAGCGCGGGAGAATGACCGCGGCATATTTAGGATCTTGAATGTTGATGGCAAAGCCGGTGGGAACCAGTATGGTTTGGCCGGGCTCGATGGTCTCAGCAGCTTCGATGCAGGCACGCAAGTCAAGTCCAGCAGAACCTGGTGTGGAGTAGTCTGGCAATTGATCTTTAATTCTTGAGTCGAGAATTTTGACGTCTAAGCGTTTCATTGTCTTAGTGAGTTTAAGATTACTGTTTATTGATGAGGCCGCTTATATGCATCATAAGCTGTCTCGCTTGTTCCAGTTTTGAGCTGGAAGCTAACGTCTTTGTTCCGTGTTCATCAATAAGCACCAGTGAATTGTCGTCACTGTTAAGTGCGTCGGTGACCAAATTGGCCGCAATCAAAGGTATGCCTTTTTCGATTCTTTTCTTCCGAGCATACTCTTCGACATTTTGACTCTCTGCCGCAAAACCAACACAGAAGGGACGGTTTTTTCTGCTGGCAACTGATTTTAAAATATCTGGTGTTTCGTCAAATTCAATACTGAGCTTTTGTTGAGATTTCTTTATTTTGTGCTCACTGGGGTTTCTAACCTTAAAATCTGCCACTGCGGCGACTGAGATAAAAATATCTGAGTGATCAACCTCATTGATCACGGCATCAAACATATCTTGGGCTGAGATTATTGAAATGAATCGTGCTCTCGCAGGCGGATTAAGATTGGTTTTTCCGGAAATCAGCGTTACGTTAGCTCCCGCATCTATAGCCGCTTGCGCTACCGCGTATCCCATTTTCCCTGAACTGGCATTGGTGATCCCACGCACTGCGTCAATCGCCTCATAGGTCGGTCCGGCTGTGACAATGACATTTTTATTTTGCAGCAATTTCGGCTGTAGCCACGACACGATCTCATTCGCGATCAGCGACGGTTCGCTCATACGGCCAACTCCCACCTCACCACACGCTTGCTCACCGCTTTCTGGGCCAACCAAGTGAACGCCATCAGCCAGTAAGGTCTTAATGTTCCTTTGCGTAGAGGGGTTCTCCCACATTTGCCTGTTCATTGCCGGAGCGATCATGAGGACGCAGTCTCTGGCAAGGCACAGGGTGCTGAGTAAGTCATTCGCGCGCCCTGCGGCTAGCTTCGCTATAAAGTCCGCTGTGGCTGGAGCAACTAAAATGAGATCGCAATCCCTCGATAGTTCAATATGGGGCATACCATTTGGTATGGACTGATCCCACATTGATGTGTGTACAGGGTTCCCGCTTAACGCTTGGAGGGTTACCGGAGATACGAATTGGGCTCCTGAGTCCGTCATTACGACACGAACATCAGCACCGTTCTTTTTCAGTAAACGGACCAATTCAGCAGCTTTATATGCTGCGATTCCTCCTGTTACACCGAGAAGAATACGCTTGCCGTTGAGCTCATTCATTGCGAATTATCTTTGGAAAGTCACTATAAAATAAAGCTGTGTTAGTCAGATAGTTTACACCAATCATCACTAACGGTTACTGGACAGCTTCCGATTGTGATATTGATTGACTCGCTTCTAGATTGATATTTTTTATTTTCTCTATCAGTTCAATGAGATTGGTGTATTGGTAGTCTGCAATGGTTGCAACTTGGTCTGATCCGACGAGATGTACGTATCGACTGAGATGATCTGTCGCGAGATCGCCAAATGCAAATTGACTGATCGGTCGAGATTTATCTTGTCCATACACGAGGGAAATAAGAGCAGGTTTTGTCACGCCATATTCGTCTTTTTCTGTTGTTTCAAGTCGCCTTTCAACACGTGCATTTTCAAGCCCCATTAACGAAATAGAAATGGCTTCGTTCTCAGTGGGTGTTGCAACATGTTCATGTGATTTTAAAATTCCGTTTGTTGCCCCGTGAGTATGATAAAACCAATGGCCTGATTCATCTTTCTCTAGAAGAAATAAATCACCTTGATGGACGAGTTCGACAGCAAAAATGTCTGACAACTTAACGGGGAGTAGCGAGCCACTCTTGAATACATTCTCGTGGTCGTCGTGCTCAGAATGGCCGTCGTGGTCGTCACTGTTTGAGTTAATCACGGTAATGAATGCTACTAGTGCAATCAGTATGATCCAAACAAACTTCAGACTCTTATTCGAGTTCATTAGCGCCGCCTCCACCACACGGCTATGCCAATGATCGCCATCAAGGCGGGAATGAGTATGATTGAAAGGAATAAGGTTCCTTTCATTTGTGTGTTGGTCAAATTGACCCTCGGGATATCCAACGATTTTGGCTCTAGGCCAATGAGGTTTTCTTGTTTGGTTAAATAATTGATGGTGCTCAGCAGTAGTTTCCCATTACCCATAATGTGGAAAAAAGAATTGGTCGCAAAGTCCGAGTCGCCAAAAATCGCAATTCTGGAAGGGGGCCCGGTGACCTCTGGTGCTGGCGGTTCATCTATTGTCTCCCCACGCAATTCAGCCGCTATTGCTGCTGCACTTTTCCCATAGCCGGGATTACGTTGTACGATGACCATTAGTGTTAGTGGCCCTTTATCATCGACGCCATCATTGAATCCAAGTTGGGCGATATCTGTTTCCCCATAGCTTTTAAGTGATGTATTAATGAGCGGCCGAACGTTGGTGTTAGAAACCCGCACATCAGTTGGGGATAGTGAGCGAACGCCAGGGAAAAAAGTCAGCGTCAGACCATCGGTAATTGAATGACGATTGTATTTTGTTACGGCGGGTGATGAGACATCCGCCCAGAAATGGCTCTCTGGATCCAGAACGAGATTGTCCTCCAGTACAACGCCTAATTTTTCAATGATTGGCTCGAGTCCCGTCTTCACATTGGGGTCGAGCATAAACAACATGTTGTGCCCGCTTTCTATGTGTTGACTAATCCAGTCAATCTCTGATTGCATGAGTGGTGTTTGAGGTCCAGCGACGACAAACACTGCGCAATCTGTTTCGACGACACCACCTTTGGCTAGGTTGATTTTGGTGACCACATAATTCATAGACTCAAGACTGTTGCGTAGTTTAGCCATACCGTGTCGTTCATGGAGTACATACTCTGACCCCAAGCCATGTTCATGGCCACTATCCCCTTCGGTATGATCATGTTGCTCTAAACTGAAGGGATCAGGTTCCCCATGTCCTTCCAAAAAACAGACGGTTTGTTGGATGCCTTGAGCTACTTTTAAAATGCCATTCGCGATGTCACTTTCATGCGGTGTGTTGACCTGCAGGCTCCGACCTTTGCTCTCCATGAGCGTGGTTCCCGCAAACTCGACCCCTTTGAGTCGGGCAGCGGACGGATTAAGCATGGGGTCGAAAAACTCAACTGTAACTTTGTCTGACTTCGATGCGATCAGATGATAGAAATCTACCGTATCTCGCATCATGGGGTCGTGAAAGAAAGTAATGTGAACAGGGTTTTCTAAGCTCTCTAACATATCAACGGTTTCAGATGACAGTGAGTACAAATCCCCCTCGGTCATATCGATCCGGAACGGATGCTGTATCGAGAGATAACATACCGCAACGACGATGCCTATCATGCCTATTGACCAAGCAAAGGCCTCAGCACGTTGTCGTTTAAAGAATGCGTTTAACTCAGCCCGTAACAAGTAGGCTCCTGAGAGCGTGGTCAATAGGCCACAAATAAGCAGTACTTGGCCAATTATTGCCGTGTCTACCAAAATGGCATCCGTGACGACACTTAAAACCAGTAGCGAGACCCCAGAGATGAGAATCAATAAATTGCGAAATGATTGATCCATAATTATCGTCTTCCCCGTATGTAGGCTGTGTTGAGTATCAAGGCGATTGAGCTTACTGCCAAGAAGAAAATCACTCCCTCAGAGCGAATCAGTCCTCGGAGAAAATCACCATAATGTCCGCTGAATGAAAGATAGTCAGATAGACTTCTGAGCCAAGCTGTTTGTTGGAATGATTTAAATTTCCCGACAAACCAAAAGGCGAGTAGAACAGGCCATGTCATGAGTGCGGCCACAATTTGATTCTCAGTCAGTGAAGAGAACAATTGTCCAATTGCGATGCAGGTCATACCTAGCAAAATGAAACCGATGTAACCCGAGATGATGTTCAGAATGTCTGGATTGCCATACAGCACCAGTGGGATGAGATTGATGCAGGTTGTTAGGGTCATAATCAGAAAAATAGTGACTGCGCCCAAGTATTTGCCCAGAACTATTTCCCATTTTTGAAGTGGGAGCGTCATTAGAAGTTCTATGGTTCTGCCGTTGTACTCTGCAGAAAACAATCGCATTGATATGGCTGGTACGACTACGATGAGCAAAATGCCCATGTTCTGCAGCGTCGTATCCATGGAGGCGGAGCCCCTTAGAAATACGTTGTCAATGAAAAAGTAGCCGGTCCCTAGTAAGAAAACTGCAACTATGAAATAGGCAATAGGCGACCGAAAATAATTGGTTATCTCTTTATTTAAAACTGCGGTTACGCCGTTCATGAGAGGCTCTCTTTCTGCTGCACGCTATCATTGATATATTTTAAGAATACATTTTCAAGCGTAGGTTTTTGTCTTGTGAGGCCATGCAAGGCGCCGTGATCGGTCACTATTTTTGCGAGGTCGGATTCGATGCCGTCACGCGATTCGACATGACAATCTACTTGGAAATACGCTTCTTTACCGGTTATGGCGGTGAACTTAACGTCTTTTACTCCGTTAATCATCCTCATGGCTTGCTCAATTTGTTGAGCATCTCCGCTGAGCTCGATTGATACGTTATTGGTGTGATCCGAGGCGGATTGTAGCGCTTCTGGTGAATCTACAGCGAGGACGCTACCATTGTTAATGATAGCGATCCGTTGGCAAATGAGGGTCACCTCTGGGAGTATGTGCGTACTTAATAAGACCGCGTGATCTCGCCCGAATGACCTGATCACTTCTCGTGTTTCTTGAATTTGTCCGGGATCTAAACCTGCTGTTGGCTCGTCGAGCAGCAGAACATCGGGATCCCCTAAGAGGGCCTGGGCTAGCCCTACCCGTTGACGATAGCCTTTTGATAATTTGTAAATCTCTTTGTTCGTTACTGTCTCAAGTCGACATGCTGTCATGACACGGTCAAGCTCTGAGTTGAGCCTTGAGTTATTAACTCGTTTCACTTTTGCTACAAATCGCAAATATCTTTCTACTGTGAATACGTCGTAGAGCGGTGGATGCTCCGGTAGGTATCCTATTTTCTTCGCACCTTCATAATTATCGTTGGCCATGTCATGCCCAGCGACAGTTACCTTGCCTGTTGTGGCCGCTGTGAATCCAGCGATCATTCGCATCGTGGTGGTTTTCCCGGCCCCATTAGGCCCCAGAAAGCCAACGATTTCTCCTTTTTTCACATCAAAGGAAATGCCGTGAATGATTTCTTTGCTGCCATATTTTTTTGTGACGGATTCTACGGAGATCAGAGTGGGTTGATTGGGCACAGTATTTGCGGTGATTCCGAATGAGGGTTAAAAAAAACCCCCCTTAGAGGGGGGGTTAAACATTGTACTTTAAACGCAATGTTTTATTACTTGTACCAACGATCACCACCAGATGCCCACTGATTCTCATCGTGGCCCATGAATAACGGGATACCTTGTAGATCACGCATGTGCTTCAAGCGATTCACTGAATTAGTGTAAGCCTGAACACTGAAGTTTAAGCCAGCAGCATGCCCATCAAGATTTTCCTGCATCCAAACTGCATCTTGAGCAAGTAGAAATCGCTTGCCAGACTTCAATGTTACTTGCATGGACTGGTGACCAATTGTGTGACCTGGTGTGCTTAGGATCATCATGCTTCCGTCACCAAAGAGGTCATAGTCGCCATCAAGCTCCATGAAGTTGTACTCGCGAGTGCCTTCCAAGTCAGCTTTAACGAATGGACCTGTTCCGTCACGACCTTGGAATTTCTCTGGCCACCAACCCTGATACAACTCAGCTTTTTGGAAAGCGTGGATTGCATTTGGGAATAGCTTCAAGTTTCCAGCGTGATCCAAGTGAGAATGAGAGGTAACAACAACCTTAACATCTTCGGTTGTGTAGCCTAGCTTCTTCAGCCAGCCGTCGATTGAGGTTTCAGCTGTTTGGCTTGGCTTTAAGAAGTCACAAAGACCCGCAGCCCAATAACCTTTACAGTTGTTAACAACTTCTACGTTGTTACCTGTATCAAACACAACCAAACCTTTGTCATGCTCAATGATCCACATGCTGACTGGAATGGTTACGTCCCGAACTTCATCAGCAGGGATTGTTGGGATAAGACCATTGATTGCGAAAGGTCCAAACATGCCACTGGTTGCCCAATATGCTTTGTTAGCACCTGCAGCTGAAGCGCTTGCAGCAACTGCAAGAGCCGCAATGCCCATTACTAAAGTAATTACTTTCTTCATATTTAATACTCCTCTTTGCTTCCACGTTCTAAGAAGACTCAAGCCTAATAAGCACCCAAGCAAATATATTGAGGCAGTACTACCTCAGCCGGAGTATTCACAAGACCATTGCCCCATTTTTTAAATCCCCCCTTTATTTACGATTTTTTGTGGGGGGCTCTGGAAAAACGTCTTTCCAACTGACTAATTTACACCCGGTCCGGCTTTGGAACAAGACTAATACTATTTTTGTGGAATTTGGTCTCATTAAAAGGCCAATATTTGCCCAGCGCATTGCTAAAAATGCTGTTTCTATGTTATAAAGCTTGGCTTTACGAATAGCAACAGTTAAAGCAGGGCCTTATATTATGTCTAGAGTATGTCAAGTTACCGGTAAAAAGCCCATGAGCGGAAATAACGTCTCTCATGCGAACAATAGAAATAAGAGACGTTTTTTGCCGAATCTTCATTCAAAGCGAATTTGGGTGGAAAGCGAGAATCGATGGGTGCGACTTCGTCTGACGACGGCGGGTTTGCGGGTAATCGATAAAAAGGGCATTGATGTTGTGTTGACTGAGATGCGTGCACGCAAAGCAGTTTAAGGACTTACTGGAGAATCAGCATGAGAGATAAGATCAAATTGGAGTCTTCGGCAGGTACCGGACACTTTTACACTACTACAAAAAACAAACGTAACATGCCGGAGAAAATGGAGATCAAGAAGTTTGATCCTGTGGTTCGTAAGCATGTGATCTATAAAGAGACCAAGCTCAAATAGATTAATTTATAGTTTTTATACAACAAAAAAGCCCGCTAAATGCGGGCTTTTTTGTTGGTTGTTGTTATCTTATTTAACGTACCGGCGTAAAAGATAGGAGAAGTCTTTTAGCGCTGTAATGCCTGATGTTTCAGCCCGTTTGCACCAGTCTTCGAGTTGTGCTATCAGTTGCTCTTTAGATGCTGTCGACTTAAGCCACAGCTCCGACAACTCGCCTCGCATTCTTACGATGGTTCTTAACGTCGCGCTCTTCTCTGCGAATTGCTTAATTCGTTCTAAGTCAGTAGGGCTCACGAATTTTTGATCAAAAGATAACCATTTTGCAATATCTGGTCTTTTAAATCGATGTTGTTCAGCAATGTGTTTTATCTCCGCCACACACGTGGACTTAAGGGAGTTGGAGTATTGAGCCAACACATCCCAACGGTGCGTGATGATGGCCTGAAGCTTTTTGTCATCAATGCTTTGTGGAGACTCTGATAGTTGAACCTTTGCAGCCATACGTTTTACAGTGGCAAGCCCGACTATCTCCAATAAGCGGATATAGAGCCAACCTATATCAAACTCATACCATCGGGACGACAGCTTCGCTGATGACGCGTAGGCATGATGATTGTTGTGTAATTCTTCACCGCCGATCAGTATGCCCCAAGGAACAATGTTCGCACTCGCGTCGTTAACGTTGAAATTGCGGTACCCAAAGACGTGCCCAACGCCATTGATTACTCCGGCGGCGAAAAGAGGAATCCAAATCATCTGAACTGCCCAAATCGTAACGCCGATAACGCCAAAGAGTGCTAGGTCGATAACAAGCATCATGACAATACCGATGGTTTCATGTTTTGCGTAGAGGCGTCTTTCTATCCAATCATCGGGTGTGCCATGTCCAAATTTGTCGACTGTCTCCTGATTTTTGGCCTCTTTTTTGTATAATTCGGCGCCTTCAGTAAAGACTTTCTTTAGCCCCATTGCTTGTGGACTGTGAGGATCGTCTTCTGTTTCACATCTCGCGTGATGTTTTCGATGAATTGCAGTCCATTGTTGTGTGACCATGCCCGTTGTGAGCCACAGCCAGAAGCGGAAAAAATGAGCAACGACGGGGTGAAGCTCGAGTGCTCGGTGAGCAGAGTGTCGGTGAAGGTAAATTGTTACTGCTGCAATGGTGATATGCGTGAGACCCAGCGCGGTGAGGATATAGCCCCACCAAGGTAAGTCAATGAGTCCGTTGGTTAGGGTCGACGCTAGGCCAATAGTTGCTGAGTCCATTCAATATCCTCAATTTGTAATGCGTTACCCGGCATTTTAAACCACATGAGTAACTATAATATTAAAATTTAATTCGTTAAGACTTCAAAATTGCTGAATTGTTTCTCTAATCATGGTTTTTTTAGTGTGGCTAAAGAGCTTTTAATACTGCGGCAAAAAAACCATCACAGCCATGGATATTTGGTAACAGTCGTAAGTAGGGGCCCGATTCCAGATCGATTCCATCAATAGCCAGTGTTTCGGTCGCATTAACGAGCTCGAATTTACCTGGACGGTCCTCCATAAAGCGTTCTATTACCGATTCATTTTCATCGCGAAGTAAGCTACAAGTCCCGTACACGATTAACCCCCCCGGCTTCACTAATTTACTAGCGGAGCTGAGAATTCTGAATTGCTTGTCGCTCATCGAGGCAATGTCTTTTTCTTCTTGTCGCCATTTCATATCAGGGTTACGGCGCAGCGTGCCTAATCCGCTGCAGGGGGCATCAATCAAGACGCGATCAATTTTGCCGGTAAGTCTGTGGATTCTGGGATCGGTTTCGCTGCCAATTAACTGCGGATGGACATTTGACAACCCAGATCTTTTCAACCGAGGCTTCAAGCGGTCTAATCGTTTTGCAGACACATCAAAGGCATAGAGACGACCTGAGTTGCTCATCATCGCACCGAGCGCCAGCGTTTTACCACCAGCGCCAGCGCAGAAATCCACGACCATTTGCCCTCTTTTCGCACCTACAAGTTGTGCGAGTATTTGGCTTCCTTCATCCTGAACCTCAATATGCCCATCAAGAAATAGCCTGTGTTTTTGCAGTCCGAAATTGTCTTTGAGACGTATACCATGAGGCGAGAGTGATGTGGGTGTCGCTTCGATGCCTTCTGCTGCTAATGCTGCCAACACTTTGTCACGAGACGATCGCACTAAATTCACGCGCAGATCAAACGGGGCTTTGCGAAGTAAGGATTGCGCAAGGCTTGCCCCCCCATCGGTACCATATTGTGTTTCGATTCTTCGCCACAACCAATCCGGTAGAGAGTAGCGCTCTTGGGTACTGAGCTCGCCTGAGCGTTCGTCACCGAGCCGTTGTATGTCTTTGTGCCACTTTGCGGCAACTTTGCTTTTGATGGATTTGAGGGACAACCCAAAGATTTTATTTAAAGCGGCTAGACAAAGCATCAGCGCGTCTTCTGAGCCCGAAGTCTTTTCCAAGTATGTTTTGTTTCTGATGACGGCATAGGCTAGATCAGCAATGACTGGGCGCTCACGACCGCCTAATTCACGATTAGTTTTGAAATAGTTGGACAGTATTGAGTCTGATGGTGACGTGAATTTCAATATTTCGGTGGTCGCCGTAACGGCAGCATCGAAGAGCTTTGGGTTGAGTGCTTCCATTAATGTGTGGTCAGAGTCTGGACGGTAGACTCGATGACATTCCCTTTCTTGTCAATAAATCGGATTTTGACGGGCAATAAATTGTGTTGATGTGATAACCAAAATTCAAACTGACGATCAGTATCGTTGTCGACGACTTTTTTGAAGTGCGCTACTTCTAGCGTACCAATCGCGGTGTTAATAACGTCATCGTCTTTGCGCTCGTATTGATAAAGCGTGAGCCGTCTGCCATCGGTAATGTAAATCGATGATTTCATGGGTAACTTCTCTTTAAAGGCAAAGAGGTAAGGGAGCGTTGCTTGATCACCGCTATCAGCAACCAGCGGTAACGTTTGTTGGCCATCCCTCGTTACTAGCGTTAATTCCTGCTTCTCCCAATTAAAGTTAGCTTCGCTGCGCCCCTTTTTTTTATTGCCCTCTTCGCTGAAATATTTAGGGATGAGTCCAGACTCAGCAATCAGCCCGCTACTTGTGCGCTTGATCTCGTCCAGAAATAGCGATGCCAGTCCTTTGGGAATAATTTGACTGCTCAGTGTGTAGGAGCCCATATCGTGTTTGAGGGTATCGATGCCGCGCCCAATCTTTAGTTCGCCCATCTTGATCTCAAACACAATCGTTACTGTTGGGGGAGGTGCCGCTTGAGCTATATTGATGAACGCAAGGCTCACCAATACACAGAAAAAAGAGAAGAATTCAGACCCTGTCTTGAGGTTCAACGCAAATTACCTTTGAAAGCTGAAACTGTCATCAATAATCGATGGGTCTAATGTGACGCGGTTAGCCACCATTGTACAGTGTCCATCTAGAACCCATGAGACCGTTTTAGACAGAATCTCATGTTCAAGTATGAGCACGCGCTCGGCGAGCGTTTGAGGGGTGTCGTTTGGTCTCACGCAAAG
>DFDI01000018.1:484-20149 GCA_002367635.1 Betaproteobacteria bacterium UBA3031 | reverse complement strand
CTCACGCAAAGCGCAGCTTGCGCAATAATAGGCCCTTCATCAAGGTTCGGGGTGACGAAGTGAACGGTACAGCCGTGCAGTTTAACGCCTTCTTCAATTGCTCTTTCGTGAGTGTCCAATCCTCGAAATGCAGGCAGCAAAGAGGGGTGGATATTGATCATTTTTCCAGCAAAACGCGTTACCAGGCCGGCCGTTAGAATTCTCATAAATCCAGCCAGTACAACAAGGTCTGGTTGGAGTGCAGCTATGGCGTTCCCCAAGGCTTCATCGAAGGACTCGCGATCAGCGTAGTCACGGTGATTGACGACGCAGGTGTTGATGTCCCGTGACTCCGCGAAGCGTAAGCCTGCAGCATTTGGATTATTGCTGATGACACCACAAATTTCATGAGGTAACTGTGCGTCAACAATGGCTTGCATGTTGGTGCCGGTTCCAGATATCAAGATTGCTATTTTTTTCATGAGATCTGAGCCATTTGCTCGGTTAGGTCTTGATAAAACGTGTTTGGTGCTCCGTTCCTTGTCTGTCTGAGACACTTCCAATGCGAAAGACGGTTTCTCCTGCTGATTCAAGTATCTGACGTAGAGTGTCCGCATGCTCAGGAGCACAAACCACCACCATGCCGATTCCGCAATTAAACACTCGAAGCATTTCCTCTTCGTCGACATTCCCATTTTTCTGAAGCCACATAAATAGATCGCTTCTTGGCCAGGAATTGACATCGATTTCAGCAACGAGATCTTCGGGGAGTATTCTTGGGACGTTTTCGGTGATCCCTCCACCTGTTATGTGGGCGAGACCTTTAATTGTTCCTGTTTTAATTGCCTCTAAAATGGGACGAACATAAATGCGCGTTGGTTCAATAAGCAGGTCTCCAAGCGTCTTCCCGCCAATAACTTGATCGAGTCTGGCCCCAGATTTTGAGATTATTTTACGGATCAAGGAGTACCCATTTGAATGAGCGCCGCTGCTGCTCAACCCCAGAAGTACATCACCCTTTGAGATGTCGGAGCCCGAGATAATCTGTTCTTTTTCTACGGCACCAACTGCAAATCCCGCTAGATCGTACTCGTCACCGGCGTACATCCCGGGCATTTCTGCAGTCTCTCCGCCAATGAGTGCGCATCCGGCTTGCTCACATCCTTGCGCGATACCAGAAATAACATCTGTTGCTCTTGCTACGTCAAGTTTTCCACAAGAAAAATAATCGAGGAAAAATAAAGGTTCAGCGCCTTGTACCAAAATATCATTGACGCTCATTGCAACCAAATCGATCCCAATAGTATCGTGTCGCTCAAGGTCCAAAGCGAGTTTTAATTTGGTTCCTACGCCGTCTGTACCTGTAACAAGGATCGGATTTTTATAGCCTTTTGGAATTTCAAATAAGGCGCCAAACCCACCAATTCCGCCGAGCATGCCATCTCTCTTGGTTTTTGCTGCCAGCGGTTTGATATTTTTGACGAGTTGCTCGCCAGCATCTATGTCGACCCCGGCTTCTTTGTATGAGAGTTTTTCGTTTGTCACGATCGGTTGCTCGCTTAAGTCCTGACCCGCTAACAGAATTTTATTCGGGTCTTTTGGTTCGTTAACGTGATAATCAGCCAAGGCTAGTCTCAGACCCTGATAGAATTCTCAGTATTAATACTGGATTCTACCTAAACTCACTCTGGTTTACTTTGTTAATTAGCGCTGCGTGCCAAAGTGAGACACTTCAGAGGGAATGCAACCGCTATGTTAGTGGCGGTTAATGAAATGAACAATGCATCAACTTGCTTTCCAACTTAAAGCTTCACCGCCTCCCTCCCTCGACAATTTTGTGGTTGGGCAAAACCGCGAGCTTTTATCGACCATAGGAAGGTTTTTGCTTGGTCGGGAAGAGGTTCGGTTTTTGTATCTATGGGGTTTGGAGGGGTCAGGGAAGACGCATTTGTTACAAGCTGTTGGGGCTGCTTGGCAAGATTCAGGTAGACGCACTTCTCACAGTTTGAGTTTGGATGAGGCGGATCCTCTTGACGATCAGCTCTGTGTTTGTGTCGATGGCGTAGACCGCCTGGATGACAATGAACAAATTGAGTTTTTTAATATGTATAACGAGATAAGAGATTGCGGTGGCCGTATGTTTGTTACTGGGAGGCAACCTTTATCCGGGCTAAGTCTTAGGCCAGATGTGCTCACTCGGCTTGGCTGGGGCTTGGTCTATCAAGTCTTCCCATTGGATGATATTCATAGAGCAGAGGCTATGGAGGAGTATGCGAAACTGCGTGGGTTTAATATTTCCCCTGAGGTCATTGCCTTCGTTCTAGCGCGACATCCCCGTGATTTGACGAGTCTTGTAGCGTTGCTTGATGGTTTGGATCGATATTCTATGGAGCTCAAAAGGAGCATCACGATTCCTTTAGTGAAATCATTTTTCGAATCGGGAGATCGAGCGTGATGGTTTTCGATGGTTCATTTAAGTAAGGTATTCGTATGAAGCTAGTACTTTTTGATCTTGATAATACGTTGCTTGATGGTGACAGCGATTATGAATGGGCTCAATTTCTCATTGAGAAGGAGATTCTTGATCGAGAGGAGTACGAAAGCCGCAATCAAGATTTTTATCGAGAGTATCAAAACGGCACGCTAGATATCGCTGAGTTTTTGGATTTTCAATTACGCCCGCTAAGCGAATACCCGCGCGCTCAATTGAATCAGTGGCACGAAGAATTCATGAAGGTGAAAGTGCAGCCCATGATCACTCAGGCAGCGCGTGATTTGGTGCTCCAGTTTTCAGGTGATTTGATCGCTATCGTTACGGCAACTAATTCATTCATCACGAGACCCATAGCAGATGAGTTTGGCATCGAACATCTCATTGCTACTGAGCCCGAAGCGATAGAGGGCGAATTCACAGGTAATGTTGTTGGAGAACCATCCTTTCGAGAGGGGAAAGTGAGTCGAGTGAATCAATGGTTGAATGCCATAGATTTGTCTTTGACGAGTTTTGAGGAGACTCTATTTTTCAGTGATTCGATTAACGATCTGCCACTGCTTGACGTTGTGCAAACACCAATTGCAGTTAATCCAGACCCAAAGTTGCTAGACCATGCACGGTTAAAGGGTTGGGAGGTGCTTCAGTTGCATCACAAACAATAATCTTCCAATGATGCGAATTGGTCAGCCGTCAGCGTTATTTTGGGTAGCCTGCTTGAGTGTTTGTGTTGCGATCGCGTGTATCAGCTTTGGTAGCGTGTCCATTCCGATCGCAACGATTGTTGAGAGCATTCGCTCAGGCGAGGGCGTCTATTGGACGGTAATCTCGCAGTTGAGATTTCCTAGGGTTCTTGTGGCCTTTGTGTCGGGTGCGCTGCTTGCGATGTCTGGTTGCTTGCTCCAAACGTTGTTACGTAATCCACTCGCAGATCCTTATATTTTTGGCATTTCCAGTGGCGCGTCTCTGGGCGTCCTTGGGGCTTTGGTGTTCGCGGTGCCTGCTTATTCAATCCCGTTTGGATTTATCGGGGCGGGGTTAGTGATTGTGCTGGTCGCCTTAATCGCGCGCAGGGGCGCTGATTGGAATCCTTATCGATTGATTCTGACGGGGGTGATGGTGTCGGCGGGCTTAAACGCGTTGATCAGTTTGATTCTTGTACTGTCTCCACCAAACATGATGAAAGGCATGATTTTCTGGATGATGGGAGATCTGACCTACGCCCAACCTCGGGTTTGGGCTGGTGCGCTTGCGATAGTAATTATCGTTTTTGGTGTTTTTTTTGGACGAGCTCTTGACGCTATGTCCCTTGGATCTGAACGCGCATTAGCCATCGGTGTCTCTGTAAAGCGACTGGAATATGTTGTCTATCTTTTGGCCTCATTAGCAGCCGTCGCCGTTGTGGTTGAGGGCGGGTCAATTGGTTTTGTTGGTCTTGTGGTGCCGCATATGATTCGCATGACTGGCGTGTGGTCTCATCGATATTTAATTCCGATGTCTGCTTGTGTGGGCGGCGCCATGGTGGTCGTTGCAGACACCCTAGCACGCTCTGTTTGGGCACCTGTTCAATTACCTGTGGGTGTTATGACCGCATTGATAGGTGTGCCGATCCTCATTTACTTATTGAATAAACGTAGTGATGTTAGAAACTAAGGACCTTTCAGTGATTATTGGTGGCAGGGTGCTTTTGAACGGCCTGTCTTTGGCTTTGGGTTTGGGTGAGAACTGGGCAATATTGGGTGCTAACGGGACAGGAAAATCATCCTTGTTACGACTTTTAGCAGGCATTGAAAACCCGTTGAAGGGACAGGTTCTAGCCGATGGTATTGCTACGCCTGCGTTTTCGAAAAAATCCTTAGCTAGGCAGATTGGCTTACTTCCTCAATTTGAAGATGATCATTATTGGGGATGCGTAGAGGAGTATGTTGGTTTAGGGCGTTTTTCTCATTCGTCAGGGTTGTGGGCTAAGTCTGATGATGATCAAATAATGACTCAACGGGCGCTGGAACATTTCGAAATTAAGGATTTGAGTAACCGCGAATATCGAAGTTTGTCTGGTGGTGAGCGGCAGCGCGCGCGTTTAGCAAGTTTAATGGCACAAGATCCAAAATTATTTCTTTGGGATGAGCCACTTGAAAATTTAGATTATTCGGGGCAGATGAAGTTTTTATCTTGGGTTTGCGACCTGACTCGAAAGAACGATAGAACATCGATGATGGTGATACACGACATTAATATGGTGAGCCGTTTCTTTACGCATACCCTGATGATATTTGCGGATGGATCTCATCTTGCTGGCGCTTGCAGTGAAACACTCACCCTCAGTAATTTGGAGGTCTTATACCAGACTCGATTTGATCAGGTGATGCATGATGGCGTGAGGCTCTTTGTTCCTAGCGCTTGAAAGGGTGTACGCTATAATCCCCGGGCAAGCATTAGGGTTAACGTGACGAGATACAGATCAATGAATCAATGATAAAGCGTTTAATTGGTATGCTTATGGGGCAGCAGCCAGAAAAATCGAGTCGCCCCCTTCGTATTCCTTTTGAGGAACACGACATCGATATTCGAAAAATTAGTCCTTGTGCTACTCGGATAATCTCAACACTGAATCAAAGTGGCCACGAAGCTTATGTTGTCGGTGGTGCTGTCCGAGATTTGTTGTTGGATGTCACACCTAAAGATTTCGATGTGGTGACTGACGCGACGCCTGAGCAAGTTAGGAGAGTGTTTAGGAATTCTCGAATCATTGGTCGTCGATTTAGATTGGTGCATGTGTACTGTGGGGATGACTTAGTTGAAGTGTCCACGTTTCGAGCACCCCATGAGACGTCAGATACACAAGATCGCAAAGGTCGTGTGTTACGTGACAATACGTTTGGTTCAATCAATGAGGATGCGATCCGGCGTGATTTCACCGTCAACGCACTTTTCTATGACATGCGCACTGAAGAGGTTTTAGATTTTTGTGGAGGCTATGAAGACACAAGGCAGAGTGTACTTCGAATTATTGGGGCTCCTATGCAGCGGTATCGGGAGGATCCGGTGCGTATGCTGCGTGCGATCAGGCTGTCTGAGAAGCTTGGGTTAACCATTGATTCAAAAACGAAGGCTCCGTTCAAAAAACTGGCCGGGCTTTTGGGTGATGTGCCTACCGCTCGGTTATATGATGAGTTTATAAAAATAATAAAAAGTGGCTCTTCGGCTTCTGCTGTGGAGCAAATCGTGGCTCACGGTTTTCATGCGGCTTTATTTAAAAAGCTGGGCAAGATCGCAGAAAAGTCTAAAGAGGGAGAGTTTTTGCAATTGGTTTTCCGAAAAACTGATGAACGAATTAATAGCGAAAAATCGGTTTCTCCTGCATTTTTGTTTGCGGCGATTCTTTGGTCTGATGTGAAAATAAAGTGGAATTATATTGAGGGAGACGCTAAATATATGGGCGCTCTCGGGCGATCAATAGATGATGTTTGTGATGGTATGGGACAAACGTTTATTCCTAAAAGACTTATCGCTGATGTTAGAGATATTTGGTATCTCCAAGGTCGTCTTCTGGCTCGGCGAGGCAAGAAGCCGGCTCAGACTTTGCGGCATGGAAGGTTCCGTGCCGGTTATGATTTTTTGGAGCTCAGAGGTTTTTCTGGAGAGGTCTCAGAGGAGTTGGTGGAGTGGTGGCGACAGTTCCAGGAGATCCCACTAGACGATCAAGAGGCATGGTTAGAGCGCAATAATGCGGGTGGCTCAACTGGGCCTAAAAAACGTGCGCGACGTCGAACGAGAAAAACCCCGAGTGCTGATGTCACTGCTTCAGACGAATGAAGGTTGGCGGCGTTAGCGAGGTTGTATTTATTGGTCTGGGTTCAAATCTAGGGGACCCGTCACAAAATGTGCGTGATGCGTTGGATAAGATCAGCAGCCTGCAGTATGTCGACATGATTGCTGCATCGTCTTTTTATAAATCGGATCCTATCGGAATAGTTGACCAACCGGAATTTGTGAATGCGGTATGCAAAGTATCGGTCAGCATAGGCCCGGAAGCCTTACTTCGGTCTTTGCTGAATATCGAGACAATTTTTGGTCGAGTGAGAACGGTTCGAAATGGACCTCGAATTATTGATTTAGACGTGCTCTTGTTTGGTGAGGTGAGGTATTCGTCTTCTGATATCTGCATCCCACATCCTCGAATGTTTGAAAGGGCTTTTGTCTTAAAGCCATTATTAGAAATTGCTCCGGAAATAGGTCTTTCTAAGAATTTTATTTTATCAAAGTCTGGCGAGCTTCTAGGGGATAATTCTGTTACGAAAATATAAATAATCACGATCCTCGCTCGTCGGTCCGGTTCTCTAAAAATATAATTTTGTAACAAATATATAATCCTCCCCATTTCTGATGAGAAGATGATTGAGTGATGTATTCGGTTATGTGTCACTGTGTTTTTAAGTTGAAAGACATCGTAACTAGTAGAATCTTGAAAGTCGGATTAATGGACACTAAAAAATTAATCTAAATCGTAAATAGGCTAAATGGTTAAGTGCCTTTGGTCGCAGTCAAAAACTGTGAAGGAGTGATGATGGCGAAAGTAACAATTTCAACGCTGCAAAAAATGCGTTCTGAAAATGATCCGATTACGATGGTGACGTGTACCGATGCTAGTTTTGCGGGCATGTTGGATATTGCGGAAGTTGATATGTTCTTAGTTGGGGATTCGTTGGGCATGGTGGTGCAGGGCGATAATTCTACTTTGGGCGTGACTATGGACGATATGGCGTACCACACCAGATGTGTAGCCAAGGGCACGAGTCGTGGACTGATTGTTGGAGATTTACCTTTTGGGAGTTATCAACGAAACCCAGAGCAGGCGTTCGATAATGCGGTTGAACTGATGGCGGCTGGCGCACACATGGTCAAACTCGAAGGCGGGACGATCATGGCGGACACTGTTAATTTTGTAGTAGAGCGCGGCATTCCTGTTTTTGGGCATATCGGATTAACCCCTCAATCTGTTCACGCGCTTGGTGGTTTTAAGGTTCAAGGGAAGACTGACGAGGCCATTGGTGAGTTGGTTGATGCGGCGAAGGCATTAGAGGCTGCAGGGGCTTCGGGTTTGGTGCTCGAGTTAGTGCCCAATGAGGTAGGCAGGCGAGTGACGGAGTCCGTCAATATTCCTGTCATTGGAATTGGTGCTGGTCCATTTTGTTCCGGTCAAATTCTTAATCTCTATGATATGTTGGATATTTATCAGGGTCGAAAGCCCAAATTCGTCAAAAACTTCATGACCGGAGCGCCGTCAATATTAGACGCGGTAAAAGCGTACGTTGCAGAGGTAAAGGCAGGGACTTTCCCTGGGCCTGAGCATTGCTTCTAATTTGTTGATCATTATTGTTTGGCGGAAAATGAGGGTGTGTTTCAATGGAAATAATTAGGACAATTTCCGAGCTTAGGGCGCGTTTATCATCTGAAGACCAGGTGTGTTGTGTCCCGACGATGGGGAACATACATGATGGTCATTTGAGTTTGGTGCGTATTGGTAAAGAACGTGCCCCGATTGTGGTGACGACAGTTTTTGTTAATCGACTTCAGTTCGGACAAAGTGACGATTTTTCGCGATATCCACGGACGTTTGAGGACGATTGCGCAAAGTTGGAAAGCTTAGGAAACGATATTGTCTTTTGTCCGAATGAGGATGAAATGTACCCCGAGCCGCAAGTGTTTTTTATTGAACCCCCTAAGATCGCTAACGGTTTAGAAGGTCGATTTAGACCAGGTCATTTTCGAGGGGTGTGTACGGTAGTTACAAAATTATTTAACGCGGTTCAGCCTCAGATGGCCGTGTTTGGAAAGAAAGATTATCAGCAGCTAGCCATCATTCGGGAGTTAACGGAACAGTTGTGTTTGCCTATTGAAATTGTTCCGGCTGAAACAGTGCTTTCAGAGGATGGCTTGGCTTTGTCCTCGAGAAACCGTTTTTTAAATGAGTCAGAACGAAGCGAGGCTCCAAGGCTGAGAGATACGATGATTCAGATTAGAGATGCAATTTTGGCTGGTGATCGAAAGTACGTTGCAATGGAGTACGCTGCGGGCGCGCGTTTGGCGCGTTATGGCTGGAATGTCGACTACGTCGTTATTCGGGCTCAGAAAGGGTTGCGCAGACCAGCTGAAGATGAGACCAATTTGGTTGTGCTTGGTGCTGCAACACTAGGCGCTACGAGACTCATTGATAATCTTGAAATTAACGTCGAGTAAATCAACGAACGGGATGTTAAAAGCTCGGCCAGTTATAGGTTTTTATAGCGAAGGGGACGCGGGAACAGTTTGGAAATCGCGGATAGAGCAAGATTTGCCTCAGTTTCAATTTGAGTTGCTCAAGGATGTTGAGGACAAGCGTACTGTTCGGTATGCGTTGGTTTGGAATCCTCCATTAGGTTTTCTTGAAGGTTTTGTAAATTTAGAGGCAATCTTCGTTTTGGGTGCGGGAGTCGATTCGTTACTCAAAGATCCGGACTTGCCGCACGTCCCCATTGTCAGATTGTCCGATGCGGGTATGGCCCAACAAATGGCGCATTACGTGATCTATGGAGTTCTTCGTTTTCAGAGGCGATTTGAGGCATATCAGCAGCTACAGGATGCACGACGGTGGGCGCCCATTGAGGATATTGAGGCAATAGAACAGTTCCCCGTCGGGGTGATGGGCCTAGGAGCCATTGGTTCAATTGTTGCCCGGCAACTTGCTGCAATTGGATTTCCTGTTTTAGGCTGGAGTGCTGGCCCTAAGGTCATCGATAATATACGCACCTTTGATGGCGAGACTGGTTTATCGGCCTTTCTTAGCGAGTCTCGTGTTGTCGTTAATTTACTGCCATTGACAGACAAGACAGAGGGGCTAATTAATAAAAAATTCTTCAGTCGCATGTCGGCCGAATCATTCTTGATCAACATAGGACGCGGCCAGCATATCTGTGAAGTCGATGTGCTAGAAGCTTTGGAGGAGGGGCTGATCGCGGGCGCCATGCTTGACGTTTTTGAGATGGAACCCTTGCCATCGAAAAGTCCCTTATGGAATCATCCAAACGTGATAATTACACCTCATGTGTCAGGACTCACAGTCCCGCAGGCCGCTCTTGATCAGATAATCAAAAACATCAAACGCATCGAAAACGGTGATGCGCCCGATTCAGCAGTGGATCGAATTAAAGGCTATTAGTTTCCCTAGTCGGTCATGCTTCGTTAACAGTATAGTTCGTGAAGTCCTCTCGCAGCTTGGTTTTTAGAATCTTCCCTGTGGCGGTATGAGGTATTTCTTCCACAAAGACAACATCGTCCGGAATGCACCATTTGGCGATCTTGCCGACAAAAAACTTGAGAAGTTCCTCTTTCGTTACGGAAGAGCCAGGTTTCTTTACAGCCACCAGTAATGGCCGCTCATCCCACTTTGGATGTGGAATAGCGATTACAGCGGCTTCGATGATGTCGTTGTGCGCGACTGCGGTATTTTCAATTTCAATGGAGCTGATCCACTCCCCGCCAGATTTAATAACATCTTTTGATCTATCGGTGATTTGCATGTATCCATCAGGATCAATGGTTGCAACGTCCCCAGTCATAAACCAACCGTTTTGTTCGGAGTCTGTGATTAACAGATCATCAGGGTGTTTAAAGTAGTTGCTCAATACATTCGGACCTCTAACCAGTAGATCACCAAATGTTGTGCCATCCCAGGGTAGTTCGTTACCGTCTCCGTCAACAATTTTCATATCAACGCCGAATAGGACGCGTCCTTGACGTGATTTAAACGCCAATTGAGTCTCTTGGTCGAGTTTCAGGTGTTTAGTTTTAAACGTATTGAAGGTGCCCAACGGGCTCATCTCGGTCATGCCCCAGGCATGCGCTACTTCGATTTTATGATCAACCTCGAAAGAGCGAATCATGGAGCTTGGGCACGCCGAGCCCCCAATCACAATACGTTTGAGGCTGGGTAATTCTAGATGGTTATCCTTAAGGTGCGTATCCACCCCTGCCCAAATCGTTGGGACGCCTGCCGATAAAGTAACGCCTTCAGCTTGGATCAGTTCGCACAAACTTTGTCCATCCATGGCTGGGCCTGGGAATACCAGTTTTGCGCCCGACATCGTACATATGTAGGGTAGTCCCCAAGCGTTGACATGGAACATAGGCACGACCGGCATGACGACATCTCGGGCTGATACATTAAGCGCGTCTGGCATGGAGGCAGTGTAGGTGTGAATGACTGTAGAGCGATGTGAGTAGAGGACCCCTTTAGGGTTACCCGTTGTGCCTGACGTGTAACAAAGTGAAGAAGCACTGCGTTCATCAAATGTGGGCCAATCGAATTCGTCAGATTGGGCCGCGATGAGTGGTTCATAGGCGACCCAATTAGTTAATGATGTGTCAATGTCGGTTTTATCGGTCAGGATAATAATTTTTTTAACTGTCGATAGTTGTGACGCTAGTTTTTCGACAAGAGGGATAAAAGTCTCATCGATAAACAATAATTTATCTTCCGCATGATTAATGATGTAGGCGACTTGCTCCGGAAATAGACGAGGATTTATGGTGTGACTGATGGCCCCAAAGCCTGAAATGCCGAAGTAGGCTTCATAGTGCCGGTGTGTGTTCCAAGCCAAAGTGCCCAATCGGTCGCCAGGGCTGACGCCGAGCGTCAGTAATGCGTTGGCGAGTTTGCGCGTCCTTTGGTGTGCCTCTCGATAAGTGTATCGGTGTATGTCACCATCGATCATCCTGCTGACGATTTCGGAGTCGCCATGGTAGCGGTCCGCATGTCTTAGCATGTGTGATATTAAAAGTGGCACATCCATCATCTGACCGAACATTATTTTTCCTTAATGAGACAATTTATTTAAGACACGACATCATATCGAAAAAGTCTTCGGGAGATAGTTCGGTTAATTTAAAGTAATGGGGTGACCGCATGCCAGAGATGGGCATAGAATAAATTTTATTACAGTTATTCGGGGGGCGTATGCGATTGGTATCTTTACTTTGTGTTGGGTTGTTAAGTCTGCAAGTATCGTGCGGCCAAACCAATAAGGAAGTCGTGATTGGTTTTGTTGAAGGGCTGAGTGGCCCTTTTGCCAACATTGGAGAAGTGGCGCTGCGGCATCTGCACTTGGAGGTGGATGCGGTGAACCGCCGTGGGAATTTGCCGGATGGGATTCGGATGAAGGTCATTCCTTTCGATAATAAAACGAATCCGCAGGAGGCTTTGCTGGTATTTCGTTCCGCATTAGATGCGGGAGTGGATTACGTTTTTCAGGGCAATAGCTCCAGCGTGGCGATTGCTCTGACGGGTGCGATTGCGAAGCACAACCGCCGCAACCCCGAACATCCTGTGCTTTTTATGAACTATGCAGCACTTGATCCGGCATTGACGAATGAACATTGTGAAAAGAGTCACTTTAGATTCGATGCCGATGTGAATATGAAGATGGCTGCCCTAACGGAATATATTGCTGTTCGTAAGGATATTGATTCGGTTTATCTGATCAACCAAGACTATTCTTATGGTCATGCAGTTTCGGCAGCTGCACGCTCTATGCTTGAAGTGAAACGACCCAATCTACGTATCGTCGGGGATGATTTGCACCCCATCGGGAGAGTTAAGGATTTTTCTCCGTACATTGCAAAAATCAAAGCCTCTGGTGCGCAAGCGATAGTGACTGGTAATTGGGGTAGTGATTTGACCCTATTGATTAAGTCAGCCAGGCAGATGGGTGTTGATGTTGATTTCTTTACTTTTAATGTGGGCATGACGGGTGGTGTGACGACTATTGGAGAGTCTGGGGTTGAACGCGTGCATCAAGTTACAAATTGGCATGCCAATATTAATGAGGCGACGCAAGAGAATGCTAAGCTATACAGGGTGAAATACCCGGATGTCTTCGAGGATGCGTATTACGGCTCGATTCGACGTGCAGTCAGAATGTTAGAGAAAGCGATGATAGAATCGGGAACCCATAATCCTGAGGTGGTTGGTAGGGCTTTAAGGGATATGGAATTTGCAGATGACGCAGGACTAGTTTCGATGCGAGCGGACAATCATCAATTGCTGCTCCCTCTTTTTGTGTCGAAGCTTGTTAAAATTGCTGGGAAGAATGACTTGGTTGATATAGAAAACACTGGATTAGGCTTTGAAACTCTTGCAGAGATTCCTGCTGAGAAAACCCGCATGACAACCACCTGTCAATTTGATTGATTTAGCTTAAGGAAGTTGGATTTGGAATTTTTTCTCATTACGTTATTGAATAGTCTTTCCTACGGATTGTTGCTGTTTATGCTGTCGTCTGGATTGACGCTGATTTTCAGTATGATGGGCGTCCTGAACTTCGCGCATGCCAGCTTCTACATGTTGGGTGCTTACTTCGCGTATCAAACGGGTATGGTGTTTGGGTTTTGGCCCGCGTTGTTTCTAGCGCCGATTCTGGTCGGAGTCATTGGTGCAATCACTGAACGTTATGGGCTGAGAAAAGTTCATAAATTTGGACACGTTGCAGAGCTTTTGTTTACATTTGGTTTAGCCTATGTGATCGAAGAGGTGGTGCATCTGATTTGGGGAAGGGCCCCGGTGGATTACCGAATACCTGAATCCTTGAATTTCACGTTGTTTACGCTATTCAATACGCAATATCCGGCCTATCGCGCATTCATGATGCTTGTTTCCGTCGGGATGCTGGTCTCGCTCTACCTCGTGCTTACAAAAACACGGATTGGCCTTATTGTCCAAGCGTCTCTCACGCACCCGGAAATGGTTCAAGCGCTTGGGCATAACGTACCACGTGTATTCATGCTCGTATTTGCGGGTGGGTGTGCTCTAGCCGGTTTGGCTGGGGTATTGGGCGGCAACCTCTTTATCACTGAGCCGGGTATGGCTTTTTCCGTTGGGTCAATTGTGTTTGTCGTAGTGGTAGTAGGTGGTATGGGCTCCCTTGTGGGCGCATTTATTGCATCACTATTAATTGGCTCTATTCAGACTTTTTCAGTGGGGTTTGATTTGTCATTTATCGACCTCATGGCTGGATTAGGTGTGATTATTGATTCGAATTCGAGTTGGTACGCTGGTTTGTCCATTACGATTTCTCAAACAGCCCCAGTATTGCCTTATCTGTTGATGGTTTTGATGCTCATTGTTCGGCCGCGTGGCCTCATGGGGACGAGAGAAACATAGTATGGAGCGAGCTTTAAACAAATCACGGCTAATACTTTGGAGTTCGGTTGCGCTCTTATTTGTGCTCCTGCCGTTTGTGTTCCCTGGCGGATTTGCGTTGTCCATACTCTCCCAATTAGGTATCGCCATAATTTTCGCACTCTCCTACAACATGTTGCTTGGGCAAACAGGGTTGCTGTCGTTTGGCCATGCGGTCTATTTTGGTCTCGGTGCATTCGTGACGGCCCACGCAATCAATTTTGTTGAGGCGGGAGTCTTTGGTCTGCCCATGTCATTCATGCCGTTGGTGGGTGGTTTGGCAGGATTAGTCTTTAGTTTGCTTTTGGGTTTTGTAACGACGCGAAGGCCAGGAACACCATTTGCCATGATTTCATTGGGTATTGCTGAAATGGTTGCCGCCAGCGCGTTGATGTTCACAACTTTCTTCGGAGGAGAGGGCGGGATCGTTACGAATAGAACCGCGGGTGGAGTTGTTTGGGGAATTTCTTACGGACCTCAAATTCAGGTGTACTACCTGATTGCAGTGTGGTGTTTTATTTCTATGGCGTTGATGTTTGTGATCACACGTACACCTTTGGGTCGAATTGCGAATGCTGTGAGGGATAATCCTGAGCGTACCCAGTTTGTAGGATATAACCCCACTCGTGTCAGATGGATCATGATGAGTCTTGCAGGTTTTTTTGCGGGAATTGGTGGCGCACTCACAACGATTAACTATGAAATTATTACGGCTGAGTCCTTAGGGCTGATGGCCTCTGGAAATGTTGTGCTGATGGCGTTCATTGGCGGTATCGGTCAATTCTGGGGGCCTATTATCGGCGCGGTGTTGGTGACGTTTCTACAGTCTTTCCTATCTAATTTCACCCAAGCGTGGTTATTGTATTTTGGACTCCTTTTTCTGCTTATTATTTTGTTTTCCCCAGGTGGAATATCGAGCCTCATCACGATTCATGCACCTGTATGGCGTGCAGGCGTGATGAAACGGCTCCTTCCGTCATATATGTTCGCTCTGTGGGCTGGTCTCGTCACGTTAACGGGGATTATCGGGGTGATTGAGTTGTTGTATCGAGGAACGCTTGTAGTCGGAGTGAATGTCGCAGTTACTTGGGTATTCTCGGGGTTGCTGGTATTGGTTGGGGCATTCTTTTTGAGGCGTGCAATTAGAGCTGTTACACAGGTCTGGGAGGATTTAACTCCAGAGTTGGCGAGATGGAGCTAGGTGAGAGAATGAATCAACATGCGCTAGCGTTGGTAGATGTTCGGAAACGATTTGGCCAAACTGAAATCATTAATGGGGTCAACCTCGAGATTGTCGCGGGTGAGCGACATGCGTTAATTGGTCCTAATGGGGCGGGTAAGTCGACCTTATTCAATCTGATCAGTGGAAGATTTCCAGTGTCTTCCGGTTCGATAGCATTAAATGGAACTGATATTACGAGTAAAGAACCTCAAGTGATTAATCGCTTGGGACTTTCTCGAAGTTTTCAAATCAACAATATTTTCCCAAAACTCTCGGTATTTGAGAATTTAAGATGTTCGGTGCTTTGGGTTTTAGGGTATCGCTATTCATTTTTCAAGAGAACTTCTGCACTTCGTGATGCTAAGGAAAGTGCTGAGCGTACTTTAGAGATGATTGGTTTAGAGAATCGTCGAGAAAAGATGGCCGGAGAGCTGACGTATGCGGAACAAAGAGCTCTTGAAATAGGGATCACGATTGCATCGGGCGCCAACGTTATTTTGTTGGACGAGCCCACGGCAGGCATGAGTCGTTCGGAAACCGAGGTTGCCGTTGAACTTATTTCCCGAGTGACTGAAGGGAAAACTTTGCTCATGGTTGAGCATGACATGGGCGTCGTTTTCGATCTTGCTGACCGGATATCGGTCCTCGTCTACGGCGAGGTGATTGCGAGTGGAACGCCGGCTGAAATACGAATGAGTAAGAAGGTTCAAGAAGCGTATTTGGGAACGCCGATCGATGGAGACGAGGAGTAATTCGCATGACGGAAATTATGCTTCGAGTATCCGATCTGAATGCTTACTACGGTAAGAGTCACGTACTGCAAGGGGTCGATTTGCATATACGATCGGGAGAAATAGTCAGTCTCCTTGGACGTAATGGGGTCGGTCGGTCGACAACGGTTAAAGCAATCATGGGCCAGGTTGAACATACCGGTGAAATTAATTTTCAGAATCAATCTTTGTCTGGATTGCAAAGCCATGAGATCGCGCGCAAGGGATTGGGATACGTTCCAGAGAATAGAGACATATTCCCCACATTAACTGTTCGCCAAAACTTATTGCTTGGTCTCAAATCTGACCAAAAAGAATCGCGGTGGTCAGAAGAAGACATGTACGATTTGTTCCCCAGGCTCAAAGAGCGATTGCATGCTCCGGCGGGCGTCTTGTCTGGCGGCGAGCAACAAATGCTCACCCTGTGCCGAACCTTAATGGGGAACCCCGAGTTGGTTATGATTGATGAGCCGACTGAAGGTCTAGCGCCGAAGATTGTGGAGCAAATGGCGACTTTATTCGAAGAAATATCAAAGCGAGGTGTATCAATTTTACTCGTGGAACAAAAGCTCACGATCGCGTTACGAATCTCTCAGCGGTTATATGTCATGGGCCATGGTCAAATTGTGTTTGAAGGGTCCCCCTCGGAACTACAAGCTGATGAGTCTATACGTAAGGAGTGGCTCGAGGTTTAGCACACAATGTGATCTGTATCTTTTTAATCTGCGTCTTTAAAATCGGCGAGCCTGATAATTGATTGGGGAATAGTTATGTCAGAAGTGGTTAGTTACGAAGTCCGCGGATCAATTGGGTTGATTCAAATTGATAATCCACCTGTCAATGCCTTGTCCGTCAATAAGGGTGTGCTCCAAGGGTTGCTCGATGCGATTAAGTCTGGAGACCACGACCCTCGAGTAAGCGCGTTTTTGATGATTGGTGGGGGGGAAAATTTTTCCGGTGGCGCGGATATATCCGAGTTTGGGAAACCCAAAGTGCCAGGAATGGCGACATTGGCCGACTTATTGGCGTACATGGATACGGTTACCAAGCCCATCGTGGCGGCTTTGTCAGGGCCGACAATGGGTGGTGGATTTGAGCTGGCACTGACCTGTCATTATCGCTTGGCCAGCATTACTACCATTGTTGCGTTACCTGAAGTCAAGCTTGGTATTTTGCCAGGTGCGGGGGGAACACAACGGCTTCCCAGAATGATTGGGGCTGAGCGTGCGTTGGATCTGATGACGACTGGCGATTTCGTCTCCGTCAGCCAAGCCAAGTCGCTGGGTGTCGTTGACGAGATTATTGATGGTGATTTGCTTGCGGGTGCGCTGCAATGGGTGAAACGTGCTGTGCGCGCTGGTTTACCCGTAGCGCGGGTGAGTCAACGTACTGTGGAGACATCCATAGACCCTAAACTTTTTATTGCTCAAGCTCGAGAAACTGCGCAAAAAAAATGGCGTGGATATCCTGCGCCGCTTGGTATCGTTGCGTGTGTTGAGGCGGCTTTAACCAAGCCTTTCAAAGAGGGTTTGGAGGTTGAACGCAAGAACATTGAGCATTTGATGTCGACAAATGAGTCCAAGTCATTAAGACATTTGTTTTTCTCTGAGAGACAGGCCAATAAGGTAATTGGGCTTTCAAAGAAGATTGAAGTTTCTGCAATTGAGACTGTTGCCGTGATTGGTGCCGGAATGATGGGCGCTGGTATCGCGATGAATTTTTTGAATGCAGGTCTTCCAGTACTCATTGTAGACACAAACGAAGATACCCTTCAAAAAGGGATTGATACGATCAAGAGAAATTATCTAGCAACTGTCGAGAAAGGCCGACTCAGTGCTGAGGACCGTGATCAGCGCGTGGCGCTATTGAGTGGGAGCACACAACTCTCCGATGTTTCTGAGGTCGATTTGGTGATCGAGGCAGTGTATGAGGAAATGGAGGTTAAGAAAGCAATATTTCGTGAGCTTGATGTTCTTTTGAAGCCTACTGCGATTCTCGCGACAAATACGTCAACTTTGGACATCAATCAAATTGCTGGGGTCACGCAACGGCCAGAGCAGGTCATCGGCTTACATTTTTTTAGTCCTGCTAATGTCATGCGTTTGTTAGAGGTGGTGAGAGCAGAAAAAACTTCTCCTGAAGTGATTGCGACATCGATGAAGGTTGCGAAGAAGATAAAAAAAATTCCTGTCTGTGTTGGTGTGTGTGATGGTTTTGTTGGGAACCGTATGATTCATACGTACTTAAGAGAGGCTGAGTATTTGATTGAAGAGGGCGCATTGCCTCAAGAAGTAGATCAGGCTATTGAGTCTTTTGGGTTTGCAATGGGACCTTTTCGAATGAGTGATTTAGCCGGTTTAGATATTGGGTGGGCTATTCGCAAAAGAAAACAATCTGAAGGTGTAATGAGTAAGCGGTATGTGGCAATACCTGATCGTATTTGTGAGCTCGGTTGGTTTGGTCAAAAAACTGGCCGTGGATATTACACGTATGAGTCTGGGAGTCGGGTGCCACAGGTTAATCCTGAGATTGCCGTAATTATTGATGCTGCCTCGCGTGGAAAAGGGATTGAACGTCGAACGATAGAGGCGTCTGAAATTGTCGAACGACTCATGTTTGCATTGATCAATGAAGGCGCTGATATTTTGGCAGAAGGCGTCGCCCAAAGGGCTTCGGATATTGATGTGATCTATGCTTTTGGCTATGGCTTTCCTCGTTATCGAGGTGGGCCGATGTTCTACGCAGATACGATCGGATTGTCTGCGGTTGTTGACGGAATTCAACGCTATTCAAATCAAGCGTTGGGAGATCATTGGAAGGTCTCGACGTACTTAACGAAACTGGTAGATGAGAGTCGAACGTTCGGATCGATCTAACTTCAATTTTTAGGGGAGCAATAGAGTATGGATGCAGTCATTGTTGATACAGCGCGAACGCCACTGTGTAAAAGTTGGAAGGGTGCGATGAATATGACGCATGGAGCGAGTCTTGGCGCGCATGTGGTGAAAGCAGTGGTTGAGCGTTCGCAAATTGATCCGCAAGAAGTGGAAGATGTTTTGATGGGTTGCGCAAGTCCTGAAGGTGCGACCGGACAAAATATTGCTCGGCAAATCGCGATTAGGGCAGGCTTGCCGGTGACTGTGTCGGGTTTGACCGTGAATCGGTTTTGTTCTTCTGGACTCCAGGCCGTTGCGCTTGCTAGCCAGCGTCTCCTAGCAGGGGAAGATGGGATCTATGTCGCCGGGGGCGTTGAGTCAATATCATGTGTTCAAAACCAAATGAATACGTCTTTTATAGAAGACCCTTGGTTGCACGAGAATAAGCCTGAGATTTACTGGCCTATGCTGCAAACGGCAGAGACCGTTGCAAAGCGTTATCAAATCTCTCGAGAAGTGCAAGATCGATACGGTGCAGAAAGTCAAAATAGGGCTGAGCGAGCGGTTCAAGGTGGTTTGTTCTCGGAGGAGATTGTTCCGATTACAACAACTATGAAAGTGGTTGATAAAAATACTGGTCAGGAACAACTGAGGGAGGTAACCACCTCACAGGATGAAGGGATTCGCCCTGGAACAACGTATGAAGCGGTTTCTCAAATTAGACCTGCTCTGGAGGGTGGAGTGATTTCTGCGGGGAATGCCAGTCAATTTTCTGACGGCGCTTCAGCGCAATTGATTATGAGTGATCGAGCTGCGGCTTCGCGAGGCCTCAAACCACTAGGTGTTTTCAGAGGGTTTGCGGTCGCTGGATTAGAGCCTGATGAGATGGGCATTGGTCCCGTTTACGCAGTGCCCAAATTGTTAAAGCGAAGTGGACTCAAAGTTGAGGATATTGATTTGTGGGAACTCAATGAGGCATTCGCTGTTCAGGTCGTATATTGTCGAGATCGCCTGGGTATTCCAAACGAACGACTGAACGTTAATGGAGGCGCCATTGCGATGGGGCACCCTTATGGAGTGAGTGGTAGCCGTTTGGTCGGTCATGCGCTTTT
>DFDI01000018.1:0-210 GCA_002367635.1 Betaproteobacteria bacterium UBA3031 | reverse complement strand
CGTTTGGTCGGTCATGCGCTTTTGGAAGGACGAAGACGCAATGCTAAATGGGTTGTCGTTACGATGTGCATTGGTGGAGGAATGGGGGCCGCAGGGTTGTTTGAGGTGGTGCATTAAACCGAGGTCTTTATGTCTTCGTATATCGAAGAAGTGTTAACCATTAACGAGATGGAGAGGTTGAAATGAGCTTGAAGGATTTGCAAAATTTGG
>DFDI01000029.1 GCA_002367635.1 Betaproteobacteria bacterium UBA3031 | reverse complement strand
CACTCCGTGGAAAGTATTTTGATGAAAACAAATAGATTAAAAGCAATCAAGATTCTAACAAATCAAGACCAAGAGCAGACACTGACGGTCTGCGTCTTTAGTTACATGGGAAGAAGAAAGGTATGATACCTCGCTTATAAAATAACTGTAACGTTCCCATGTCAACACACCTTGTCTCCATCGTCGGACACCTTGCATTCTTCCTGACTGCACTATCATTTGCGGTCAAGGATATTGTTGCACTAAGAATTCTTGCGATTATTAGCTCAAGTGGCGCCATTATCTACAATTACTTTCACCCGATGGGTTCTCCGGACTGGCTACCTCTGTCCTGGTGTCTCGTGTTTGCACTCATTAACATATGGCGCGTGTATCAAATGTATACCGAGCAATCTAAGGTCTCATTAAGCGATATTGAACTTGAAATGCTGGATACGAGTTTTTCAAACTTTAATCGGGTTGAGTTCGCGAAACTGATGCGCTCTGGCCAATGGGAAACCGCAGACATTAATACGACACTTACAGCGCAGAACGAAGTACCTAGCAAACTTTATTTCATCCAAAACGGTACAGTTGCCATCATAAGAGACAGTAAAGAAATCGCCAGAACGTCTGATGGCACTTTCATAGGGGAGATGTCGTTTATCAGTAACGGCAGCGCCTCAGCCACAACGATCACCCGAACGCAGACACAATTAATCACGTGGGACCGACCGTCTCTCGAGCGCTTACTTTCCAGAAACCCCACATTGAGCATATTGCTTAAGCATAGTATCAGCGTCGATTTGACCAAAAAAATCAAAGAACAACCATGAACATCTAGCGCTTTATTATTTAGGCTCCTCGCTGTACAAGCCTCTCACCGCACAAGTAGGCCAATCTTCTTGCGCAATACCCTCTGTCACGAGCCGGAAAACTGCGCCGAAGCGCTGACCATTTTTTTCGTATATTTCGACAATAACATCGTCAAACAGCAATTCTAATTCGCACTCGTCTGTGGTCATCCAATGTAAGTTAGATACTGGGGACATATGAACCTGGTAGATGTTTTGAGATTCATAAGCAACAGTAGCTTTGAACGAACCAGAAGCCTGAACATCACTACTCCAAGCACCTGCGAACTGATAAGGTAACATCCCCAAAAACATCAGTAACAAATTACGCATCGCCAGCATACTCACACCCCAAAAATATACGCTTAAAAAACATAATGAAGGATTAAAAAAATTTATAACTCTTCAATACCCTCACGCAACACCTTAGCGTGATTCGCAATTAAACTCTTCTCTTCATCTGATTTTCGATCCAAGTTCTTCAACATCATAGCCATTCTTGGGTTTTTATCAAAAAACCTTCTTTGACTCGACAAAAAGTCCCAATATAGCGTGTCGAATGGGCAGGATTTTGTGTTGTGCTTTTCTTTACGGCTATATTGACAACCCTTACAGTAATCACTCATCCGGTTAATGTAAGCGCTACTGGAGACATATGGCTTCGTTGCAAGCACACCCCCATCCGCATACTGACTCATCCCAATCGTATTAGGTGCCTCAACCCACTCTAGTGCGTCAATATAGATGCCCAGGTACCAATGGTGAACATCGTGAGGATTCAACCCTGCCAGCAATGAGAAATTTCCGACAATCATTAATCGCTGTATATGGTGCGCATAAGCAGTATTCAAAGATTGTTTAATGGTTGTACTTAAACAATTCATCCCAACATCGCCCGTCCAGAACCAACCAGGTAGCTCTCTGCCAAATAGAAAGTGATTACTCTTCAAATAATCGGGCATTTTTGCCCAATAGATACCACGAATATACTCCCTCCACCCTAGCACTTGCCTCACAAACCCCTCAATACTTGCGATATTCTCCCGGTCCTCAACCAGCTCCTGAACCACCGTATTAATTACCTCTTGCGGTGAAATCATTTTCAAATTTAAAGAAAACGAGAGTAGCGAATGAAAGAGTGTCTGATGCTTAACTGACATAGCATCCTGATAATCACCAAAGAACCTTATATTCGCAGAGCAGAAATCCTTAAGCATTACCAATGATTCCTCACGACTCAGTGGCCATTGAAATGCTTCGGAGGTTGGATTACCGAACGTAGTAATGCCAGACTCTACTATTTCACCCCATAATTTCGTATGGTCATGCTTCGGCCTCCGCAAGGAATTGGGTGTAGGCTCGCCACGCCAGTTTTTTCGATTTTCCTTGTCGAAATTCCAAGCACCTCCTACGGGCTTAGATTCACTCATTAACACGTCATGTTTGAGCCGCAAATGCCGATACCAATTCTCCATTTTCCAGGATTTTTTCTCTTCCATGAAAAAGGCTAGTGCACCTCGCTCTTCGTAGAAATGCTCCGACGGGACACTGCCGCCGGATAGCTCGGACCTATCAAGAAACCCATTTAACTCCTGATCAACATACCAAGAATCTGGCTCTTGCCAGATAAATTCCTTAATCGCTAATTTATAACAGAAATGTTCTAAATTACCGCAAAAGCTGTGATGATTTGCGGAAGCGTTGATGTCAACATATTCAACATGATGCCCTTGATCAGTTAATGTTTTTGAAAAAAACCGCATCGCCGCGAATGTGCCTAGTATCTTTTGCGCATGTTGGGGAGACCGACTCGCCTCCGACTTAACCTCCATCATTAGGTAAACCACGTCACTTTCGATCGCATTAAACCAAGAGTGATTTAAATTAAGCTGGTCTCCCAAGATAAGGCGCAACTGTCTCATAATCAACTCACGACACCGTTGAGCGACGACAACGCTCCGAGCAATATTTCACCTGCTCCCAATCTCTTGCCCATTTCTTACGCCACGAAAACGACTTTCGACAAGTGACGCATGCCTTGGAAGGCAGGTTTGATTTTGTATAACCCGCAGGCTTAAGGTTAATCGACTGACCCACCTATTCGGTTACGATTGTCCACGTCGCTTTAATATTCTCACTACGCTCTAATTGATCCAGATATTTTTCATGTGCATTGAGTTCTTCTTTTGATGCCTTCACAACAAGAACATGAGTCTCAGGAACTTCAGATCCCTGGCTTGATATCGATTGCGCTTCATCAGCGTCATCGCTTAATAAACTATCTTGACCTCGCGTCATAGCTAAATAAACTTCAGCGAGTAACTGCGTATCTATCAAAGCGCCGTGAAGTGTTCGGGACGAGCGATCAATCGAATACCGCTCACACAACGCATCAAGTGAATTTCTCCTTCCAGGATGTAGGCGTCGCGCCAAAGCCAAAGAGTCGATAACCCCATCACAATACTCAGTAAAGACACCAAGCCCTAGTTTCTCGAATTCCATATTCAAAAAACCAACATCAAACGACGCGTTGTGAATCACAACCTGACTACCTTTAACGAATGCCAACAAGTCGTTAACGATGACATCAAACATCGGCTTGTCTTCTAAAAACTCATCACTCAAGCCGTGAACTTGAAATGCCTCGGGCTCTACGAGACGTTGCGGATTTACATAAACCTGAAAGACCTTATTTGTAACGTTCCGACTCTCAACCTCAATCGCAGCGATCTCAACAATTCGATGGCCGTTTGCCGGACTCAGGCCTGTCGTCTCGGTGTCTAAAATGACGTAACGCACGCAATGCTCCTTAATATAAGACTAATACTCGATTCAAATCGGGACGCCTCGATTAGCCAGATCATCAGCGCGCTCATTACCTAAATTCCCAGCATGCCCTTTTACCCATATCCATTCGATCTCATGTCGAGGGACGAGTTCATCAAGCACCATCCATAAATCAACGTTTTTCACGGGTTTTTTATTACTTGTTTTCCAACCCGTCCTCTTCCAGTTTGAAATCCACAAATTAATACCATTTTTAACATACTGCGAATCAATGAATAAACGAATTTTTGACGGATTCTTGAGCATTCGTAGCGCCTCAATTACCGCCGTTAACTCCATCCGATTATTTGTAGTTTCAGCCTCACCTCCGAATATTTCCTTTTCATGCGCTCCAGATATCAGATACGCTCCCCATCCACCAGGACCAGGATTGCCCTTACACGCACCATCAGTATAGATATCAATTGCACTCTTAGCCGTCATTCATCCACCCCACCAAGCTCAATCACCTTTGCAGTTTCCTTATGCGTTGATCCGACCGCGGGTCGAACCGACCGGTAAGAAGGCCAACGATCTATTGATAAACGCATACCTCGAACTTTTTTTACGCCTTTAAGCATATAAACCCCACCCAATATAGGCCACCATCGATCTCCCGCAGACTCCATAAACAAAAACCGCTCACGCCATTTGTCAGAATGGACAGGCGCACGATAAAATCCCCACCGTCCAGCCTCTACTTCAATACTCAACAACTTTAACCAATCTTTAACGCGCCACAAACTTAACAACTCTGTTGGAACACCATTTCCCTTAACCGTGCATTTCTTCAAAAGGTGACGCACGCCCCAAAGACTCATAGGATTAAATGCTGACAGCACCAGCGAACCACCAGGCACCAGAATTCTCTCAATCTCTCTGACAACCCCATGTGGGTTTATGCTGAACTCTAAACCATGCGGTAGAACCACCAAGTCTATTGAGTTCGATTTTATGGGATTTTGATGAGGTAGCCCTCGAATCTGACCGAATGACGATTCAGACATCACAAACTTATTAGGAATACGACTATGGGCTAAAAAGTCGTGCTGAGGAAAACCAACTTGAACAGCGTTAAATCCAAAAACATCTGAGACCATACCGTCAAATATGGGCCGCTCCGCACCAAGCAGATCTTTTCCTAAAGACCCAGAAAAACAATCCACTAAATTTTCTTTATCCTCACGTGTTGACATTTAATCTGTTGGCATCAAAGATAAGAGCATATGAATAATACGCAAGTCTATCCGGTTAAGGCCTTCCAAGACAATTACATTTGGACAATCCATAATCAAACGCACGCAGTGATTGTTGACCCCGGTGATTCACAACCCGTTCTGGAATTCTTAGCGTCCAGAAAACTGACTCTATCTGCTATTCTGATCACGCACCATCACGCCGATCACGTCGGGGGGATCATGAATATCATTGATAATTGTAATGTGCCTGTGTATGGGCCTAAGACCGAGAGTATTCCTAAGATAACGCACCAACTCGTTGAAGGCGATGAAGTGAGGTTAGACCAATTAGACCTCACGTTTAACATCCTTGATATACCTGGACACACGTCGGGACACATCGCCTATTTTGATGATCAACGGGTGTTTTGTGGGGACACCTTGTTCTCATGTGGCTGTGGGAGAATCTTTGAAGGCACTCCCCCACAAATGTTTCAATCTCTGGAAAAGCTTGCGCATTTACCTGACTCTACTGAGGTCTACTGCACTCATGAGTACACGCTATCCAACATTAAATTTGCTCGCGCAGTGGAACCGAACAACTCAGCATTGGCCGATTATGAGCATCTGATTAATTTTAAAATGTCGAACCAACAAGTTTCCCTCCCAACATCAATTGGATTCGAAAAATCCGTGAACCCATTCCTTCGATGTAACGAACCAACGGTTATCCAAGCGGCGCAAGCTAAGACGCACGAAACTCTCTCTAACGCGATAGAAGTATTTGCTACGATAAGAAAATGGAAAAATGATTTTTAGCCTCAAAATCGCTGTTTGAATAGCGCCACAATTATGCATCTCAAAAATACATTGTCATTAATCTCAGCTCTCGTTGCTTGTCTCGCACTAAATACTACTCTTGCGGATACGGCTCTTGATAAGAATGATCAAGAAATTGTTCAAAAATTCCTCACTGAGCATGACATAAAAACGGTAAGTTTCTGGTCGTTTAACTATATCGATCTAGATACAAAAAATGTCTCGCAGAAAGTATCACTGGACTCAATCCCTAGCATTTGGCCCCGCATCATAGACGGCTTTGGCATGCCCGACATCCTTTATGGTGAAAAAGAGATCATCTATCGAGTAGAGCGAGGAGACACACTCTCTGGCGTTGCTAAACGCTATGGAGTGTCCGTAAAATCACTAAAAACATGGAATAAATTAAACGGATCGTTAATACGAATAGATCAAAAATTATTCATCCATAAAAACGCTCAAGGGAAGCGTGTGCATAATTTCGAAGAACGCTACAAGAGTGATCTTGATTATGTAGCACGCATCTTTAACCGCAGTCAGAAGTACATACACTACATCCTAGGCGAAATAGAAAAAAGAAATATGCCAACCGAATTGGCCTTATTACCCATGGTCGAAAGCGCATACTACCCGGTGTCCTACTCTCGAGCACACGCCGCTGGCCTATGGCAATTTATATCATCCACTGGAAAAAATTACGGCCTAGAACAGACCTGGTGGCGTGATGAGCGTCGAGATGTTATTGCTTCAACTAAAGCAGCACTTGACTACCTTGAAGCATTGCATGCTGAGTTTAACGACTGGCAGCTTGTTTTGGCGGCGTACAATTGGGGAGAAAATGGGCTGAGGAGATCGATTGAACGCCACAAGAAGCGAGGCGAAGGAACCACATACTTCGACCTAAAAATGCCAGAAGAGACAATAAATTATGTCCCCAAACTACAAGCCATTAAAAATATTATCCTTGCAGCGCACTCAGGTTCTCTGGCATTACCTCATGTGGCGGACTATGCCTATTTCACCCCTGTACAGGTCTCTACCCTAATAGATATAAAATTAGCCGCTAACTTTGCAGAAATTGATATAGAAGAATTTGAAATGCTGAACCCGTCACATAATCGCCCAGTCTTCACAACAAATGGGGGGAGCTTAATGCTCATACCGAGCGATCGGACGGAAATATTTAAAGAGAATCTAAATAATCATAATGCCCAATTACTGAGTTGGGGGACCTACCAATTCAAAAAAGGAGATACGCTCTCTCAGACGGCTAAACAGTTCAACATCAGCCTCGACAAGCTCTGCACCATCAATGGTTTAAAACCAGATTTCCCGATACGGACAGGTCAATCGATACTCGTGCCTTGGGCCTCTGAGTCAGAGCCCTCGAATCTAAACGAAACCTGGCAATTTCCTGAGTTCTCTCAACCCAACTAACTGTATGGCAAAGAGATCGTTTATCGAATTAAATCGGGAGATACGCTCTCTGGAATTGCTAAATGCTACAGAGCATCCATCAAGGCGCTTAAAACGTGGAACAATCTGAGTGGATCCTCGATACGAGTAGCTCAAAAATTAGTCATTTATAAAGATTTTACAATTCCCAGTGTATCTCAGATGCTAGGACGTTAAAATAACGATCACAATTATAAAATGGTAAATCAATGGGACTCCTTACTGACAAAAAATTATTAATTACTGGACTTCTGAGTAACCGGTCGATCGCTTATGGCATTGCTAAAGCGGCTATTCGGGAGGGGGCTACCCTCGCGTTCAGTTACGCAGGCGGTGAGAAAATAGAAAAAAGAGTTAGAGATCTTGCGAAGGACTTTAATACCGACCTCGTACTCCCCTGCGATGTTGGCAGCGACAAAGAAATTCATGCACTTTTCGAGTCATTAAAAACTGAGTGGGGATACCTTGATGGACTCGTGCACTCAATTGCATTTGCGCCAAGAGAATCATTAAGCGGTAGCTATCTTGACTCCGTGACAAGGGAAGCATTTCAAGTTGCTCATGACATCAGCTCTTACAGCTTCTCAGCTCTCGCTCAAGCAGCTCATCCATTGATGGTGGGACGCAATGCGTCACTACTGGCATTGACTTATTTAGGGTCTCAACGAGCATTTCCCAGCTACAACGTCATGGGCTTGGCAAAAGCCAGTCTTGAAGCTAATGTGCGCTACATGGCTCATAGCCTTGGCTCCGACAATATCCGGGTCAACGCGATCTCTGCAGGCCCTATCAAAACATTGGCTGCCGCAGGTATTGGAAGCTTCTCCAAACTACTGTCATTTGCAGCGAAAACAGCCCCCTTGAAAAGAAATGTAACCATCGAGGAAGTTGGGAACGCCGCTGCTTTTCTTCTTAGTGATTTAGCAAGCGGCATTACTGGCGAAATAACGTACGTAGATGCAGGTTTTAACACTGCCGGAGTAGCCCCCTTAGACTAATCCGGCAACCAACTTAGTTACTTAAGACTCTCTGAGTCGCTTTTAATACGAACATTCGCATTTTCACGCAGACTTCCAATGTATGCGCTCATCTGTTGCTGCATGAGCATCTCAGCTAACTGCCTTTTGGCAGTACTCAAATCGTCTTCTGTAACCTCTTCTAAATCAACAACCTTGGTTACCCGAAAGATGACATAACGACCATCATCAATGGTCATCCCTACATGAGCAGGCAATTCATCTTTGGAGACGCCAAAAATGGCTCTCAGTCCCTCCGGATGCAGGCCTTGCCGCTTGACCAAAGTCACCATCCCTGGTTTGGACCACTCACCTCCAGTGGCTTCCTCACCGCCTTGAATGGCAGCGAGAGTAGATTCACCCTCCGCAACGACTTTATCGAGAGCCCCCTGAGATTTAAGAAAATCCTTAATCTCACCTGAAACATCCTCGTATTTCATCTCTTCTTCGAGCGCATACTCAATCACCCGCGCAGCCACCAAGGTTTTAGGCTGCACTTCAAAGGCCTGCGTATTGCGTTTCTCTTCCAGTGACTCCGCAGAAAATATAGCTTGCAGGAGCTCTGGTTTTTCGAGAAGCGTGTTGTAACCTGCGCTATCACGACTCACCCAATCGCTGGTTTGTATGGTAAGACCCAATTCGTCAGCAACCGGTGCGAGACTATCGTAGTCGGTATACACCCGATCGCTAAATGTTTGCGCTGCAGTAAGATACGTCTCGTCAACTTTAGATTGACGCACACCTTTTTCAATATCTTCCCTCGCGTCTTCAAAAGATGTGGTGTTGACTGCTTTAACGTCATCGATACGGATGATGTGATAACCGTATTGGGTCTCAACAGGGCCGACAATGGATCCAATTTTGGACTCAAACAATGCTTTATCGAAGGACTCAACCATGAGACCGCGTTGCACGAAACCAAGATCACCTTCACTTTCAGCGGACCCGGGATCATTTGAAAACTCTTGAGCCAAGGCTCCAAACTGAGAAGGATCTCTCTTTACGATTTGCAGTAGCTCCTCCGCACGCGAACGAGCAGCAAATTTTTCAGCATCAGATCCTTCTTCTATCACTGAAATTAATATATGACTCGCCCTACGTTCTTCAACGCCTTGGAACTCAGCAATTCGATCTTCATAGGACTGACGCAGTTCGTCCTCAGAAATAGAGACGGAAGCTGCAGCTGACTCTTCATTGAGCACTAAATATTCAACCTTTGCGCGCTCCGGAAGTTTGAATAGATTCTTGTTGTCATCAAAGTATTTTTGCACATCTTCATCAGTTACTTCGATCGATTCTCGATACTTAGCGGGAGAAAAAATTAACTGACTGACCTCTCGCTGCTGACCACGCTGCCTGACTAACCGACTCACGACTGAGTCTGAAACGATAGCACTCTGAGTGATAACGTTTTGTAGGCGCCCCACCAACAAATCTTGCTCGATTTGGGACTCAAATTCGGCTGGCATTAAATTTTGCGCGCGCAAGAGTCGTTCATATTTTTCGACGGAAAACTGACCTGAATCATCAAAGAATGCGGGAACGGTTCCAATCACCTCTGTCAACTCCTCAGGAGATACCATCATGCCCATACTCCTGGCCTGATTCAGCAACAAACGGCGCTCGATCATGTTATTTAGTATGGAATTTTTAAATTCATCAGTTTGCAGATACTCAGCCGCTTGAGGGTTTGCTTGAGTCTGAGGTCGGAGCCGATCTTGCTCCTGGCTGACCATCATGGCTAATTCCTGACGCGAGATTACTGACTTCCCAACTTCCGCAATAATCTCTGCTGAATTACGGGCGCTAAAATAAGAACCGACACCAATAGACGCGAACGTCAAAACAATTAAAACCAGTATCGCCTGCGAGAATATTTTGTACTTACTTAAGAAGTCAAACATGTGGGGGACCTAAAAAACTGTCTTAAATTATCAATGACGTAGATTAACAAAAAAGGCGAACTTACGTTCGCCTTTTTAATATTGGCGGAGTGGACGGGACTC
>DFDI01000058.1:10387-15463 GCA_002367635.1 Betaproteobacteria bacterium UBA3031 | reverse complement strand
GGCATTATGACGGCTTTCGAACATTAAATCCTCAAATCTTCCCTAAACTATAGCGGTCTTTCCCGTGCAACATACTCATGCGATACGGAGATATTTATTTTCGACGATGCTTTGAGTTAGTCTTTAGATCACCTTCATTAAGACTCCACCCGCGGCTTTACTCTAATTTTTCTTGGTTTACAGTATACCCCTATGGGGTATATGTGTATAATTTATCCAAGGTAGGAATAAGTATAACGATAAGGAGTGAGCGTGCACCCATCACACAAAAATCATGTGGGGAAGCTAAACCGGGTTTCTGGTCAGGTAGAGGCCATTAAGCGGATGATTAATGACGGTAAGTACTGCGTCGACATAATGACTCAAATGCGTGCGGCGCGACGTGCATTAAAAGCGATAGAGCTTGCGGTGCTTAAAACTCACATGAATTCCTGTCTCACTCAAGCATCGAGTCATGGCGTGAATGAACAATCGAAAACAATAGAAGAGATTGTTAAATTACTCAAAAAGTATGAGTGAGGCTCAAGTACAAGAGGTGCACGATGATTGAGATAAATAAAACATTGGAGGTGAGTCGTTTGCTCTTAATATCAAAGGATGAAAGAGCGCTTAGGTCGATCGATCTAATGTTGAAGCCGTCGTTTTTTGTTGTGTTCTTATTCTTGGTTTACAGCCCATTTGTATTTGCAGATGAATCTCGTGCTATCAATGATCAAACTAAATTGCAAGCTCTTGATGTAGAGGAGATAAATGGCATTTCGACGTCAAGTGCTTTTGATGATTACGATGCTTACAGGCCTGCAGCGAAAATTGAATGGCGTACTGCAAATGATTCTGTTCAAGCCATTGGTGGGTGGAAAGCATATGCCCGAGATATTTATCGGTATAAGAAGTCGAAGCAAGTTCTTCCTGACAACTAAGGATCTCGAGGTGTTAATTAAAAACGTATTTTTCGGATTTGCGGCGACACTAATTATTGGTGGTTGCTCGACATTAAATTCTGATGAACAACTCAAAAAACTAGGTCAAGAAGTCACTACTTATTCTGAGATTGAGGCAGCCATATCAATTGATCCAGGTGTGGATTCGAGTCACGATTTGATCGTAGATGAGATTCTCCAGCATTCGGTCAATTTAGTTGAAGTACAAAAAATCGCCTTATTGAACAGCAATGAACTCAAGGCTCTTGTTGCTGCGGCGCTATCAGATATGGCGAGTGCTGAACAAGGAGGACGTATGTCCAATCCTAGGTTTGCGTTTGAGAGACTCTCATCGCCTAATGAATTGGAGCTAACTAGAGTATTGACCTTAGGGATCTTTGATTTGCTAACGCTTCCAAAGAGAAAATCTCTCGCAGATGCTCAAGTCAATTTGATTCAGTTAAGTATGACCTCTGCAGTTATTAAGCATCTAACAGAAACGAAGGTGGCTTGGGTGCGAGCGGTCGCGGCCGAAGAGTCACGAGAGTACGCGAAGAAGTCGATGAGCAGTGCAGCTGCAAGCGCAGAGTTAGCAAAGCGAATGGAGCGGGTTGGAAATTTCAATAAGCTTGAACGTGCGAGGGAGCAGATCTATTATGCGAACTCGGCGACCAAGCATGCGTTGGCCAGGCATGAGGCGTCCATGGCCCGAGAAAATTTAGCGCGTCTTTTGGGTTTAAATAGTAGTCAGCAGCGTAATTTGAAATTGCCGCGAAGATTGCCAGAATTGCCGGATACTATTGTGGGGGTAGAAACGCTTGAGCAGGCCGTAAATCAAAGTCGAATTGACATCAGACTAGCTAAAAATGAGGTGTTGATGTTGGGCGAGGCCCAAGGCCTGGAATTTTTAACAAGTTTCACTGATGTTGAAATGTCTTTAATTGATCAAACTAAGCTTGGAGGCGAGCGTTCTACTTCAGATGGTTTTGAATTAGAGATCGTGTTACCTGTTTTCGATTGGGGAGATCAAAAGCGAGAGGTCATGAGTCAACGTACTCGCTCCGCCGTTTATCGATATCAACATGTGGCTCAAAGTGCGGTGATAGAGCTGCGACAATCATACGAGACGTACCTGACATCTTATGATGTTGCAAAACATTACAGGGATGAAATTGTGCCTCTTCAAAAATTAATTTCTGAGGAAAATTTGTTGCGATATAACGGTATGATCATTGGTGTTTTCGAACTTTTAGCCGACTCGCGGGAGCAAATATCGGCTGTTCTAGGGGCAATAGAGAGTAAGCGAAAATTTTGGATTTCTCATGTGGCTCTTGATGCATCTTTGATTGGAAACCCAATGAGCTTGGCCTCGAATGAAATACAAAAAAAACAAGTGAGTGAGAATCAAGGACATTAGAAATGGACAATCGTAGAAGAAAATTCCTGACTGCAGCGGGAGGTGTTGTTGCCGCGAGCACCGTTGCTCGAAGTGCTCTTGCAGCATTGCCTGAGATTGTCACTCAGGATAGGGCTGACACCGTCGTTTCATCGCCAGAGCACGATGTTCATTACACACCTGTTACTACGCTGAATGGTTGGACTTTGCCGTGGAGATTAAACGAGGGCGTGAAAGAATTCCATCTCGTTGCGGAACCTGTGGTTAGAGAGCTTTCTCCTGGGTTTATAGCCCACTTATGGGGATATAACGGTCAAAGTCCCGGACCCACAATCGAGGTGGTTGAGGGAGATCAAGTCAGAATTTTTGTTACAAATCGATTGCCTGAACGTACGAGTGTCCATTGGCATGGACAACGCTTACCTAATGGTATGGATGGTGTAAGTGGCTTGAATCAGAAAGCTATCGAGCCAGGACAAACGTTCATGTACGAATTTACTGCCAAGCGCGCGGGTACTTTTATGTATCATCCTCATTCGGATGAAATGACCCAGATGGCCATGGGTATGATGGGGTGTTGGGTCACGCACCCAAAGAGTACAAGCGAAGCCATAGGGTCGGTAGATCGGGATTTCTGCTTCTTACTAAACGCTTATGACATTGAGCCAGGCAGCTATACTCCTCGAATCATGACCATGGCGGATTTCAATATATGGACGTGGAACAGTAGAGTGTTCCCCGGAATAGATTCATTGAATGTTCGGTTGAATGACCGAGTTCGTATTCGCATTGGGAATTTAACCATGACGAACCACCCAATACATTTACACGGGCATGAGTTTGAGGTTACTGGTACCGATGGCGGGGCGACACCACCTCAATCGAGATGGCCTGAGGTGACCGCGGATATTGCAGTAGGTCAAATGCGTCAAATTGAATTTACGGCGAATGAGCTTGGCGATTGGGCTTTTCATTGCCATAAAAGTCATCACACAATGAATGCGATGGGACATGATGTTCCTACTTTGATTGGCGTTGATCATCGAGGAGTGGCGGAGAAAATCAGTGACGTGATTCCAGACTACATGGTGATGGGAGAACGAGGTATGGCTGACATGAGCGAGATGGAAATGCCGCTTCCGGAGAACACAATCCCAATGATGGCGGGTCAGGGACCTTACGGCTCCGTTGAAATGGGAGGTATGTTCAGTGTGCTCAAGGTCAGAGAGGATCAGCCCCATAACGATTATTCTGACCCTGGTTGGTATCAGCAGCCCAAAGGTACGCAGGCCCGTCCCGTCGATGAGCCAAGTCCTACAGCGATACGAACTGACCAAGCAGGTGACTCGCTAATGTCGCGCTCCCAAGAGAATAAGGAAGCTATTGAAGTTCAAGTTAGAAAACCAGGAAAACACAATCACTCTTAAACTAAGGACGAAAAATGAGCAAATGTACAGGAAATATTTTAATAGGGCTGATGATGTCACTCAGTTTTCTTGCCACGCCGTATGCGGGGCATCATGAGACTGGAGGCGGGGGGCATGATACAACGCACGATCAAACAACTGATGCAGCATGCGTTGATACTGATTCATGTCCAATGTCGCATGGGATTGTCATCAGTATTAACAAAGAACTTCAGAAGATAACGTTAAAGCATGGGGAAATCGCGAATATTGAGATGCCGCCAATGACTATGGTTTTTAATGTGTCAGACCCACAAATGCTCGATATGCTTGAGATAGATGACCACGTGATGTTTCACGTCGAGTCAATCAATGGAGCATTTATGATTAAAAAAATGCGTAAGGATATGCATTAGCATCTCAAAATTATCATACGTATGTGACTTATCATTGTCGGACCATCATCAATGGCTCGCTGATCGATAATCATGGTTATAGAATATTGTTTGTTTGTGGTTTTGATTGAAAGGATAGGATATGAAAAATTCGAAGGATTACTTGAGTGAAGCCAATAGCGTAGTTGATCGGGTAACCATCGCAGAAGGAATTGCCTTACACACAGGAAAGGAAGCGCTTTTTATTGATGTGCGTGACTCCTCGGCGATAGCAGCCTCAGGAACAATTTCTGGTGCAATAAGGATCCCCCGTGGCTTCATTGAATTCGCAGCAGACCCTGATAGCCCGTTCTATAACTCGGCGCTAAGTAAAGACGCTGCGATCATTCTTGTTTGTGGTGCTGGTGGGCAGGCTGCGCTTGCGGGAAAAACACTCAAAGAAATGGGGTATCAAAAAGTGAGGAATATTGGTGGATTTCCTGATTGGCGTGATGCCGGTGGAGAAACTGAGTCAGCCTAACGAACGGGTATTTTTTTCAATACCCGTTTGCATCAGAGTTGAGGCGGCATTGATTATGTGGCGCTAAATACGGGACGACATGTTTTTTTGGGCAGAACCGCTAAGCGACTCACATTATGACGTTGATTAATGCTCCCTTGTTTGGATTGCTGTCGAATTAAACCGAAAGTCTTGGCTTATATCTAGAGATTAATAATGAACATTCTACTTTCCTCAATAGTTGGAATTGCTTGTGCTTATTTCACTTCCGCGGCGTTGGCTGCTAGTCCTGTGGGGTTGTGGAAAACGATCGACGATGAGACGGGTAATGAACGATCGCTCATACGAATTATTGCTGTGGGAGAATCAATCGAAGGCACTATTGAGAATATCATTTTATTTCCTGGTGATGATCCTGAGCAGTTGTGCCGAGATTGCGAGGGGTCACTTAAGGACCAAC
>DFDI01000058.1:0-10230 GCA_002367635.1 Betaproteobacteria bacterium UBA3031 | reverse complement strand
CTCAATCGAAGGCACCGTTGAGAATATCATTTTATTTCCCGGCGATGATCCTGAACAGTTGTGTCGAGATTGTGAGGGGTCACTTAAGGACCAACCTGTTATCGGCATGAGAATCATGTGGGGTCTCCAAGGTGATGGGGCATCTTGGAAAGAAGGTTACATTATGGATCCAAATAACGGCAAGACGTATCGATGCAAGTTGACCGTTGAGGACGATGATCAATCCATGCGTGTTCGCGGTTATAGTGGATTTTCGTTATTAGGCCGTACTCAGATTTGGTACCGAGTTAAATAGAGTAAAGACCGTATCCGTGCGTAATTGCAATTTTTTAAACGTATCAAACTGGTTTTTATGCAGTTCAATACTCAGCTAACTACGTGAGTTAGCTGAGTATGAGCGGAACGTATATTACTTCAACATAAATGTGCCGGCACCTTCTCCCCAACCATTGTTGTTAACCCAAGTCATGGAGCCGTGGGCGCCTTCGAACCGACCGCTCCCACCCTTGACGTCACCCACGCAATTACCGTTAGCGTCGCAGTCCCAAGATAGAGCCCAATGATCTCCTGTTGCTGGCTCTCTCATGTTACAAGCGCCGGCCCCACCAGTGGATGCGTCCCAATAACCAGGGCAAGTAAAATTTGTAATAATAATATCGCCAGACTCCAGAGTCATTTTGTTGGTCCCGCGAAAAACTCCGGCCATTCTCATGAAATCACCTTGCGAAACGGCCACGACGTCGACCCAATCTCCACCGAACTTCATGGTAACAGCATGATGTCCTGCAACGGCAGGAGTTCCTATCAGTCCAAATGCTAAGCAAAAGGCAGTAATAAATAGTTTCATCTTGATCTCCTTGTAAGTTTGTTTTTTTTTAACATGTAAAATAAAAAACATGTCGATTTACATATTACACACAACATCTTGTTTTGTATTTATGTTTATTAAGGATCCGTAAGTCTTTAGACAAAAAAACTCCTGTTAAGCCAATAAAAAATCAGGCAATATCTTGGAATTCTAAAAGGTTAATTTAATGGAAGCATTTGGATTTCAAATTGAGGTGAAAAGGACAGGTCGTAAGAAATCCGCGTCAATTTCCATTAGTGGCAATCTTGTGAAAATTACCGTCCCAAAGTCCTTATCAGATGACTCTGTCAGAGACTTAATCCACCTGCGCGCCCCATGGATTAAGAGAAAATTTAAAGAGCAGTCACTGAAGCCTACATCCAAGACGAAGGAATATGTCAGTGGCGAGATGTATCTTTATTTGGGGAGTGAATATCATCTCAAGGTGCTCAATGGGGAGGAAGAATCGATCAAAATGGTTGGTGGGTATCTGGTTGCGACTATCCCAGATTTCGAAACAAATAGATCTGAAAGAGTCAAGTTTCTTTTAGAGGGCTGGTATCAAAGACAGGCAGATCGATTACTAAAAGATAAGACTGATCGCCTCGCTAAAATCGTCGGTGTTTGTCCGAGGTCAGTTTCAATTAAAAGTTATAAGTCTCGTTGGGGTTCTTGTTCCAGCAATGGCGAACTCACATACAACTGGCGGATTATTCTTGCACCCCATCGTATTGTTGATTATGTAGTGCTTCATGAACTCTGTCACTTGCTGGAGCATAATCATTCAGTCAGATACTGGGCTCATGTTGAGCGTCATGCGCCTGGCTGGAGAGCGTGTAGGGATTGGTTGAGGCATAACCAGCAGGTATTGGGTATGGGTAACGACAGAATATAGCTAATACCCGCACAGCTTGAGCCAACGTTTCCCTTCAGGAGATATGAGGTTAAGGAGTTATTAAATCCATGGTGCAAGGTTAAGCTAAATTGATAGCCCGGATTCATTTAATGAATAAGATCTCGAACCACGAAAAAAATAAGAGGAATCATCACTGCTGTAACAATGCCGCTCAGTCCCATAGCAACGGCAGCAAACACGCCAGCTTCTTCATCTTTAGCCATCGCGCGTGCTGTGCCAATACCATGACTGGCAAGACCAAAAGCAAAGCCGCGTGCGGCCATATTCTTTATCCTAAACAAATCAAGTACAAATGTGCCAAGTGCTGCACCTATGATTCCCGTCAAAATAGTAATAATTGCGGTCAGCGACGGGACACCGCCGATTATTTCAGAAATGCCCATAGCGATTGGAGCAGTAACATTTCTTGGTAGCAATGTTTTTATAGTGATCATGTCCAGGCCAAGAAAAAATGCTATCGCATATGTGACGCTGATGGCGAAAAACACCCCAAGAAAAACAGAGATGAGTATTGCTTTTTTGGCAAGTAAAACAATATTCCAGTTGAGATAAATAGGTATTGCCAAGGCCACAGTGGCAGGACCCAATAAAAAATGAATAAATTTTGCGCCTTCAAAATATCTTTCATACTCCACTTCAAAAAATATGAGGCAGGTGCTGACTAAGATAATGCTAATGGCTACCGGATTTAAAATTGGAAATAGTCGGCAAGCTCTATAGACTTTATCAGCGAACAAATAGGCGCCAATTGTGAGGGTTAACCAAAAAAGTGGTTCAGCCTGAAGATAAACCCAGACTTGATAAAGCTTTGCACTATCACCCATTGTCTTTTGCTTTGTTGATTTTCGCGAAAACTGCTGAGGTAAAAATCATTGTGCAGATTGTCCCAACCACGATCACAACAAGAATTCTAAGTAATTGTGCCTCGAGAAGTTGTAGATGCATGATGACTCCTACGCCGATAGGTACGAACAGTAGTGATAGATAGCTGAGCAACTGTTCGGAGGTGTTGATGATGTTTGTGCGTAGCGATATGACGCTGGGATGCATTTTTGATTTTGCAATCATCAGCGTGCATAGCATCAACATAAGTCCAACTACTGGTCCGGGAATAGCTAAATCAAAATATTTCTGAAGAGCTTCACCAGTAAGTTGAAGTACAAAAATTATAAAAATTGCGACTAACAAACGATCTCAGTCCATGGTTGGGCATTAGCCCCACACGGTACTAGGTTTTCAATAAAGTTAACACTCTTATTAGAGTGTATAAACTATAGTCCTTAAGGTTTGCAGATAAATGATTTGTATCCGATGTTAAATCAGTTTTATGAGTGGAATAGTCCCTCTGGTTAGAGGGGGTGGTTGTGCTCGGATCTCTTGAGCCCGTTTTCTATGTAATGACACGCTCATATTCCCAGCCAGAGGCAGAGTTAGGTAAACTCGATTTCCACGCCCTTGCTATTGTCGAATTAATAATTTGTTGGAACGTTAGTGATTTCAAATGGTCCGTTATGGTGACCAATCGAAAAATTTTATTCTGAACTAAGACGTAAACATCATGAAGCCGATCATCGAGATACAAGCATTGACCAAGCAATATGCGGACGGGTATCTAGCGCTTGATGATGTCTCTGTCCAAATAAATGCTGGGGAGATCATAGCGTTACTTGGCCCGAACGGTGCTGGCAAAACTACATTGATTTCCATAATTTGTGGCTTGACGACCATCACGAGTGGTTCTGTGGGAATCGCTGGTTTTGATGTTGTCCGAGATTATCGTAAGGCGCGCTCTATCATTGGACTTGTTCCTCAAGAATTGACACTGGAGCCCTTTGAAACTGTTCTAGGCACGGTTAACTTGTCGAGAGGTCTATTTGGCAAGAAGCAGGATAAAGCACATATCGAAAGCACATTGCGTCAACTCTCTTTGTGGGATAGAAGAAATACTCAGATTAGGGAGTTGTCGGGTGGTACGAAGCGGCGGGTGTTGATTGCTAAAGCGCTCAGCCACGATCCTAAAATTCTTTTTTTGGATGAGCCAACTGCAGGGGTGGATGTTGATATGCGCCGTGATACCTGGACGGTCATTAAAGACTTAAAACGACGTGGTGTCACTATCGTACTGACCACCCACTATATAGAAGAAGCCGAGGAGATAGCTGATCGTGTGGCTGTAATAAATAGCGGAAAAATCATTTTAATCGAAGAGAAAAATGAATTAATGAAACGCTTAGGTACAAAACAACTGCGTATTGAATTGGAAAGACCGATATCAGAGATTCCTGAAAGTCTTAGGGGCTTCGATGTTCAGTTTGAAAATGGTGGCGCTCGACTTGTCTATCGGTATGACGCCAACAGGAAGCAAAATGATGTTCACTCTGTATTAGAAATCTTGACAGCGGAGCATATTGCTATAAAAGACGTTCAGACATACCAGAGCTCATTAGAGGATATTTTTGTCAGCCTGGTAGCAGAGGGGAGGAGCTCGTGAATATTTATGCAATGAGAGCCATCTATCATTTCGAAATGGCTCGAACCTTTCGCGCGCCGCTGCAATCAATTGCGTCGCCAGTCATATCAACCATTCTTTATTTTGTTGTCTTTGGGTCGGCTATAGGTAGTCGAATGACCATGATTGATAGTGTGCCTTATGGCGTATTTATCGTCCCTGGGCTCATTATGCTCACTGTCATTATGCAGTCAGTGGCTAATGCTTCTTTTGGCATTTATTTCCCCAAATATCTTGGGACCATCTATGAGCCACTGTCTGCGCCTATCTCGCCATGGGAAATGGTGATCGGATACGTCGGTGCCGCAACCACAAAATCCATCGCGCTCGGTCTTATTATTCTCGCGGTCTCATTTCTCTTCGTACCTATTACGATATTGCATCCGTTTGTGATGTTATTGTTTCTGTTCATCACTTCTTTCGCGTTTAGCTTGCTGGGGTTCATCATCGGGATTTGTGCGCGAAATTTTGAGCAATTGAATATCGTGCCGACCCTTATTTTGACGCCACTTGTTTTTTTAGGCGGTAGTTTCTATTCCATAAAAATATTACCGCCGATATGGCAAACGATAACGCTGTTTAACCCCGCGCTATATCTTATCTCTGGATTTAGGTGGGCATTTTTCGGCGTGTCAGATGTTCCCGTCACATTATCCTTGGCCGCGATTGGTTTCTTTAGCATATTACTTTTCGGGATTGTTTCCTGGATATTCTCCTCGGGATATCGGCTGAGAAACTGATACGCTCGTGATGAAATTAAAGAAGGTGCCTTTAGGGATAAATAAAAAAACGCTCGCCCTAAATTAGACAAGAACCTTAAAGTTACCCCTCTGGATGTCAGTCGGTAATTATGGTCGATGCGTGATCTCATCAGTCCGTTTTGCTGTTTAGTGCGATTCGGCATTTTGCATTAGGTTACTGGGATCTAAGCTGCCTATAAATATTTAGGAAAACATCAATGAATATGAAATCTTATTTGATTGGCATCAGTGTGACCGGTGCAATTGCTTTCATGCCATTTTCTGTGCTGGCGGATTGGAAGGAAGGGTGGACAGGTGGTGTGCGTTATAAATATGTTGTTTCATCCGATGCGAATGGTAGTGATACGGATACTAGTAGTAACCAGCTCGTAACATTTAACGGTGATGCCGTAGATGGCGAGAGTGGTTTTGGATTTGCTATAGGAAAAAAATCGATAACATCGGCATCAGCTTGGCCTATGAACGAATGGGCGTCACCGCCGATCTTACTGGCTCTATTCAAGCAGACGGTGATCTGCAGCTAGATACGAAAAGTGATTTTGATATTGATACATGGATGTTAGAAGTGGACTACACCATTGCGATCAACGATTCGTTTAGCGGGAATTTATTGGCAGGTATTGGTCAGTCAACATTTGATTTTTCAGCTAACAGCACTAGGATTCTGAGGGCGGATGGTTCTGTCCTAAATGTAGGAGATACCTCAGATAATACCGAGACGACTATTCGTCTTGGTGCAGGGGTTGGTTATAAGCTTTCTGATAGAGCTACGTTGTTAACCATGCTTCAGTATACGGATTACGGCACTGCAGACTTGAAGAGTGATAATGGAGCAATAACGACAGGGTTAGATGTCGAAACAACCGAGTTATCGGTCAGGGTGAAGTTTAATTTCTAGTCTTAGGTGCACGAGTTGAGATATTAAAATTAAGGCACCTTCGCGGTGCCTTAATTTTATCTGTGATGGAATGACGTAAGTCAGCTTAGAGCCCCGTCGGCATAATTAGTGCCGTAGGGTTACGCAAAGGAAGACTCAAGTGGGATAGTTTACGAAGCTTTTCCTGCTTCTGTTGCTTCAGAAACTTCCTCTAATTGCCCTGTTTTGCAGTTGTATATGTATCCGTAGATGGGGATATCTTTGGGAACCATAGAGTTGTTTCGTATTCTTTGGACATCCTCAACAACACTCTTGGCGTTATCTTTAAAAGGTAACCAATTGATATACTTGCCATCATGAGTTCCGCCGCCAGCATTGCTGTCATGCCAACCAGTGGCATCCGCTGATGCGGTTTTTAAACTTCCAGATAATAAATTACCCATTATTTCATTATCGAATAACTGCATACCACAGTCAGTATGGTGGATGACAAACCACTCCTTTGTTCCAAGAAGTTTATATGAGATAACCAGCGACCTAATTGCATCATCACTCGCTCTTCCGCCAGCATTTCTGATGACGTGCGCATCTCCTTCAGCGAGGCCAGCGTATTTAGCCGGGTCTAATCGTGCATCCATACACGTCAGGATTGCGAATTGTCTACCAGGAGGCAGTGGTAAATCACCCTTGTCTCCAAAATTAGCCACATAATCACTATTGGCAGCTTGAACTTCATTGACAATTTTGCTCACTTATTTTCTCCTCAAGTTATATAAATACTTAATTTAGTTTATATCTGAGTCTGTGCAAAAAACAAATACTTAATAGGTATTTATTTATGCCTATAGCTTCGACGACCTGTTAGTTACCAATCCTTACGCCATCTTTGAAAATCCCTGTTTCCCATTCGGAGATTTCTCCATCTTTCCAGTAACTGACCCATGGGCCGTCTTGCTTACCGTTCTTGTAATTACCCTTGGAGCGTAACTGGCCATTACCCCAGTAAGTAACCCAAGAACCTTCTTGCTTAGCGTTCTCCCAATACTCCTCACTCCATAAGCGTCCATCATCATAGTGATAAACCCAAGATCCTTCATGTTTGCCGTTCTTGTAATGTCCTTTGGACGATAACTCTCCATTTTTCCAGTAAACAATCCAAGAACCTTCTTGCTTGCCGTTCTCGATTGACCCGCGAGTACGTTGGTCGTCAAGCTCACCAGTGAAAGGAGTGTCAGAGGATCTCTTGTAAAAAAGACCGTCACGTAATACTAGGTCATCCATAGACTCGCCCCAGCTAGAGAGCGGGGTGAGCGAAAGGAGTAATAGGGGGATGATGAATAAGTTTCTCATCGCAGAACTTTACTATGAAAAAGGGATGGATACACCTAAAACACAATTCCACTCTAATGAGGGTATTTACCGATCAGGTAAGCCGGCATGGTGCCAATGCAGAAAACGATTGTTGGCAGGCATTGTCTTGTCATCAACCAAGATGAAACCAATATGCTCTGCGAGCTCATTAATCCATTCAAAGTCACGAATGCTGCTCTCAGGGTTTCTTTCTTTTAACCAGCGATCAAACTCCGCATTACTGTCTGCGGTATATTGACCCTGATAATTAAATGGGCCATATATGAATAAATCAGCATGATCAGTAGTAATTGTGCTGATCAGTTTAAAAAAGTCTTTAACGTGCTGCTCAGACATGATGTGTAGTGTGTTACACGAGTAAATCGCATCATATTGACGTTTGATAGAAGTCGTTGATACATCCAGTTCTATGGGTGCTAACAGGTTACTCAAATTAGCATCGTCAACCCACATCTGTATGCCAGCTAAGTTTTCCTGAACATCACTGCATTGCCAATTGAGCCATGGCATATGCTTGGCAAAATACACGGCATGCTGAGCGGTCCCAGAACCAATTTCCAGCACATCATGAACGTTTTTCAGTATGGGACTGATTGCTGCAAAAATCGGCTCTTGGTTTCGTTCACATGCGGGTGAGAATGGTTTTTCCATAGACAATTAGGAATTAAGGTTTCAAGGTGGGCGTAAAGCCCTCCGGGTTAAAAACTAATTTCGCCACTTAATGGAACAACCTATTGAGGGGAGTTGTTCCTTAGGGCCTTTCCCAGTTTCAGCAATTAGGTGCATGGCATTTAAGAGTTCTGGATTTCGGTTGTTTTTGCTCCCCATTGGATCATCATCAATGCGACCTCGATATTGCAATTTGCCATCCGAATTTAAGCCGAAGAAGTCTGGAGTGCATATTGCGCCATATGCGCGTCCGACCGACTGATCTTCATCAATGAGATATGGGAATGAAAAGCCATGTTTCTTGGCAAATAATTTCATATTCTCTGGAGAATCGGCACCATGATGTTCATAGTCATTTGACATGATGGCAAGCACATTAATTCCTTCCGCCATCAATTGCTGACAATCATTAGCCAAGCGCGCTGCAATACGTTGAACATATGGGCAGTGATTACATATGAACGTGATCAGAAGCCCATGCTTACCCAATTGATCACTCATGGTGAAGCGTTGGCCATGAGCATCTTTTAGTGTGAAGTCGGGCGCATCCCAGCCAAAATCACAAATGGGCGTGTCCAATAACATTTTTAACTTTCCGTAAAAGTGTGACACCGGAGTGCCTCATTACTGTTCTTAATGCAAGCCTTCGAGCACGTTTTTACCGATGACGCGTCCGCTTTCTTGTTGCTTATGAGCTTCAACAATAGTCTTGGGACTGAGCTTACCAAGATTATTGGTCACCGTTGATATGAGTGTGCCATCGTCCAGCATTTTAGAAACACGGTTAAGAATTTTGTGTTGCTCATCCATGTCAGGGGTGTTGAACATGGGACGGGTGAACATTAGTTCCCAAGCAAAACGAAGGGCTTTTTGCTTACCTGATTTAATATTTAGAACTTCCGGATCATCGATAAAGGCAACTGCACCACGAGGCTTGATTAGGTTGATGATGGCGTCAAAATGACCCTCTGTACCTGTCAAGGCGGCTACATATTTCGGTTGAATCCCCAATGCCTCGATCTCCGTATCAATAGGTTTGCTATGATCGATGACGTGATCCGCACCCATTTTCTTGACCCAATCGATGGTGTCTTGGCGGGATGCTGTTGCGATAACAGTAAGTTTAGTCAGTTTTTTTGCAAGTTGGATAAGTATAGAACCAACGCCGCCAGCACCACCAATGACCAGAATTGCTTCATTGTCGCTCTCTGTAATGCCGAGACTGTCAAAAAGCAGTTCCCAGGCCGTGATGGAAGTTAAAGGAATGCCAGCGGCTTCGGCCATGCCAAGTGAAGACGGTTTTTTACCAACAATGCGCTCATCAACAACATGCAGTTCTGAGTTCGTGCCAGGGCGTGTAATATCACCAGCGTAGAAGACTTCGTCCCCAACGCTAAATTTTGATACGGCACTACCAATTTGTTTAACAATCCCTGCTGCATCATAACCGAGTACTTTTGGTGCCCCCTCAGGTTCAGCACGTTTACGAACCTTTGTATCAACTGGGTTCAAGGAAACGCCATGCACCTCGACAAGAAGATCATGCGCGCCGACATCAGGGATGTCAGTTGAAAATTCTGTGAAACCAGCAGTTTCTATTGGCCCCATTTTTTGATATCCAATGGCTTTCATTTTTCTGTCTTTCTTATTTCGTGATAATAAAAATGTATTAACTTCAATGATGAAGGGTTAACTGCTTGAATTACGCCGGCTCGAACAAGGCGAGTTATCAGCTTTTTAATACTGCGTATTATACCGAAAAATAGTTAAATAGGTAATTAAAAACAATGACTTAAGTGTATCAATTATATGGCATTCATAAGTGAATCAGGGCAATTTGGTATTTTGCAAGTTAAAGAAAAATGTTTAATATTGGGTGAAATAAAAGAAGAACTTATTGAGTTATATTTGAATAGGAGAGATGGGTGGATGAAAAGCGTAATTGCGATTATTGTTCTAGTGCTTGGTTTGTCGTTTTCTATTACTGGGAATTCGAAAGAGGTTGTTGATCGTGAGTTAGTGGCACAAATATTATTGTTCGGAGAATCCTTGGGTTCATCTGCTGGCTCTGCTGGCGGAAACAGATATCCGGGTTCAATCATGATCGCTATTAGATACAACAATATGCTCTATACGTGTTTTGTCCAAAACGATTCTGGTACGGTTCGTTCTGCTTGTGATGACCCATATTAATAACTACCTTACATGCATTGCTGAAAGCTGATTACAAAAACAGAAAGAATGTGTTTAGTATCTGGAGAGGTAGCGGAAGAAGATATT
>DFDI01000112.1 GCA_002367635.1 Betaproteobacteria bacterium UBA3031 | reverse complement strand
TTATCGATGATTCGGATACACGCTTCGTGTGTACGAATGGTTATTTTCTTAATATCATCTGCATTTCGACCGCTCTTCTTGAGAAGGTCGTGAATTTGCATGGCGCACTCAACTGAAGTTTGCGAATGGAATTCAGCAGGGAAAGATATCTTAAATAGAACATTTTCCATAACGTAGCTGCCATAAGGACGCTGGAACTTGAACTCTTTTCCTTCAAATAGAACGTCGTAAAAGCCCCATGTTTTGGCGCTAAGTACTGATGGGTAGCCCATCTCGCCGGTTTTGGCGATCAGTGCGAGTCGTACAGCGCGACTGGTTGCATCGCCAGCTGCCCAGCTTTTACGAGAGCCTGTGTTTGGCGAATGGCGATAAGTGCGCAATGATTGTCCATCTACCCAAGCCAGCGAGACTGCGTTAATGATCTCTTCTTGGTTCAAGCCCAACATGTTAGCGACTACAGCAGTCGAGGCGACCTTAACAAGCACCACATGATCGAGACCTACTTTATTGAAACTATTCTCGATTGCTAAGATGCCTTGGATTTCATGGGCTTTGATCATTGCGGTGAGAACGTCTTGAATCTTGAGAGGCTTTTTGCCTGCTGCTACCGCGTTTCTTGATAACCAGTCCGCTGTAGCGAGTATTCCGCCTAAATTATCTGATGGGTGGCCCCATTCGGCAGCAAGCCAAGTGTCGTTAAAATCGAGCCAACGAATCATGGCACCAATGTTGAACGCGGCTTGGACTGGGTCGAGTTGGAATTGAGTGCCGGGCACTTTCGCTCCGTTAGGAACGATTGTTCCTGGGACGATTGGCCCTAATAGTTTGTTGCAGGCGGGGTACTCCAGTGCTTCTAACCCGCAACCGAGTGTGTCCATCAAACAATATCGAGCGGTTTCATAGGCTTGTTTGCTTGTGATGGCTTTTTTCGACACGTAGTTGGCTATATCAACTAGGACTTTGTCGGGTTTTGGGCGAACATTTGAAATGTGTGCAGACATGAAGTAAAGATTCCTGTTTAGATTATGTATAAATAAAAAATGTACGTAACAAATATTTTTTGATTTTTTTGTACCGATGGGCGCTCTTAATTATTTGCGTTTTGCCATTGGCACCCACTTCAAGTTCTCCTGTCCCGTGTAATTGGCGCTTGGACGGATGATCTTTCCATCGATTCTCTGTTCTATAACGTGCGAAGCCCATCCAGAGGTACGGGCCATCACAAAGATGGGCGTAAACATTGATGTTGGAATACCCATTTGGTTGTAACTTACTGCCGAGAACCAATCGAGATTTGGGAACATCTTCTTCTCATCCCACATAACTGTCTCGATTCGAGCCGCTATATCGAAGAGGTTGGTATTTCCGGTTTCTTTACATAGTGTGCGTGAAACTTGTTTAATGACTTCGTTTCTTGGGTCGCTGATTGTGTAAACCGGATGGCCAAATCCAATGACAATTTCTTTATTCGCAATTCTTTGCTTAATATCTATTTCAGCGTCTTTAGGGTTGTGATAACGCTGCTGAATTTCATAGGCTACTTCGTTTGCCCCACCATGCTTTGGACCACGGAGTGCGCCTATTCCTCCTGTGATTGATGAATACATGTCCGAGGAAGTTCCTGCGATAACACGTGCAGCGAAGGTTGAAGCATTGAATTCGTGTTCTGCATAGAGGATTAAAGAGGTGTGCATTGCTCTAACCCATGACTCTGAAGGTTCTTTTCCATGAAGCATGTGTAAGAAGTGTCCACCAATCGAGTCGTCATCGGTTTCCGTTTCAATACGGCGACCGTTATGACTCCAGTGATACCAATACAACAACATGGATCCAAATGAGGCCATCAATCGATCGGCAATGTCTCTAGCGCCTGAGATGTTGTGGTCTTCTTTTTCAGGTAGAACGGTACCAAGAGCGGAACATCCTGTTCTTAGCACATCCATAGGATGCGCTGATGCCGGTATCCACTCTAAGACTGCTTTAACGTTAGTGGGTAATCCGCGAAGCGCTTTCAGTTTTAATTTATAGTTTTTGAGCTCGGCCGCTGTAGGAAGTTTTTCATAGACCAATAGATGCGCTATTTCTTCAAACTCTGCATCTTGAGCAAAATCCAATATGTCGTATCCGCGGTAATGCAGGTCGTTACCTGTTCGTCCAACGGTACAAAGCGCCGTGTTGCCGGCAGGGACTCCTGACAACGCAACTGATTTTTTTGGTTTTGGTTTATGTTCTATTTTTTCACTCATGATTATTTCCTTTCACAAAAAGATCATCTAATTTTTTTTCGTATTTGTGGTAATCGAGATAGTCGTACAGTTCGTCTCGCGTTTGCATGGTGTCGAGGACAGATTTTTGCGTCCCCTCTTTGCGTACTGTTTGGTAGACGTTAAGTGCAGCCTGATTCATTGCCCGAAAAGCAGATAGCGGATAAAGAACAAGCGCTACATCTACGGAACGTAATTCCTCGACCGTAAATAGGGGAGTATGTCCAAATTCTGTGATATTCGCCAAAATGGGGACCTTAACTGCATCTGCAAATTTTTGGTACATGCTGAGCTCAGTCATGGCTTCTGGAAATATCATGTCTGCCCCAGCTTCAACACACGCACAAGCTCGGTCAATAGCGGCATCCAATCCCTCAACCGCAAGCGCGTCTGTTCGGGCCATGATGACGAAGTCAGGATCTATTCGCGCGTCTGCGGCCGCTTTGATTCTGTCGACGAATTCGCTCTTTGAGACAATTTCCTTGTTAGGGCGATGCCCGCATCGTTTGCTTTGGACTTGATCCTCAATATGCATGGCCCCGGCACCAAATTTTATTAAAGATTTTACTGTTCTCGCGATATTAAACGCGCCACCAAAGCCGGTATCCACATCGACGAGAAGGGGCAGAGAGCAGACATCTGTAATGCGCCGCACGTCAGTTAGAACGTCATCCAGGGAGGAAATGCCAAGATCAGGAATGCCTAAAGAACCCGCGGCTACACCACCGCCCGATAGGTATATAGCTTTATATCCAGATTGCTCCGCAAGACGTGCGTGGTAAGCGTTAATCGCACCGATAACCTGTAGAGGTTGTTCAGCATCGACAGCTTCTCTAAATTTTTTCCCTTGGGAAGAGATGGTCATGATTTGTCCTAACTGTATTTCATTGAAAAAATGAGATTTTTGCTTCCTCATTGACGGATATGCCGTTGAGATGAGTTCTTTGGAGTAAATTCCAAAAGTACCGATAACTCGCCCGGTCATGCATTTCGTTGTTATGGGAGATTGGCCCCCAGTCCGCTTTTTGGGCTGCTAATAAAATTTGTGTGGCTCGATCAATTTCGTCTTCGTTAGGTTTCATCCCATTTACGATTGATTCAATTTGTGACGGATGTATGCTGTACATGCGCATGAATCCGTAAGTATCCCTAGCCATTTTTGCGTCATCAAAAGCGAGCGATCGATCTTGAATCTCGAGGCAGGGGTTATGTGTCGCAATAAGCCCATGTCGGAGTGCGGCGGCAGCAACTTCAGTTTTAGCTCGAGAAATTAACTGATGGGTAAATTGTCCCGGCGATCGCATCGCAGTAGCGGGAATAGCTCCTTGATGATCACTGACAAAATCCAGTAAGCCGAATATAAGTCCTTCGAGTCCGTCGATACTCGCGATTTTGAAGACCTCACTGAGTGCGCTTTGCGTTTCAATAAGGATGTGGATCGGTGGCGCGCTGACGCCATTCAACTCGGCTGCTTTATGGATGTAATCAACTGTGCGAGCCGTGTCGTCATAGCTCACAGGTTTTGGAATGGTAAGGTAAGCTATATTTTGAGCAGCTTCAGCCATTAAAATATCAATGTCTTGATTGCAGGCTTGATGCATTGGATCATGGATGCGAACGCCTAATCTATTGTTAGGGCCGCCTAATTCAGCCATTATTTTCCCAACCATGATCGCGTGTTGATACTCTTCTCCAGCTGGAGCCCCATCTTCGCAATCACACGTTATATCGAACTTTATCTCTGTTGACGATTGCAAGATGACGGCCTTGCGGATGAATTTCTCGTTCCCAGCAAAGTGTTCGCATGATGGGATTAACGGTAAAGATGATCCCGTTTGGAATAGCACATTGTCAGGATGGATCATCTTGCTTACTTACCCTTGATCGAGTAA
>DFDI01000065.1 GCA_002367635.1 Betaproteobacteria bacterium UBA3031 | reverse complement strand
CTTTGTATTCATCTTTGAGGCGGTGCGCGACGACTTCAAACTGTAGCAACCCGACCGCCCCCAGGATCATTTCATTACCGATGATGGGTTTGAAAACCTGTATGGCACCCTCTTCGCCAAGCTGTTGTAGCCCTTTTTGAAGTTGCTTACCTTTGAGAGGGTCCTTGAGTGTCACGCCTTGAAATAATTCGGGGGCGAAGTATGGAATCCCTGTAAAGGATAATGACTCTCCGACGGTGAAGGTATCTCCAATATCAATGCTTCCGTGATTGAGAAGGCCGATGATGTCACCAGGCCAAGCATCTTCAACAGTTTCACGTCTTTGAGATAAGAAGCTTACAACTTGTCCAGCTCTGATTTCTTTACCGCTTCTGACATGCAGTAATTTCATGCCTCTTGAAAAACGTCCAGAGCAAACGCGAAGAAATGCTATTCGATCACGATGTTGTGGATCCATGTTAGCTTGTATCTTAAATACAAAGGCTGAAAAATTATTTTCCTCAGGCGCAACAGAGCGCTCAATGGCCGGGCGTGCGCGGGGAGAGGGCGCGTCATCAACCAAGGCCTCAAGGACTTTAATGACGCCAAAATTGTTCATGGCAGAGCCAAAAAATACTGGGGTGAGCTCGCCTTCCAGAAAATAGTCTCTGTCGAAGTGTCTGCCATCTTCTTTTAAGAGACTAATCTCGTCTTGTGTGTCGCTGACTTCGCTCGCGAACCGGGCGTCCACCATGCTTTTGTTCAACCCTTTGATGGCTGTGACGCTTCTTTGATCTGGGTTGGTGGGATCGAAGAGTAACGTTTCTTCTCTAGCCAAATCATAAATTCCAGCAAGTCTTTTTCCCATACCGATCGGCCAGGTGATGGGTGCGCAATGAATATTAAGCACCGATTCGATCTCATCGATGATTTCTAGGGGATGACGACCCTCTCGATCGAGTTTATTCACAAAGGTGATGATGGGGGTGTTTCTTTGACGGCAAACTTCCAAAAGTTTTATCGTTTGTGATTCGACACCCTTCGTGCAGTCGATAACCATCAATGCCGCATCAACGGCGGTTAGTACTCGATAGGTATCCTCTGAAAAATCTCTATGGCCAGGGGTATCCAGTAAATTAATGACGCAATCGCGGTATTCAAACTGCATGACCGAGCTCGCGACTGAAATGCCGCGTTCTTTTTCGATGGCCATCCAGTCCGAAGTTGCATATTTGCTGGATTTTCTTGCTTTAACGGTTCCGGCAGCTTGTATCGCACCGCCAAAGAGCAATAATTTTTCCGTTAGCGTTGTTTTGCCAGCATCGGGGTGAGAAATGATTGCAAAGGTTCTACGTCTCTTTGCCTCCATTTCGACTTCGTTTTTTGTCTGTTCCACAGGTTTGGTGTGCGTGCTCGATCAATGTATTTAATATGCGTATTTGCATGGGCATTCTAACGCTCAGCCGTTATTCATGCCACGCATTCGTAAATTAAGTATTTAGTGTTTTGAGGTGTCTACAGGTGAGCGGTCCAGCAAAATGTCTTGGAAGCGCATTTCAATCGCAGGCTTTATTTTGGAGTGCGTGAGTATGTAAAAGTGTTTCTCTTGAATGGCTGTGAGAACATGATCTGCGACTTGTTCAGCTGTGATTTTCCCAGACTCAACGGCTTTTTTAAGATTTTTTTCCATTTCCACTTCACTCATGGATTTTATGCGTTTGTCTTGGAGGTGTTCTGGTCGATTTCGTTCCGAATCGGCGATGCCTGTAGGGACGTATGCAGGGCATAGAACGGAACAATTCACGTGCTCTGCCACACTCGTTAAGTCGTGATGCAGGCATTCAGTCATTGTGACGACCGCGTGCTTTGTCGTGCAATAGAGTCCCATGCCTTTAAATGACATCAATCCCGCGACTGAAGCTGTATTGACAATGTGCCCTTCTTCTTTTTGATTGAGCAAAATGGGAGTGAATACACGGATGCCGTGGATGACGCCCCAAACGTTGGGGCCGAAGGCCCATTCCCAATCCTTTGTTGAATGCTCCCAGATGAGCCCGCTAGGAGCGACTCCGGCGTTATTACACACCACGTTTACAGACCCAAAGTGTTCCAAAGTGCGATGTGCAAGATTTTCTACGTCTTCAGCGCGTGATACGTCGCATGGCACGCCTAGTGCGGTCACGCCAAGATTTTCAAGATCTGAGACGGCTGCATTTAGTCGTTCTAGTTCAATGTCTGCAAGGACGATTTTCATGCCTTCTTGTCCAAAGCGTTTAGCCATGGCAAGCCCCAGACCGCTGGCCCCCCCAGTAATCACCGCCACTTTATTTTTAAGGTTTCTCATCTTTTAATCCAAAATTTTGTGTTTCATTATTTTAGTATGCCATGACCATGAGATAATAAATTGGAAGGAGATATTTAAAAATGCACGAACAATTTATCGGTACTCGGGCGGTTGACCCCAAGCAACAATTTAATTTAAGTCGTTTAGGAGAATATTTAAGCGCGCACATTGATGGATTCCAAGGACCCATTGAGCTTGAGCAATTTAGTGGCGGGCAATCTAATCCAACTTTCCTACTTAAGGCCTCAAGCGGTGAGTATGTGCTACGTCGAAAGCCTCCTGGAAAATTATTGCCATCAGCGCATGCGGTTGACAGAGAGCACCGCGTCATGAGCGCACTCTATGCCACTGATGTTCCTGTCGCAAAAACGTATTGCCTGTGCGAGGACGAGACAGTGATTGGGACTGCCTTTTATGTGATGGAGTTTGTGCAAGGTCGCGTTCTTTGGGATGGTCTCCTACCGGATTTTGATCGAAATGACCGGTCGAGTATTTACGACGAATTGAATCGCGTGATCGCGGCGCTACATACCGTTGATCACTCTGCGGTTGGTCTCGAGTCTTTTGGCCGGCCAGGTAATTTTGTTGAGCGACAAATCAGTCGTTGGATTAAACAATATCGAGCTTCAGAAACGGAAGAGATTGAAGCGATGGAGAACCTCATTCAGTGGTTACCTGATAACGTGCCTCAGAGTGAGGAAGTCTCTATTACTCATGGGGACTATCGATTGGATAATGTGATTTTTCATCCTACTGAGCCTAAGGTTTTAGCAGTATTGGACTGGGAGTTGTCAACGTTGGGTCATCCTGTGGCTGATCTCGCTTATCACTGTATGTACTGGCGGCTGACTCCAGGTGAGTTTCGGGGTATCGCTGGCGTAGACCATAAGCAAACCGGGATTCCGCATGAGGAAGAGTATGTTGAGCGGTATTGTCAGCGTACCGGAAGGGCCTCAATTGAAAATTGGGATTTCTATATTGCGTACAACATGTTTCGACTCGCCGGTATTCTCCAAGGAATTATGGGCCGAGTTAAGGATGGGACTGCATCTAGTGCGCATGCGGTGGATCAAGGTAAGCGAGCTCGCCCCATGGCAGAGGCGGGTTGGAGGCAGGTTGAGAATATCCTAAGAAAACCGACGTCCTAAAGTCTGATCTATGGGATTAGATCCGATGTTGGTTGCTGCTTGCATTTGGCACAACTCTAAACGATAATCATTCTCATTAATATGATGATTGGAGAAGAGGATACATGTACTTGTGTGTGTGTCGAGCCGTCCGGGAATCTGAGGTTGATTACGCGATTGACCAAGGGTGCAGGACATTCAAAGACATTTCGGATCAAACCGGATGTTCTAAGGAATGTGGCCAGTGTGCGCAGGCCGTGAAGGGCTATATCGAGCAACGTTTTGAGTCTTCCGTCGGGGGAGTTACACTTCGTTTAGTCGGTTAGATATTTCATCGAATGTATTAGATCTTCCTTAAAAATACTTAATCTACACAAATAAAAACAAAGGACCTAAGTATGCGAGCTGTACTGTGCAAAGAATTAGGAATGCCTGATAGTTTGGTGCTTGAGGAAGTGCCAGACTTGGTGCCAGATGCGGGCCAGGTCTTGATATCAGTTCAGGCTTGCGGGGTAAATTTTCCAGATACCCTTATCATCCAAGGCAAATATCAATTTAAGCCGGATCTTCCATTTTCCCCAGGTGGAGAGGTTGCTGGAGTGGTCAAGCAAGTGGGTCCTGACGTGCACAGCCTGAAGGTTGGAGATCGAGTCATTGCATTTTCAACATGGGGAGGGTTTGCTGAGGAGTTGGTTGTTGACCAAAGCCGAACCGTTATGATTTCTGACAAAATGGATTTCGAAAGAGCCTCTGCATTTGTTTTGACGTATGGAACAAGTTATCACGCGTTAAAGGATCGTGCTCTATTGCGTGCCGGTGAAACTCTACTGGTTCTTGGTGCCTCTGGAGGTGTTGGTATAGCGGCGATTCAATTAGGAAAAGCCTTAGGTGCGACGGTCATTGCGGCGGCATCAAATGCTGAAAAATTATCTGTATGCAAGCAAAGCGGTGCCGACCATTTAATTAATTATTCGGAAAGTGATTTGCGGCAGTCTGTTAAGGAAATCACACAAGGTCGTGGTGTTGATGTGGTTTACGATCCGGTGGGTGGTTCATTTTCTGAGAAAGCGCTCCGAGATATGAGTTGGGGCGGTCGGTTTTTAGTGGTGGGTTTTGCCTCAGGTGAGATTCCAAAAGTGCCGCTAAATCTACCATTGCTCAAAGGGTGTTCTGTTGTTGGGGTTTTTTGGGGAGAGTTTACCAAGCGTGAGCCAGAGTTAAACAGAAAGAACAATCAAGAATTAATGGATTTGTTCGACCAAGGAAAAATATCTCCGCACATCCACAAAGTTTATCCCCTGGAGAGAGCGGGTGAGGCGCTCAACGAGCTTCTGCAAAAGCGCGTCATTGGTAAAGTGGTGCTCTCAACCAGTCGTTAGTGTTTTTATAATAATGAACAACGACTGGTTCAAACTTATTGGTATTCCCATTGCTACTGTAGCTGTGTCTGGACACGTTTACGCGGCGGAATATTTAAGTGTGGAGCAGGCGCAAAAGTTGATGTTTGGTAATTCGGCTGCGTTTGAAAAGTCAGATGTTAAGCTCGACAGCATCGCAAAAAAAGCAATTAAAAATGCTTCAGGTGTAATCGTTGATCGAGATTCTCTTCCGGCTTGGAAGGTGTTCGATGGTGGCAAATTGTCGGGCTACTTTATTGTGGATGAGGTCATTGGGAAGCATGAATATATAACGTATGCGGTAGCCCTCAGTGCTATAGGTGAAGTGAGGCAAATCGAGATTTTGGTATACCGAGAGAGTTACGGTTATGAAGTGAGGAATCCTCGCTGGCGTGCACAGTTTGTGGGGCATAAACCTGGATCTCATCTTGATCTTGGGGAGGAAATCAAAAACATTTCTGGAGCAACCATGTCTTGTCGGCATATTACTGAAGGGGTAAGTCGGGTGTTGGCCACTTATGATCTCTACCTCAAAAGTCAGTAAACGGGCGCGACCTCTGCTTGGCACAATCGTTGAGATTGGAGTTCAAGATACACATGAAGAAATAGCGCAACAAATCATTTCAGATGCATTTACTCAGATTGAACGGATTCAGCGTTCGATGAGTCGGTTTGACGATTGTAGTGAGGTGACTCAAGTTAATCGCCTCGGGGTTAATGTGGAATTGGTTGTTTCTTCAGATCTGTGGGCCGTGCTTGAATTGGCCCAAGATATTTCTAGACGCAGTGAAGGTGTATTCAGCATCTGCGCAGAGGCTGATCCCAATGGGGATTTGTTGCGTCTTTTGGATGATGGTCGAGTACTTCGATTGAAGACTGGATTGATTGATTTGGGTGGAATTGCTAAAGGTTATGCAGTAGATCAGGCGATTGAATTCATAAAGGGACGGGGTGCTGAATCGGCTTATGTGAATGCCGGAGGTGATGTTAGGGCATTTGGTGCGCCATACCCAATTCTCGTTCGAAATCCGTTAAGACCTTATGAGTCGGTGGCCTCGTTGGATTTGGTTAATGCCGCGTTTGCAACCAGCGCGGCGTACCATCAGCATGTTGAATATAACCAGTCGGGCATAATAGTTGACCCTAGAAGCAATAAGTCTATTCCATCAGGTGCTTCGGCATCAGTGATGGCATCGACTTGTGTTGTGGCTGATGCACTTACAAAATGTATGTTGATGATGGAAGAGGAGGTTGAATTGTTGCTCAATCAATTTAATGCCTGTGGTTTTTTAGTGCGAGGCGAGCACTTAACAAGCTTTCCAAAAACGATGGATGTGATGCCAAATGATGCCAATTAAGTTAGGTCGTTACCACGCACAGTTTCTTTATGTCGTTGGTGGCATCCTGACTCTGTCGGGTGGATTTTGGCTATATTTGCACTACTTCATTCGTGTTGAAGGTGAGTTTGGTCCCATACATCATCCTTTGGAGCGCGTCTTGCTGTCGATTCACGGAATATGCGCGGCGTTCATGATGATTGGATTTGGTAGCGTACTTCCTGGCCACGTCTCACGAGCGTGGTCTATGCGTCGAAATTTATGGACAGGCATTTTTATGTTTGCCACGATGGTCGTCCTCAGTGCATCGGGGTATTTTCTGTATTATTTGGGCAATGAAAGCATTCGATCAGTGACAGGGATCGTTCACTGGGTGATCGGTTTGGCGCTGCCAATTATGGCTGTTGTTCACGTTCAAAGAGGTCTCAAATCTCGTAAGAAGTAGCAATCGATATTTACTAATGGTGCGGAATTTATGGCAGATTCAAAAAATATGAGTCAAGGGATCACAAGGAACTTAACGAATTATGGTGATCCAGGATTTGCCGCGTATCTGCGTCGTTCATTTGCTAGATCTATGGGCTACTCCCTGGATAGTTTAAGCCGACCTATTATCGGAATAGCCACATCGCCAAGTGGTTTTAATAATTGTCATCGGACAATGCCAGATCTGGTCGAGGCCGTTAAAAGAGGTGTTTTGAAGCGTGGTGGATTGCCGATTGAATTTCCAACAATCTCGCTGGGTGAAGTATTTCTGTCGCCGACCAGCATGATGTTTCGCAATTTGATGTCAATGGATGTTGAGGAGATGTTGAAGGCGCAACCTATTGATGCATGCGTTGTGATCGGGGGTTGCGACAAAACAGTTCCTGCTCAGCTCATGGGCATTGCTTCAGCAAACATTCCTTCCATACAACTGGTGACCGGGCCTATGTTAGCTATGCCCTTTGAGGGTGAGCAGTTGGGTGCATGTACTGACTGCCGCCGGTTTTGGGGTAAATACCGTGCAGGTGAGGTTTCTGACGTTAAGATTAATGAAATAGAAGGTAAGTTGGCAACGACAGCCGGCAGTTGTGCTGTCATGGGTACAGCGAGCACTATGGCCTGCATCGCCGAGGTTCTTGGGATGAGTTTGCCTGGAAGTGCAGCTATACCGGCAGTTCATGCGGATCGACTTCGTTTGGCTGAGGCTTGTGGTGAACGTGCTATGGAAATGGCGGTTTCCGGAGCACCGTTGCCTCACGAAATTATCACGCCTAAATCGGTGGAAAATGCGCTAAGAGTTTTGCTTGCCATCAGTGGTTCTACCAACGCAGTGGTTCACTTGGCTGCGATTGCTGGTAGACGTGGGATTGACCTGCCATTAGAGAATATCAATCGTATTTCTGACGAGACACCGGTGTTGGTTAACTTGAAACCAACGGGCGAACATTATATGCAAGATTTATTCGCGGCTGGTGGTTTAACCGCAGTGTTGCACGAATTAAAACATCAATTGCATCTCGATTGTCTGACGGTGACGGGTGAGACACTTGGTCAATGGTTGTCGGAAACTCCGAAATGGGTCGACCGGAATGTTATCCGTGCTTTTGACGATCCGTATCAAAAAGAGGGCGGATTAATCGCACTGTTTGGTACGCTCGCCCCAACAGGCGCGATACTCAAGCGAGCGGCAGCTGATTCGAATCTTTTTGAGCGAACGGGAAGAGCCGTAGTGTTCGATTCATTGGAAGATTTAAGTAAGCGCATTGATTCTGAAGATTTAGATGTGTCAGAGGATGATTTTTTAGTACTAAAAAATGCGGGGCCGAAAAGTGAGTCGTGCATGCCTGAGGCTGGATATTTACCAATCCCGAAAAAGCTCGCGGTAAGAGGCGTCAAGGATATGGTGCGTATCTCGGATGCTCGAATGAGTGGGACTGCCTTTGGGATGGTAGTGCTGCACGTATCTCCTGATGCTGCCTCCGGGGGGAATCTGGCATTTGTGCAAACGGGCGATAGCATCAGATTATCAGTGAAAGAGAAAAAGTTAGATTTGTTGGTGTCTGAGCAAGAATTAGATCGTCGGAAGAAAGGCTGGACGATGAGAGAATCTCCGCCTAGAGGTTATGCTCGGCTCTACTACGAGACGGTCACTCAGGCGCCACTTGGATGCGATTTTGAATTCTTGCGATTTAAGTGATGGCTGTTAGGTCTTAACGTATTATTTGGTCACTAGCGCTTTTCAATGCCGCACCACTGTGTCATGAAGTGACACAGGACTCGACTGACATCAATCGTACTTTGGATCGACACTGATTCGTCAATTCCGTGAATATTTAATGCTTCTGGTCCATAGCATGTTGCGGGAATATTTCCATACAATTGAAATGTTCGCACATCAGTTGTCGCCGCACTGGCAAATAATTCTGTCGGCCGGCCTAAATGAGTTTCGTGAGTGTGACTTAATAGATTAATAAATTTGCTACTGGTGTCGACAACACAACCGGGTGATTGGAATCCGCGATACGTTATCACGTGCTTAATATTTTTTAAGTTGCAGTCATTCTCAATCGCGGCGTTTAAATGATTCTCGATTAACTGCCGTATCTCTTTTGGCGATTGCCCAGGAAAGAAGCCGCAACGAATGTCCATTGTGCATCGCGTCGGAACCGATGAGGCCCATTCGCCACCTGAAATTTTACCAAGGTTGAATTTGACGGGAGCCGCCATGTCTCCAAATGCTGCATGCGAGTGGTTCTTATCGTTCCACAGACATGCTAAACCTTTCAAATGCTCCCAAATACTGAACGCCGCCTCAATAGCATTGTTTCCCATTGTGTCGTGAAGCACGTGCGCAGGCTTTCCAGTAACTTCTATTTGTAACCACATGACCCCCATCTGGGCCGACATGATTGTTTCGTTAAAGGGCTCCGGAATGATTGCGGCATCAGCTTTATAACCACGATGAAGGCAAGCAAGTGCCCCATTTCCCGTACACTCTTCTTCGACTACGGATTGCAAGAAAACATCACTGGCTGGTCGATAACCAAGTTTTTGAAGTGTTTTGAAAGCATAGATGTAAGCGGTAATGCCCGCTTTCATATCTCCTCCGCCACGCCCATATATGCGACCGTCTTTAATGGTGGGGTTGAAAGGAGGAGACGACCATAAATCTTCTGCGCCTACAGGCACTACATCAATGTGGCCGTTAAGTATTAGCGATTTTCCATGTTTAGATTTGGCCCGATGGATCCCAACAATATTGTCATGGCCATCCCATTCTCCGACAGAGGGCGAGTACCCTTCGACATTTTTGAGTACGTCGTGATTGATGCCAAAGCGATCAATATCAAGACCTAGGCTTACAAAAGTTTCCTCCATGAAATTTTGCGCGCTATCCTCTTGGCCAAGCAGACTCGGATGTTTAATCAGATCGCAAATGAAAGAAGTGACATCATCACGTTGTTCTTCATAGACAGAGTTGATATCTTGAGTTAATCCGTGATCTTGAGCGTTATCAAAAGTTTTCATTTGTGTATGATCCGAATCATTTATGACTGTTGTTGCCATTCGTCTTCTTGTAAGAGACGCCATTGAATCTTCCCCGATGCTGATCGAGGTAATTCGGTGACAAATTCAACAAGCCTAGGAATCTTATAGGAAGCCATGTGCTCTCGTGACCAATCGATGATCTCTTTTTCTGAGGTGTTATTTTTATAAGCCCCTTTCAGCACAATCATCGCTTTAACCGTTTCGCCCCGTCTGGGGTCTGGCGATGAAATGATCGCTAATTCTTTGATTGCAGGATGTTTGTATAGAGTCGCTTCTACTTCTGCTGGCCAGACTTTAAAGCCCGAGGCATTGATCATGCGTTTAATTCGATCAGAGATATAGAAAAACCCATCCTCATCGTAGCGACCAAGGTCGCCGGTTCTAAAAAATCGATCCCCATTAATTTCAATGAAACTCTCCTTATTAGCGTCTTCTCTCTCCCAATAACCAAGCATTATTTGAGGCCCAGACGCGACGATTTCACCTGTTTCATTGGGACCCAGTTCACGCAAGGTTTCTGGATCAATGATTGTGGCCATTGTGTCAAACGTGGGTATGCCGAGACATTGTTTACGCAAATCTTGAGGCGGGTTCATGTGCGTTTGTGAGATTGCCTCAGTCATCCCGTACCCTTCCATGTATCTGATGCCGCACCGGTCGAATAGTTCTTGTGCGACTGATTCTGGCATGGATGAACCGCCACCAAAAATATTCTGTAGTGAGCTCAGATCACGCGTTTCGACCGTAGGTTCTGCCAGTAAATCGACCACCATGGTAGGCACATTGGCCCAATGCGTACAGGCGTATCTCTCAATCAATTCTCCGGCAATTTTTGGATCCCACCTCGGTAAAATAACTAGTGATCCAGATGCTGCGATTCCAGCATTCATGCTGTGCTGCATGCCGGTGACGTGGAATAGTGGTGCGGTAGTGAGTAGGACAGAGGTTGAGCTCATGCCTTCCCATAGCACTGCACCTTCTATGTTTCTCATGATGGTTTCATGCGTATGCATACACCCTTTCGGTCGTCCTGTTGTTCCGGATGTGTACAAAATTGCAGCAAGGTCACTGAGATTAATTTCAGTTTTATTAAGATTTACGTTTTCTTGCGGGATACTTGACCAATCCATCACTTGAACTATGTTAAAAGATATTTTTTCTTCGGCAATGTTTGTTGGGATTTCACCTGTAAAATATTTTGAAATGAAGTCGGAGTATGTTGCGACGATGAGTCGATCTATAAAATTTTGATCGAGCGCATCCTTAAATTCTTTGACAACGTCTTGACTGGCGATGGCTATCCGAGCCCCGGAGTCTGTACAGTAGTGGTTGATTTCGTCTGTGACGTTCATTGGGCTTATTGGAACGACGAGGGCTCCCAGTGCCAAAATTGCGTAGTAGCCGATAACAAACTGAGGCGATGATTGTAAGTCGAGAATAACTCGATCTCCTTTTTTTACATGGCAATCGTCGCGCAAGTATGCTGCGAGTGATTCAGTCTGATGCAGCAGGTCTCGATAAGATATTGTGGTGCCGTAAAAAAAAATGGCTGTCTTTTCTGGGAACCGCTCGGCAGATACGACCAGGTTTTGGAATATGGTTTTTGTTGGAGGCTCAAGCTTGCGGGGTAAGTGAGTTGGCCAGTGTTTGAAGTGTCTGCTTTGGAACATGGGTTTTTAGAGTACGTGATCTTTGGTTAATGTATCAAACGAAAACTATACCGAAATGTCCGCCCCGTTGTTGGCTGTATACTCAAGCTTTAGACAAAAGGTAAGCGGGGAGAAAGTTATGTCGGATCAACCACTGAAAGGTAAGGTCGCCGTTGTCACCGGAGCCAGTCGCGGGCTCGGCCGAGCCATGGCCATCAGCCTCGCAGAGGCGGGCGCGTCAATTGCCTGCGTTGGAAGGAATGAAGAGAAACTCTCTGAGACGAAGGCGCTTCTAGACAAGCTTGGCGTAGAGTCAGATACGTTTATTTGTGATGTTCGTTATGAAGATCAGGTCAACGATTTGGAAAAACAAGTCAGTAAGCGATTTGGCCCCATTCATATTTTAGTTAACAATGCTGGAACAGCTATCCGTAAAAACCTCATCGAGTTTTCTTTAGAGGAATGGAACACGGTTTTAGATACTAATCTGACGGGGGTGTTTCTGTGCTCAAGAGCTTTCGTCCCTCATATGAAAACTCACAAATGGGGTCGAGTTATCAACATCACGTCCATTATGGCGAACGTGGGCAGCATTGGGCGGGCTGCGTACTGCGCGTCCAAACATGGGGTTTTAGCCATTACTAAATCAATGGCTTTAGAACACGCTGATGATGGCATTAATGTCGTGGCGATCAGCCCAGGTTTTTATGCGACAGACCTAACCGCACCACTGAGATCTGATTCGTCAAAAAATGATGACTTATTATCAAATGTACCCGCCCGTCGTTGGGGGGATCCGAAGGAGATTGGTGAGATTGCTAGATTTTTGTGCACTGATGCAGCTTCGTTTATAACCGGCACTGATATTTTGTCGGATGGTGGTTGGGTTGCGCAGTAATCGTCTAAGGGTTGCCGCGAGGAAGTCCTTATAACATGAAGACTATAGTAGTTGGGGCGGGTGTCGTGGGAATGACCACGGCGTGGTTTCTTGCTAAGCGTGGTCATCAAGTAGAAGTGATTGATCGAGACTCCGGGTCTGGGTTAGGCACGAGCTACGCGAATGGTGGACAGATCTCCGTCAGTCAAGCGGAGCCATGGTCCAATCCTGGCGCGCCACTTAAAATCCTTAAATGGTTAGGGCGTGAGGATGCGCCACTTCTCTTTCGTATGAGAGCGGACTTGAAACAGTGGTCGTGGGGGCTTAGGTTTTTGTTTGAATGTCTACCGAGTAGAACGCGGCATAATATGCTGGATATCTTGAGATTGGGTATTTATAGTCGCCAGTGCTTACAAGAACTTCGACAAAGTGAGGAGCTTGAGTATCATCAGGTCACAAAGGGTATTCTGCAAATTCACACCGATGAGTCCGAGTTTACAGCCGCTAATTTGCGCTTGGCTACCTTGCTTGAGTATGGTTTAGACATGTCTGTGTGCTCAACTGACGAACTGATTCGAATTGAACCTGCGTTACGGCAATCGACATTGCCTATTGTGGGAGCAACTTACGCTGCCGACGATGAGTCGGGAGACGCACACCTTTTCACTCGGCAACTCGAAGAGGCGTGCAAGCGACGGCATGATGTAACTTTCTCTTATGACACCAAAGTTATTGGGTTTGTTGGCTCGAATGATTCAATTGGGGGTCTACGTACGATCGATAAAAACGGCGAGATAACGTTAAAGACTGCTGATGCTTACGTGATTGCTACAGGTAGCGTAACAGATGCTTTATTGCGACCGATAGGCCTTCGCGTTCCTATATTTCCTGTCAAGGGTTATTCCCTGACGGTTCCTGTGGTTGACCCAAGTTTGGCTCCAGAAGTATGCATTACAGACGAAAATGGAAAAGTTGCAATGTCACGGCTCGGTAGTTTTTTAAGATTGGCAGGTACCGCTGAGTTGAATGGGTATGATGTGTCGATTAATGAAGCGCGGTGTACGGGTATTTTAAATCGAGTGAAGAAACTGTTCCCGTATGGGATGGATTACGAAAACGCGCGAAAGTGGGCTGGATTGAGGCCCATGACACCCTCGAGTGTGCCATTAATAGGCCGCACAGGGTTTGGTAACTTATTTTTAAATGCAGGGCATGGGACGCTTGGTTGGACGTTGTCTTGCGGTTCGGGAGCTGCAATTGCGGATATGGTGAGTGGGATAAAACCAGATATTAATTTTTCATTTCTTTAACGTTTTTTTGGAAATGCTAACCGCAGTTGAGCGTAATAAGAAAATAAATACTATGGCTTAAATGCTTCATCAATGAGTTAATTTGAAAAAAAGCCCACATGTATGTGGGCTTTTTTATAGGACGATTTATAGGCAGCTATTACCAGATTAAAGCCCCACCCCCATTTTGTTGTGCGACCATCATATACAGCATAGGAATTGAGAGCATTGTGTTGAATCTCGACCCCATCATTGCTATCTTTGCGGCAGCAGCCTTTTGTGCCGCTTCAACCGTTACAATCCCAAGTGCCTTCTTTTGATTGGGCCAGATAATGAACCAAACATTAGCCGCCATAACGAGAGCCATCCACATGCCAATTCCTATGGCTAAATATCCCTCACCAAATGACAAGGCAGTCGTTAAGTAGCCCTGTCCTTGAGCAAGCAATGCACCGGTAATTACAGTCGCAAGAGCGCCATAACGGAACCAGAAAAGTGCGGCCGGTGCAATGACTTTGCCAATCGCTGGCTTTTGTTCATCGGGGATCTTTGGCATCGAAGGTATCTGCACAAAGTTGAAGTACCAGAGTATACCTATCCACATTACGCCAGCGAGAACATGTAACCAACGCATGATAAATATTCCCCAAGCGTGCGACATATTGCTTGCGTCTCCCATACTCGATGCAACGAGTAGCAGAACTACCAGAATCACCACGCCGGCAAGAACGGTCTTGCCTAGCGATTGAAATATTGCAGTCATAAATATCTCCCTGTGTTTGGAATCCACTTTTAGTTTCGTGGTCATTTGCCAGATTAATTGAGTCTCGTCACCATCTGGCTGGCCGAAGTATAGCGTAGAAGTAAATACAATCAAAGAAACGTGACTGGTATTCGATGTCCAACACATACCGTTTACTGGTTATCAGGGGGGGTAGGACACAGTTCAGATCAGTGTGTTACCGGAATCTCCAATGGGTAACTTATATCTTTGCTTCTTTTAGTGCTTGATTCAATCTATCTAATTCTTGATCGGAGATTTTCACAAGTGGAGGGCGGACATGTGCTTCGTCTGTACGGCCTAGCAAAACAAGCGCCTCTTTCATTCGATTGTGCATATCAAGAAAGGGTGGCGTATAAAATACCTGAGCCAGAGGGTAAATACGATCGTTGATGGCTTGGGCAAGCTCTAAGTTTTTACTTTTCACTGCTTGAAATAGCTGAACTTGCAGATCGACAATCACGCTGCCGGCTCCTGATAGCAATCCGTTCGCACCCATGCTGAGTGAGGCCATTAGCCAGGAGCTATGGGTAGTAAGGACATTGATGGGGTTGGAAAGAGATTGAAATGTCTTGATGTGTTTTTCATGCAGCATCGGATCGTTTGACCAGTCTTTGATGGCTTTAATACTAGGTATGGCATCAAATAATTTGAGTAGTGTGTCGAAGGGATAACCCAGTCCAGTTGACATTGGGTATTGGAAGCAAATTAGGGGTAGGTCTGTTGCATTCGCTATTTCACTAAAGTGAGCGATCGCCATTTCTGGACGTAATTGGCCACCCATAGACATGGTATTGGGTGGGAAAACCAGCAAACAGGAGGCGCCTGCTGCATCTGCCATTTTTGCGATTCGTGCAGCTTTAAGGCTTCCGTCGGCATAGACCCCATTGATGACAGGACATTGGTCGCCAATCTCGTCCATCGTTGAGCTAAGTATCTGTTTTTGTTCCTCGAAAGAGCAGGCATGTACTTCGGAAGCGTGGCCGTTAACTGTTACCGCAGACACGCCTGGAACCAGCGCGCAATCTTTGATGTGTTTTCGCGTAGCAGGATCATTGATGGTGAGATCTTCGTTGAGAATCAATAACGTCGCAGGGATGACCCCATTTGGTACAAAGTTTTTAAACGCCGGCACGAGTTTTACTCCCATGTGAATTGGTCAAAGACGTCCCTGCAGTTGGACGCAGCAACGTGATTCATAACTCTAGCCGACACTATATATAAAGGTGGTGGTTCTCGTAGAGCAAAATATCAGTGTGTGTCGTAAGATTGTGTCAGTGAAAAATATATATGCTCGTATCACTGTTAGAGAGCACAGTATAAAAATTGATATAGGAGGTAAAAGTGGAATTTGAAACGATGCTATTTAAAGTTGAGGATAACATTGCGAGAATTACGATCAATCGCGAAAACTCATTTAATGCAATCAATGGTCAGGCAGCTAAAGATCTTCACGATATTGTTAATTTGATGGCGAGCAGCAAAGATGTGCGTGCAGTGGTGATTACTGGCAGTGGAGATAAGGCTTTTTGTGCGGGCGGTGATATTGCCGAATTCCACGCGAACAAGCATCGCCTAGAAGCATTGGTACGCGAAATGACAGGATACCTCCATATCGCTATTTCGCGTTTAGCCTGGTTAGATGCGCCCGTTATTGCTGCGGTGAATGGTGCGGCAGCTGGAGCTGGATTGAGTCTAGCTGCATGTTGTGACTTAGTCATAGCCTCTGACACGGCAAAGTTTACCAGTGCTTACACGCGAATTGGCCTCACACCAGATGGAAGTTCTACTTACTTTTTAACTCGAGTTATTGGTCGTCGTCGTGCGCTCGAGTTATATCTAACAAATCGAACACTAACAGCCCAAGAGGCTCTTGACTGGGGGCTAGTGAATCGAATTGTGCCGGCCGCCGATTTGCAAAAGGAAGTGGACAAATTGGCTCGAGATCTTGCTGCGGGGCCTACATTGGCGCATGGAGGCGTAAAAAGACTGGTGCTCATGTCGCCTAACGACACGCTTGAATCACAAATGGAGCGGGAAACCAGAGAAATCGCAAGGATGGTCGGCACTGACGATGCTCAGAACGGGATTGCTGCGTTCATTAGTAAACAAAAGCCCGTATTCGAAGGGCGATAACACAGGAGTGGGTCTTATGCCTAGCGATCAACCGTTTGCATCAAAGAAGTCGATCCAAGTCAATGGTAAGAAGATGGCATATATCGATGTAGGCAAAGGTGATTCGATTGTTTTTCAGCATGGAAATCCGACTTCATCATATCTATGGCGCAATATCATGCCTTACTGTGAGGGGTTAGGACGACTGATCGCATGTGATCTGATTGGTATGGGTGATTCGGACAAACTGCCAGAGTCCAATGCGGGTCGTTACTCTTATTCAGAGCAAAGAGAATATCTGTTTGCGGCTTGGGAGCAATTAGACTTGGGAGATCGAATCATTTTCGTCATCCATGATTGGGGTTCCGCTTTGGCCTTTGAGTGGGTATCAAAGCACGACCAGCGAGTGCAAGGTATCGTATATATGGAAGCGATTGTTGATGTGCTCACTTGGGATGATTGGCCAGAAAATGCGCGTAAGGTATTCCAAGCATTCCGCTCTCCCGATGGAGAAGAGATGATTTTAGACAAAAATGTTTTCGTTGAACGTGTGCTCCCTGGATCTATCTCGCGAACATTGAGTGACAGTGAGATGGCTGAATATCGACGGCCTTTTCAAAACTCTGGAGAGGAGAGAAGGCCTACTTTGTCGTGGCCTAGACAGATCCCCATTGAGGGTGAGCCTGCTGAGGTGGTGAATGTAGTTAGAGATTATTCCCGGTGGCTTAGGTCGTCCCAAGTGCCCAAACTCTTCATTAATGCGGATCCTGGTTCTATTTTGGTTGGGCGACAAAGAGATCTGTGTCGTCATTGGCCGAATCAAACTGAGGTTACGGTATCTGGATTGCATTTTTTACAGGAAGACAGCCCTGAAGAGATAGGGGCGCATATTTCAAGCTTCGTACAGCGTATTCGGTTTCAATAAATAAGCGGTTAAATTTACAGGTCTTCTGATATGTATGATCTTTTAGTTAAAAATGGAATAATCATAGACGGCACCGGACTTCCAGCCTATCGCGCTGACGTGGGTGTCAGCGGTGGGGTTATCGTTGAGATTGGAGAGTTAAACACTTCGGGTAATCGAGTGATTGACGCAGAGGGCCTCATTGTGGCGCCTGGATTTATTGACCCACATACTCATTATGATGCTCAGATTTGTTGGGATACATTGGTTACGCCATCTTCTTGGCATGGAGTGACTTCGGTTGTTTTGGGAAATTGTGGTGTTGGTATTGCTCCGTGCCACTGGGATGCACGTGAGGTCGCCATGCGCGACCTTGAAAATGTTGAAGCAATTCCATTCGAGGTTTTAGAAAAAGGGATCACCTGGGATTGGGAGTCATTTCCAGAATTTATGGACTTCGCGCAGAGACAAAAAATTGGGGTAAATACTGCTTTTTTGGCCCCATTGAGTCCATTTAGGCACTTTGTGATGGGTCAAGAATCTATCGAAAGAGCTGCGGATGAGCGTGAAATGTGTGAGATAGCTCGTCTACTTGGTGAGGCAATGGACCACGGGGCTTTTGGGTTCTCCAGTACGATACTTAATCAACATATGGGTTTTGGTGGAAAACCGTTAGCTTGTCGCAATGCCAGTCGAGCGGAATTAAAAGCATATGCGAACACATTAAAGAAACGCAACAAAGGTGCGATTGAGATTGCGTTGACTCGACAGCTGGGGGTGCTGGAGGAGGATCAATGCGACATTCTTGATATGTTGCTTGACGAGAGTGGACGGCCTGTCACGTTTATCGCGATGTTTGATCGAGATGATATTTCAGAGGCGGTTCGAGAGAGTCTTCGACGCGCAAAACCAATGATTGAAAAAGGCGCTAGACCGCAGACATCACCGCTACCGCTAACGCGAGAGATGGATATGCGTAACCCTTTTTCATTTGCGTCGTTTCCCTCTTGGAAGCGTGTTTTTGAAAACAAATCTAAGGAGGCTCAGAAGCTCATTTATGCTGATCCGGAATTCAGAAAGCAGTTTAGGGAGGATTTAAAAAATCCAACTGGATTTGCTGACTGGGAACGAATTACTTTGCATCATGCGCGCAGTGAGGAGCTTGCCCCATTTGTTGATTTGCCCGTTTCGGAAATCGCGCATGCGCAAGGGAAAGATCCGGTAGACGCTTTTCTCGACATTGCGGTCACCGATGACTTAGCCTGCGAATTTACGATTCAATCATTTAATACCCGAATTGATCGTATGGCCGAGCTGTTGAATGATCCTTCGATACTGATTGGTTTGGGCGACGGTGGCGCACATGTTGATATGCTGTGTGATTCAGGATATCCAACATATCTATTGGGGACCTGGGTTCGCGAAAGAGGCGTTTTGTCTCTAGAGGAGGGAGTGAGACGTCTGACTTCTGATCCGGCAGATCTGTTTGGGATTAGAGATCGAGGACGCCTTCGCCGAGGGTATGCCGCGGATATTACAATATTCGATGCGGCTGAGATCGGTTCTTCGGAGCGGCCTGAGCGCCGTTACGATTTGCCCGGTGGTGCGAAGCGTATGGTCATGCCTTCGCGAGGTATTAAATACACTATCGTTAATGGCATCCTTGCTTGGAAGGATGGTTTTGAGCAGTCAGCAAATAATGGAGTGGTTTTGAAATCTTAAGTAGGTTTTAAGTGGGGCAATTTATGTATATGAATGTAAGACGATTTATGTTGATCCTTTGTGTTTTTGCAGCCGGCATTGCGCCCTCACATGCAGAGCAAATACAAAAACAATTCATAACGTCACAGGAGGTCCGCGAGTGGTCAATGAGCTCTGATGCAGACATCAGAAATAAATTTTCTGGTTTCGTTCTCGGTATTCACGATGCGTTTAATGAACTATTTTTTTGTACACAAAGCAGTGTGTCTGGGTTAGATATAGAGCTCACGGCGCGAGCGTATTTGAGCGCTAATAGTCAGTTGCGTCACAAATCTGGGGCGGATGTCATCAGACAATCATTGTCTGATGCTTATAAGTGTGGCAAACGTTAAATGTCTCTGAGAAAAAGAAGTCATCCGAGGGGGGAATTAGTGCGGTTGGAGCACGTTTCTAAGGTTCTGAAGAACAACCCTCTGAAGGATCCTTACCGGCGGGAGATCTTAGTCTGGTTACCTCCAGGTTATTCGTCTAATACGACACAGCGATACCCAGTTTTTTATGATTTGGCTGGGTTTACGGGTTCAGGTCCTGCAAGATTGAATTGGAAGCCTTTTGGTGAAAATATGGCTGAGCGATTAGAGCGTTTAGTTCACGAGAAAAAGATTGGCCCAGTGATTGTGGTATTTCCAGATTGTTTTACATCTCTTGGCGGTAATCAATATATCAATTCCTCCGCTTTAGGTCGTTATGATGACTATTTAAACCTAGAGATTGTTCCTTTTGTGGATGGTATGTTGCGGACCAAATCATCAGCCAAACATCGCGCCTGTTTTGGTAAATCATCTGGTGGTTACGGGGCCATGGTTCAAGGCATGAATCACCCTGATGTTTGGGGCGCTATTGCTAACCTGTCTGGTGACGCTTATTTCGATTTTATTTATCGTCGGGATTGGCCAAACACATTGGATGCATTAGCAAAATATCGTGTTGTTAGTTACTCCCCCAAAGAGGGCTCAAAGAGTGAGCAAGGTAGGCGAGAGCTTGTCAAGCATGGGATGGACGACGGGAGAATCAAACGTTTTTTGAAAGCAACTTGGTCACGAGAAAAAGTATCGTCTTCAGAGGGACATTGTTTGATGAACCTTTGTATGGCAGCCACATATGATCCCGATCCAAAAGCGCCACTTGGTTTTCGAGTGCCATTTGATATGGATACAGGAGAGTTAATTGAGGCACGATGGAAGCGTTGGTTGGCTCATGACCCTATCAATTTGGTAAAACGTTTCGGCAGTCATTTGAAGAAGCTACAAGGAATTTGGATAGAGTGCGGGACGAGGGATCAATACTTCATCCATTATGGGTCACGTATTTTGTCAGAACGATTACATGATCTCGGCGTTGCGCATGTGTACGAAGAATTTGATGACAACCATTCGGATCTTGACTATCGACTCGATAGAAGTTTGCCATTCCTGTTTAAGGCGATCAGTTAGTACACGATGGGCTTGGATAAGTCAGATATTCAAAGAGCCAAGGTTATGGTTCAAGCTGCTTCTGCAGTTGTGGTTTTGACAGGAGCTGGAGTTTCGACTGATTCAGGAGTCCCCGATTTTAGAGGGCCTCAGGGTGTATGGACGAAAAACCCTCTTGCTGAAAAAATGTCGGATATTCGATATTACATGTCTGACCCTGACGTAAGGCGTTTGGCTTGGCAGTCTCGATTAACGCATCCTGCGTTACGGGCTATACCGAATGAGGCACATGATTCTATTGCCGCATTTGAAGAAACAGGAAAATTACTGAAATTAATTACCCAAAATATTGATGGGCTACATCAAGCCGCTGGTAATGACCCCCATAAAATCATAGAAATCCATGGGACGATCCATCGTGTGGTGTGCATGTCATGCCAAAAAAAAACGAATATGCTGGATGAGCTTAAGCGGGTTAAACAGGGGGAGCTCGATCCTCTTTGTTCGAGTTGTTCGGGTATTTTGAAAAGCGACACGATTTCTTTCGGACAATCTTTGGACGAGATCAAAATTAATGCGGCATTTGATTGTGTTAAAAAAGGTGATCTTTTGTTATGTGTCGGCACAACGCTTCAGGTGTACCCGATTGCGGGTGTTGTGGATGTTGCGAAAGCTGCTCATGCTGATGTGCTGATAGTCAATGACCAGCCAACGCAGTACGACGCAGTGGCAGATGGGGTTTTGAGAGACCCAATACAAGTGGTGCTGCCCGTTCTTCTTGGGTCTTGATTGCCATAATCAAATTTTGCCTATAGTGTTGTGGTTAAATTTCAGCACCTATTGAGTTGTCCCTGTTGAGGAGAGATCGTTCTAATGACTTCGTTTGATCCGTTTGCATCAATTGTAGAGCTCGGTCAACAACTCCGCTCTGGTCAACTCACCTCGGAATCATTGACTCAAGGTTACTTGGATAGAATCAAGCAGCACGATGAAAAATTCAATGCGTTTGTTGAGGTTCTTGAGACTCGTGCACTAGAACAGGCAAAATTTGCTGATGCGGAATTCGACGCAGGAGTTGACCGCGGGCCGTTACACGGCATTCCTTATGCAGTCAAAGACTTGTATGACATTGCTGGTGTTCCGACTAGAGCGGGTACTGATTTGCTATCCGATAATGTGCCAAATGAGAATGCCTTTATCGTCTCCCGTCTCGAAGAACTAGGAGCCATTCTTGTCGGTAAGACTCACACCGTCCAATTTGCTTACGGCGGCGTGGGTATCAACAATAAACTCGCTACCCCAGTAAACCCCTGGGCTCGCGATCATTACATACCTGGGGGGTCAAGTAGTGGGTCAGGCGTTGCGGTTGGTGCTGGTCTTGTGCCCATGGCTCTTGGGAGCGATACGGGAGGGTCGGTAAGGATTCCTGCTTCGTTCAATAGTGTGACTGGACTAAAAACCACCGTCGGTCAAATTAGTCGTCGAGGTGTTTTTCCCTTAAGTTGGACTCTTGATTCAGTGGGCCCACTAACAAGAGACGCTAGAGACGCAGAGGTAGTGTACCGATTGATGGCAAAACAGGACCCCGATGACCCTTCTATGCAAGATTTTCGTCCATTGAGCGAAATAATTAATGCTTTATCACAGGAATCGTTGGCGGGACAGCGCTTGGTTTATGCTCAGAATGTATTCTTCGATGACTGTGACCCTGAGGTGGAAAAATCGGTTTTAGGCACGGCTTCTGTCTTTAAAGACTTAGGGGCAAGCATTGAATATCGACCGTTTGATGTAGCAAATACGGCACTAAGATTGAATCCAAAAGGCTTAGTGATTGCTGCGGAGGCATACTATTCAAATAGATTATTGGTCGATGAGCATTTTGATCAACTTGACCCTATTGTGTCGTATCGTTTGATCAAAGGAAAAGAAGTCACGGCTGTAGATTATTTTGATATTCAAAATGGTATGGCATCGATTAGGCATCAAGCCATTGATTTTTTTGATACTGCGGATGCATTGCTCGTGCCCACCGTGATGATCCCGCCATGTTCTGTTGCGGCCTGTCAGGCTAGTGTTGAAGCATATTCCAAAACGAACGTGAGCTGTTTGCGTAATACCGCGATCGGTAACATGCTTAATTTAAGTGCGGTGACGGTTCCGTGTGGCTTTAATGCCCTCGGGTTACCAATTGGTCTGATGATTTACGGTAAACCATTTGATGAAATTAAAATTCTAAAGATTGCAAGAGCATTTCAAGATCGGACTCAATGGCATTCTCAGAGGCCGCACATTGATTAGTTTTATTTTTTTAGGGGATATTTCGCATGCATGGGTTGAAAGGTGTTGTGGCGGTTATTACGGGCTCAGGGCGTGGTATTGGTGAGCAGATTGCGCGTCGTTATGCGTCTGAAGGCGCAAGACTTGTAATAGCTGATATAAATGAAGACGCGGTCCTGTCTCTTTCTGAAGAACTGCAGAGAGAGGGGGTGGATGTTTTGCCGTTGACAGTTGATGTTGCGGACCCTGGAGCTGCGACTAGACTCATTGCCGAATCAACTGGGCATTTCGGCCGCATTGATGTTTTGGTGAACAATGCGGGTGTTATTCGAGTAAAACGCTTCTTGGAGACAACTCCAGAGGATTGGGATTACATGCAAAATGTAAATGCCAGAGGTCTATTTTTTTGTGTTCAGGCGTGTGCTAAACAAATGTTGAGTCAGACGCCATTAGCAGACGGTAGGCCGACAGGTAAGATCATTAATATGGCTTCAATCGCTGGTCGAGCAGGCCGAAAGTTTATGTGTGCTTATTCTGCGAGTAAAGCCGCAGTTATTATGATTACCCAATCTGCAGCGTCAGAATGCTCTCCAAAGGTGACAGTCAACAGCATATGTCCGGGTCCGGTTGATACTGACATGTGGATTCAAATTGATGCTGAGTGGACGGCGATTGAAAATAAACCGATTGGAACGGCTTGGAGAGAGCGGGTTCAGGCTGTGCCGATGGCTAGAGCGCAAACATCGGAGGATGTTGCTTCAATGGCCTATTTTTTGGCATCTAAAGATTCTGACTTTATAACAGGTCAGTCCTATCATGTTGATGGGGGCGTATTAATGCTTTAGGAAACATTCTAATGACATATTATTTTGAGGAGGAATTACAGTGAAAGAAATTTGTCGAGGATTGTTATTTCCTGAAGGGCCTGTGGCCATGCCCGATGGTTCCGTCTTACTCGTGGAAATCGAACGTAAAACGCTCACGCGTGTTGATCCTGATGGGAAAAAAACTATCGTGGCCGATTGTGGCGGAGGGCCCAATGGAGCGGCACTCGGTCCAGATGGGAAAATGTACATTTGTAATAACGGTGGATTTGTTTGGACTAAGACAGGGCCCTTTAATCGGCCGGGGGAAGCTCTCCCGGATGATTACGAAGGTGGGTCGATACAGACGGTTGACCTCAAAAGCGGTGACGTTAACACTCTTTATCGAGAGTGCAATGGAGAATCTCTTAAAGGGCCAAATGATATTGTGTTTGACCGCTTAGGTGGCTTTTATTTTACGGACTTAGGTAAGCGCCGGGGTCGACAACTAGATCGAGGGTCAGTGTTTTACGCTAAGGTCGACGGCTCAATGATCGTTGAGTTGATCCATCCTTTTGACACCCCCAATGGTATCGGTCTATCGCCAGATGAGAAAACACTCTACGTTGCTGAGACGAATGCCGCTCGACTTTGGGCGTTTGATATAGCTTCGCCGGGTGTGTTGAAGAAAAACGGACCACATCTTTTTTGGCCTGGCCGATTACTTCATAAATTTAGTGGGTACGAGCGACTTGATTCACTCGCGGTCGATGCTGAAGGTAACGTTGTTGTAGCAACGCTTGGTACGGGGTGTCTCACCGCTATCGCACCGACGGGAGAGGTGAGAGCAAGAGTGCCAGTGCCGGAATTTGATCTAATGGTGACAAACATTTGTTTTGGTGGTCCAGATCTCAGAACTGCCTTTGTCACCTCCTCTGGACTGGGTCGACTATATTCCTTTGAATGGCATTGTCCGGGGTTGCCTCTGAATTTTTTAAATACCTGACTAAGTTATTACTAATGCGATATTTTTTGAGAGTCTCTAAGTTTGATATTGATGAGCTCAACCGCGAGCGAAAAGGCCATAGCAAAGTAAAGATAAGATTTTGGTATGTGAATTTGAAAACACTCGGCGACCAGCATGATGCCGACCAATATTAAGAATGCCAATGCGAGCACCTTGATGGTGGGGTGTTTGTCTACGAAGTTGCCAATACCCTCGGCTGCAAACATCATGACGGCAACGGCTAAAACGATAGCGATGACCATGATGCTTAGTTGATCCACCAAACCGACTGCAGTAATTACTGAGTCCAGCGAGAAAACGATATCTACAATAGATATTTGAATAAGTATTGAGAGCAGGCTGGCTCTTTTTCTCGATATTCTCTCAACGCTTGCGCCCTTTAGTGCTTCATGAATTTCCTGGATTGCCTTCCCAATTAGAAATAATCCACCGAAGAATAATATCAGGTCACGACCTGATATTGGAAAGTTAGCCAATGTGATAATTGGTTCACGTAGCGACATCACCCATGAGAGCGAGAAGAGAAGTCCCAATCGAGAGACCATCGCGAGTGAGAGCCCAAGACGTCGCGCAAACTTACGTTGGGCTTGTGGTAAACGGTTAACAAGTATTGAGAGGAAAATAATATTATCGATACCCAGAACAATTTCTAAAGCTGTTAGTGTTCCAAGTGCGACCCATGCCTCAGGTGAGGCGAACCAATCAAACATTTTTCTTTCTCAATTTATTCAGCATGCTCTTATTATAATTTAGAGTGCAGGCTGAGACCTAAAAATTATTTTTTAAGTTGTAGCGTTCTGTATCTTTAAATTACTCATTGATGCGATATTTTTTCCTTTCGTAATTGACCAATAAGGGTCAACGTTATTAGTGCCGCTCCAATGATGTCGCTCTCTAGGCCTGGTTTAATGAGAACTAATGCCGCAGTTAATAAGCTTATGCGTTCCCAGATCGAGGTTACTTTAAATAAGTATCCAGAGAGGCCAGACGCAAGGCATATGACGCCAATGACTGCGGTAATGCTCGTTTGTACTATTTCCATACCAGTACCAATGAGCAGTAGAGATGGGCCAAAGACAAACATGAATGGAATGATATACCCCGTCGCGCCAAGTCGGAGTGCGGTGATGCTGGAGTCCCAAATTGATGCGCGCGAAATACCATTTGCAGCATACACAGCTAATGCAACGGGGGGAGTAATGGCAGATAGAATGGCAAAATAAAAAACAAACATATGGGCGGCTTCGACCATAACGCCTAGCTTCACTAGTGCGGGGACCAATAGTGCAGTTTGCATGATGTAAGCGGGGGCGGTTGGCATACCCATGCCGAGCAGAATGCCGGCAAACATAGTTAAAACAAGCGCTATAAATAGGTGGTTGTTTGCTGCGGAGAGCACTAAACTCGTGAATTCTAACCCTAGTCCAGTGATGAAGATCACACCGATGACAATACCCGCACAAGCGCATGCAAGGGCGACGGTAACGGTGTTTTTTGCTCCTTCCTCAAGCGCTTTTAGGATATTTTTAATGTTTATGTATTCTCGAGTCGTTTTTCTGAGAAGCGCTGTTGGAATGGTGCTCATGATGCCGCAAAGTGCTGCAAAGGGCGCGCTAAAACCAAGTATAAGTGTGCCGATAATGATGATTAGCGGAAGGAATAGGTGACCGCGCTCCTTAAGAACTTTTGATATTTTCGGAAGTTCAGACTTATCTAACCCGTGCATGCCATTTTTTTTAGCTTCAAAATGAATGCTTAGAAATAAAGCAACGTAATAGAGTATCGCCGGCAAGAGGGCGTACATGGCAACAGTAAGGTAACTGACCCCAAGAAATTCGGCCATGATGAATGCTGTAGCGCCCATTATTGGCGGCATGATTTGCCCGCCCGTTGAGGCTACGGCTTCGACGGAGCCTGCAAAGGCTGGTTTATAACCGAGTCGTTTCATGAGTGGAATCGTGAATGCTCCAGTTGTCATCACATTTGCAACGGCACTACCTGAAACCGTGCCAAACATTCCACTGGTGATGCATGAAACTTTTGCAGGGCCTCCGGCTGAATGGCCGGCGAGTCCCATTGCGAAATCCATAAATAATGCCCCGGTCCCTGTTCTCTCCACGAGTGCACCAAAGAGGATAAACAACATGACGTATGTGGCAGAGACGTATAAAGGAATGCCTAAAATACCTTCTGTCCCCATATACATTTGCTCGATGACGCGTTGAAAATCTACACCGCCAATTGTGAGGGCGTAGGTTAGAAACCCAATAGCCGTGATCGGTAGTGACCAGCCCACAGCGCGACGCGTTCCTTCTAGGACGAGGAGTATGGTGATGACGCCGAACGTTAGGTCGATAGGGCTGAGCGGGTCTACATATGTCATGCGACTCACGATATAGTCTTGATAGAGGACTAAGTAGGCACAAGCGGCAATACTCAGCACGATCAATATGAAGGATTCAATCTTGACGGTCGGTCGCTGTCCCTCTTTGTTCAAGCCGCCACTCGTTAAAAATACAAGTATCAACGCGAATGCTAAATGTGTGGCCCTTAAAGTTAGCGCGTCCGGCGGTCCTTGCCATGCGATATATAGGTGAAATCCAGACATGGACAGTGCAACTAAAGAGATGATTGTTGCAATTGAACTCATGGGTTTTAGCATCATTTTTTTATCAGTCAACCGCGAGGCTGCTGTTATTTTTGTTTTTGTTCTTCATACCATTTACTCGCCCCGGGGTGCATAGGAACACCAATATCGCGTGTCATGGTTGGTATATCAAGACCTGCTATGGCCTTGGTTACCGAAACGAGTTCCATTGAGCCCGACTCGATAGAGTCAAGAATGTGTGCTATCACGTGATTTTCTACGTCGCAGCGAGCAGCAAGATGCGTATACCAAAAGATTGTTGGTACATCCTCATTTTGTTCAGGGTATGTTCCTTTGGGGATAACACCTCGTTCGTATTTTGAATTTATTTTTTGCATTCGCTCATGAGCGTCCTTTGACATCGGCATTAATTTGACGGATCGAGAGCTGGCCAAATCCATAACAGCCCCAGATGGGATGGTGGTTGTTAAGGTAAATACGTCGGCATTTCCATCTTTCATCAGTGTTACTGAATCTGTGTACGACCCAAAGCTCACATTTGAGAGGCTTTTATAATCCATGTTATGTGCTTGCAATAGGTGACTGGTAATTGCCTCTCCCGTAGCGCCTCGAGGCTGGGTTGCTAGGACTTTATCTTTTAGATCAAATGGTGTGTCTACGCTCGACTCAGTAAGTGTTACTACTTGAAAGTACTGTCGGTAAAATGTGGCGACATTACAAATATTTTGAAGTGGTTCCTGAAATGGAGCTCTACCTTCTATCGCGTCTAAGCTTGTTACACTCTGGGCGAGTGCGATATCCGCTTGTCCGGTATGTAAAGCCAGTACGTTAGAAACTCCACCCCCAGGCAATACTTGAATTTTTATATTTGAGGGACCTTTTTCTATGAGGCCTTTTAGCGCACCACCCAGTGGGTACCAGGCTCCTCCTTGAGGTCCAGTGACAAGTTTGTATGTTTTGGCGTTGGTGTTTTCTTCTGAGCAGCCGAATAAGCTGATTGAACTCAATGCTAGGACAATAGTTATTGCTTTTAAAAAATCGAATTTTGCATGAATGGACAAGTTGATTTCCCCCTCAGTAAAATTTTTGATGGCCAATGTGTTTTTAGATTCGTTCAATTCGGTAACCTACTCTTGGAAAATGGACGCAAACGGTGCCGACACGCTCATTCGTATGAAGTAAACCTATACTATTTTTATCCATCGTATGTACTGCACCTTCTACTGTCTTTTCTCCAGTATTCCCGTCAAAAACGATAGAGACGCGATCACCAACTGCGATACCTTGTTTGTCATTGATGTCTGATTTTGACTTGAATGTTGTCTCTGAATTTTGAGCCACATCTAGGGCTTCCTGCGAAGTCATGTCAGTAGACGTCCCATGCCCAATGTCCTTGATGGATTGTTCCCAGAGGCAAATATTAGGGAACTCCTCCATAAATTCTGCTCCAATTTTCCAACGTCGCCTAATAAACCAGGTAAGGGCAAATAAAGAGGCGTCTGCTATGGTTGCCTCCTTCCCTAAAAGGAACCCACTATTATCTTTTATGGCTGTTTCTGCCCAAGAGAACTGAGCTCTGATTTGAGCGGTAAAGTTTGGAATTCGTGCCTTAACAGATTCAATGTTTGCATAGTCTCCTAAGAACAATCTTGTACGGTCCTCTAAAAATTCTTTGGGGAAAACATCTGATGAGCTTGCAACCGCTACTGCAACTATAGGGTGAAACAATTGATCACTCCAATGATTAATCATTTGAATCAACCCCATGTTCATTGATGGTGATGGTTGCTGACGTTCTATCTCAGATAAAATTCTTTGGCTATCGCAGAAAATATCAGCGCCTATCTGCATGATCGGGGTTCGTCTATACCCCCCTGATAACGGAATAACATCAGGCTTCGGTGGAAGGTTCGGGATCTCTACGGAGCGCCAAGATATGTTTTTTAAGCCAAAAATAACCCTAATTTTTTCTGAAATGGGAGAAGTGAGATAGTGATGAAGGATAAGTTCAGACATTTGGCGGATCCTTTTTATAAACCTAGTTGATGATTATTCGGTGCGTGAGGAAACTATGCTGCAGGCTAGCCGGCAATGGTGATCCCACCGTCAGCGACAATGGTTTGTCCCGTGATGTACGCGGACGCGTCGGAGGCCAAGAAAATCGCAACTCCAGCAATATCTTCAGGTTCGCCCAATCGTTTGAGCGCCGTTTTTTGTTCGTAGTGAGCACGTATTTTTGAGTCTTCCCATAAGGCTTTCGCGAAGTTGGTCCGGATGAGACCAGGGGCAATGCCATTCACTTTGATCTTTTTGTCGCCTAGTTCGATTGCGAGATTTCGAATTAATTGCATATCCGCAGCTTTAGAAATCGCGTATGCGCCAAGTCCTGGTGTTCCTTTAAGTCCTGCTATTGAGGAAATGATGAGTATAGAGCCTCCGTCCCTAAGCTCCATATGCGGTGTCACTAAGGACGATAGCCAGTGATTGCTCAAAATATTATTCTTTAATATCTTTTCAAAGGCCGCATCTGGAATATCCTTTAATTGTCCGTAAAATGGATTGGATGCCGCATTGCATACGAGGATATCAACGCCCCCGTACGTGTCCTTCGAAAAACGCACTAAATCTTCAAGACTGGATTTGTCAGATATGTTTGCGGCCGTCGCCGTCGCCTCACCGCCGAACGTTCGAATGTGATTGACCACCTCCTGACAGGCATCAATTTTTCTGCTCGATACGATAACTTTTGCCCCGTGTTGAGCGTAAGCAATCGCTATGGACTTTCCAATCCCTCGGCTCGCCCCTGTAATAATGGCGACCTTATTATCAAGGCGAAAGAAGTTTGTAGTATCGACCACGCGTTTAAATCCTCTGTTATCCCTAATGTTTGGCACTCATTGGTCTAGCCAAATACGAAATGGTTATCGCCACATTACTTCACAGTTGCGAGCCTGTGCTCGTTCAAGCAAATCAAAAAGAGGTTTCGCTCTCGTATTCAACGGGATATTAATTTTATTGTTTTGATTGTTTTCGCTATTCATAGGCGATTGAGAGAGAGACGGATGAGCGCGAGCGCATCTCAACGCGTCTAGAATTTCGTTTGGCAATATAGCGCTTGGGACCGCACCGGTGAGCCCCATTAATTTAAGGAGTGGTATCGCGTGCTCCTTAAACATAATGAGGTTTCCAGTGCGACTTTCAAATTGAATGATCGTGGGCATTGGCCATCTTAGAGTTGAATTCCAGACTCATCAAAATCATTTAACACGATCTTGAATTTTAGTGTCTTGTGAATATAGTTATAGAGCTCCTGATTCAATTTTTTGCTTCATTGCCTCGAGCCCAATGGAATAGACTTTGTTGTATATTTTTACCAGAGACGCATCGTCTTTTCCCTCTGGCGGGGTATCTGTCCAGTAGTGCACGCGTTTAAATGTGGCTTTCCATTCGACCTGTGATTTGCCATTTTTCGCCTCTGTCACCGTCATCGTTGAATAGTAATCACTCGAGAGCGGTATGCCTTGCACGTATGTGTAAGAGGCGGTCATGTTGTAAGGATCGTACTCCACGAGTCGCTCTTCGATTTTTGTTCCGTTGCCGCGGGTCAATAATCGAATTGCACCCAGTTCCCTATTTTTTCCAAGTGTAATTTGAGTATCCTCAATAAAAATGAGCCAATGGTGCAAACCACCAAAATCGCTGACTACATCCCACACTTTTTCAGTCGAGGCATCTATCTCAATGGTATGTCGTACGCTTAGCTCCGGCGCGTTCGCAGAATAGGCCGACTGCGTGAGTATTAGAAAAATGCTGGTAATGGCGCTAACGGCGTATCGCAAGATCATTTTTTTCTCCCAGTAATGCGTATTTGATTATTATTATTATTTATTATGCGTACAGCGTCATAATGTAACACGAGGCTGGAATCATTAAAGATTAATGGGTGATTGATTCTTCCAACAATGAATATTGCACAGATTCTGAAAAAAGCGTACCAATTATATCCTGATCGATCTGCGATATCGGTCGGCATGAATACGTTATATACCTATCGTTTGTTCTATGAGCGGGTTCGTTACCTTGCAACTTCCATGAGGGAAGAGCTATACCTTCAGCCTGGTGATCGGATTGCTATCGCGATGCCAAATCACCCTGAATATCTCGTCATTCGATATGCGGCTTGGTACGCTGGCTTATCAGTTGTGCCAATCAACTCAAAGCTCCACGCTTTAGAAATCAGCTATATGTTGGAACACTCTGGGTCGACCGTATGTTTTGTGTTTAAGAGCTTCTCGGGAGAGTCTTTTTCGGGGACATCGCATTCTGCAATTGTATCTCGTGTGATTGATGTGGGTTCTGATGAATATCGTGCATTGACCAATGCGCGCCAAGCGATTGATATGGAAGACAGGCAACCTGATGATCTTGCCTGGTTGTTTTATACCAGCGGAACGACTGGTAAGCCCAAGGGGGTGATGATCTCGCACCACAATATGCTCATGGGGGGGATGAGTTACTTGGTGGACGTTGATGATGTACGTGCTTCAGATAGCATTATCCATGCGGCCCCGCTATCCCATGGCTCTGGTTTTTATGATCTACCTCATGTGATGAGATGTGCCAATCAAATCATACCTTGCAGTGGGCAATTTGATCCGAATGAGGTCTTGGATCTAATACAAGGATGGAACGGCGTATCTATGTTCTTGGCGCCCACGATGGTCAAGCGACTTGTGCAAACTCAAGAGGTTTCTGAATATTCAATGAAAGGATTAAAAACAATTGTATATGGTGGAGGGCCGATGTATGTTCATGATATTAAGCGAGCGTTGGATATTTTAGGTCCACGGTTTGTTCAGATCTATGGGCAAGGTGAATCACCGATGACGATCACCGTCTTGTCTAGAGCAGCAATCAATGATTCGTCACATGAAAGATATGATGAGCGTCTCGCTTCAGTGGGCGTTGCTCAAAGCGTTGTGTCGGTAAGTATTCTTGGTGAGCGTGGGTCTCCGGCGCCTGTGGGTCAAATGGGTGAAATTATTGTAAAAGGTGCAGTTGTCGCCTCTGGATATTGGAATGATGAGGAGGCGACTCAAGCCACATGGAAAGATGGCTGGTTACACACGGGAGACATTGGTTTTTTTGATGGTGACGGATTCTTGACTTTGATCGATCGATCGAAAGATTTAATTATAAGTGGCGGCTCCAATATTTATCCTCGTGAGATCGAAGAGGTTTTGTTAACTCATCAATCAGTTAGTGAGGTGGCTGTCGTTGGTCAGTTCAGCGAGGAATGGGGTGAGAGCGTTGTGGCCTTTGTTGTTCTATTGCCGGGTGCTTCTGCGGATGAGCAGGCTTTGGATGAGTTTTGTCTTGATAGAATCGCTCGATTTAAGCGTCCAAAAAATTATCGGTTTGTTGATTCTTTGCCTAAAAATAATTACGGTAAAGTACTTAAGAAAGATCTACGTCAATTGCTGATGCCGACACGAAATTAGCTTAGTTTCCTAGCCGAACCTTTGTACAAGTGTCCGACAAGTTTGGGTACGTGCTCAGCATGGATTGTTTGGTGATCAAACAGTTCAAAGCCGTTACTGGCGATCAGATCAAAAATATCTCGGGTGAGGTGGCACCCTCCGGCTAAAGGCTTCCATATCGGCTCTATTAGCTGCTGCCATTTCTGGAGATGCGGGCTGTCACTGATGCCATGTTCGCAAAAGTGCAGTACACCATTTGATTTCAGCGTTCGTTTGATTTCTCTAATTGCTTTTTCTGGATTAGGAATAGTGCAAAGAGAGAAAGTAACGATTGCTGAATCAAATTGTTGATCGAGAAATGGAAGTTGCTCAGAAATTCCACCAATTAGGGTTATCTTAGATTTTTTTTTAGGATTGCTACGCTGGGCTATTTTGAGTAGTGATTCGTTGGGATCGATTCCTGTTATTCCTGTGATTTGATCCAGCTTATAGAAATCGCGATTCAGAGAGGAACCAATACCTATTTCAAGAACCGCACCTTTCGCTCGGCTAACAATATCTTCTCGATGATTTTTCAGTAAAGACAGTCCGCATGCGCGGTTAAGTATTGGAGGAAGAATGTATTTTTCGTAAAAATTCATCAGTTTTTATAATAAATTACCAATAGGTTGCATTATTGGATCAGACTAATTGATGGTAGTACAGCAAATTCGGGCTATCAGAATGCCGACTCTGAGTCGCATTTGAAGTTAGAATAAGCCCTCGCGGACGGATTTGAGTTTTTTATCGAAGCCGATTCCGAGCACCGTTACATTTAAAAGGGGTTTTAATGGCGAAGGAAGAATTAATTGAAATGGACGGCACTGTTCAAGAGGTGTTGCCCAATACGACCTTTAGGGTTGAGCTTGAAAATGGCATTGAGGTCATTGCTTATGCTTCTGGGAAAATGCGCAAAAATAGAATTCGAATCACTGCGGGTGACCGAGTTTCGGTTGAGATCTCTCCCTATGATTTAACCAAGGCGCGTATTAACTTCCGACATCGAGAGGATAGACCTGCAGCACCTCCAGCAAGGTAACTGCCGTTAAAAGTATTAATTGAAATATTTCAGAAACCTGACAGAATCTTTACCGAGGTGGAGACTTTAGTCTACGATTGAATGAGGTAGTGTTATGTCAGGCCCTCTTGACGGTGTCAAAATTCTAGATCTAACGTCTGTAGTCATGGGCCCTTTCGCGACCCAAATACTGGCCGAGTTAGGTGCGGAGGTGGTTAAAGTTGAGTCCTTCTCAGGTGATAATATGAGGGACGTCGGGCCTATGGCAAATCCTCATATGGGGCATTTGTACTTACATTTGAACCGTGGAAAAAAGGGTATTGCTGTTGATTTGAAACATCCCTCTGGGATTGACGTTATTAAAAAGTTAATTTTGCGCAGCGACGTTTTAATTTACAACGTGAGACCAAATGCTATGGAGCGATTGGGGTTGGCTTACGATGATGTGAGTGCGCTGAACCCAAATATTATCTACGTGGGCGCTTATGGGTACTCAGAAAGTGGCCCTCGAGCGGGGCGGGCGGCTTATGATGATCTGATTCAAGGCAGCACCGGCGTGCCTTGGCTTGTTTCGAAGGAAGGTCAGGAAACACCTCGTTATGTACCTCTTAATTTTGCAGACCGCGTGACTGGATTGCATGCTGTTTATGCCGTAACAGCAGCCTTATATCAGCGGGAGAAGTCGGGTCGAGGTCAATCGGTAGAGGTTCCAATGTTTGAGTCGATATCACACTTCGTGTTGGGGGATCACATGGCTGGCCTGAGTTTTAAACCCCCGATCGGACCTTCTGGCTATGAACGGCTAAAACACCGACGCGTTTATGAGACGAAAAATGGATTTATTTGCGCCTTAGTGTATAACGAAGCGCAATGGACTAGGTTTTGGGCGGCCATGAATCGACCTGAAATGATGAATGATCCAAAGTTTATAACGCATTCCGCTCGAGCCGCAAATATTGGTGAGATATATGATCTTCTATCAGAGATGATTAAAGATGAGGATACGGACTATTGGATGTCATTTTTTCAGGACGTTGATGTTCCTGTGGCTAAAATGAATACCGTAGACGACTTGTTGTCGGATGACCATCTCCGAGAGACAGGGTTTTTCATTAATGAAGAACACCCAACTGAAGGCAGTTTGTACGCGATAAAGACGCCCAGCAATTGGTCTCATTCATCACCAGAGAGAGTCACTCCGGCACCAACCTTGGGCCAGCATACGCGAGAGGTGTTGAACGAGCTCGCGTACAGTGAGGACCAAATTAATGATTTAATCCGGATCGGTGCGGTTTCAGACGGATCATCCTGACCCTTTTTTTAGGGTAGTTTAAATCCACCGCCAGGGCCTGCGCCTGAGATTCCTCCTGGCATACTTCCAGGCAAAACGATCGATGAGGCTTGTTCTCGTCGCATTTCTTGGAGCTCCTTAATTGCTTTTTCTACAGCAACTTTGCCAGCGTCACCATATTTTTCTACAGCTTCTGATAATGACTTCGCTTCTATTTGAAAAGCAATAGGAAGCGCCCCCATCGGCGTCATGATTTGGGTTTCTCCAGCATAAATCGTTTGTCGTTCAGGATCATTATCTCCGTTCGTGGTAATTGGATTTGATATGCGTATTGTGCCTACTTGCCGATCTGTGACGGTTTCTTCTCGAAACAAATTGGCTTGGTCCATGCTCAGTTCGTCAATTGATCTTTGTTCGTTAGCCATTGAATGATTACTCCTTGCAATAGGGTTTAAATTTTTCTATCAGCGATAAGGATATCAAAGGTTGGCAAGTTCGACAAAGTACCACTTAGGTATCGAATGTTGGAGGGATGAGTGTATGCGTGCTGCATTTTATTAATAATTTGACAGATTCGTAAAAAGTGTTACATTAATCCATACGAAATAGAGCAAAGAACCACTTTGGGCTTAAATTCCGAGTCAGGCCCCTCAAAAAGTGATGGAAATTAGTTCTTATAGCTAGCTCTCTGCGTGACCAAAAAGCCCTCGGGATTACAGAAGACTTGGCAAAGATTTTGCCAGTTGTTCTTAAATTTAAAAAACGAATGAGCTAGGGCGGATTGCAACCGTAGAGCGGGGTATTATTTTCAATGCTCTGCGATCGATTATTCGGCACATCAGCTAGTTAAAGATTATAAAAAATTTGTATGTTTGTTCATTGAACGTGGTAGCCCCTAATGTTAGGGACGCTCATGTTCTCCCCATTGTTCCTGTTAGTCGAGGTTTAGGTGTCAAGAAACAGCAGAGATTTTCGCTTTAAGAAACCCCCTCCCCCTTCTGGTCAATCTGGAATTTCCGGACTCCAAAGTGGCCGATTGAAGATAGTATCGAATGCCCAAACCGGTGTTGGTCGTGGTGTGCTTGATGCTGCGATTGAATTGGGTGCGGAATGTGGGGGAGCGTGTGCCGAAGGTCGAATGGCGGAGGATGGGTTTATCCCTGATAATTATCCGGTGGTCGAGTTGGTGGGAGAGAACACCAGTGAGAGCATTCGACAAAATGTTAAACAGAGTGATGGGACAGCGGTTATTTATTTTCACGATATTGAAGATGAACCCGAAGAGGCGCTCGATTACTGTGTTCAACTTGGGAAACCGTACCGCTTGATAGACGGTGGAGATCTCCAGTCAGGGCAAGCTGCGAAAGTTATTGCTGACTTCATTAAAGACAAAGGGTTGATGACGCTCCATATTATTGGCCCTAAGGCAAGTGCATCTGATCGTGCTCATCGTTTCGGCTATGAAGCGGTAGGTGCACTTCTTGGTCTGGGTCCAAAGCCGCGTAATCCATCGAGACCGCAAATGAGAAAGACGGTAGATGCTGGTTCGGGTGGTGATAGATCTTCGCGAGCTCCTTCGGGAGAGCAAGGTGGAGACGCAAGTGGAATACCGAGTGAATCGAGGCGGTCTGGACAAAGGAGAAGGCGTGGGACAGGAAGACGATCACCGCGCAAGCCTACTGACTCCCAGCCGGATTTGACGTAAAACGTATTGAATTCGTTTTATCCCCAGCATGACTACGACTGGATTAAAAACGTTGGTTCTAGAGCTGAGAAAGTTCGCAAAGGATCGTGATTGGGAGCAGTTTCATAGTCCTAAGAATTTATCAATGGCATTGTCGGCCGAGGCAGGTGAGTTGCTGGAACATTTTCAGTGGCTCAGCGAGCCGGAATCCTCCCGACTCGATGAGTCCAAAAAGTTGGAGGTCTCTTTTGAGATGGCGGATATACTTCTATACCTAGTTCGCTTGGCAGATGTGCTCGAGATTGACCTGATAGATGCTAGCCTTAAAAAAATATCACTTAATCAAAAAAAATACCCTATAGCTTTGAGTAAGGGGACTAATAAAAAGTATACCGGCCTCAAGTGAGTTCAAGGCAGCTTATCTAGATATGTTCGCGTACAGACATTATTTTCATGCAGGTAACTTTGCTGATGTCTTTAAGCATGCCTTGCTGTCGCAATTAATCATCAGTTTGCAAAAAAAAGATCGACCCATCGTATATGTGGATACTCATGCGGGTTTGGGGCGTTACGATTTGATGCATCCATGGGCAGATAAAAACAAAGAGTTTAACCAGGGAGTGAGTCAAGTTTTTGACCCTGCTGATTACCCTACAGCTATGGAGCCTTACCTAAGAATACTTAAGCTCAATAATGAGAATAGATTGCTCAGATGGTATCCAGGGTCTCCAGTTATTGCGCGCAGCTTATTGCGGTCTAGCGATCGTCTAGTCCTTAATGAATTTAATGTTTCAGATGCGGAGCAATTGAGAGGGGTAGTCCGAGGGTGGCCTCGAACTTCGGTTCGCATTGAGGATGGGTTCTCGCTGACTAAGTCCGTACTGCCGCCTGATGAGCGTCGAGGTCTGATCTTTATGGACCCCTCCTATGATCGTCCTGCAGAGTTTGATCGCGTTGCATCCTCTTTAGAACTTGGGCTAAAAAAGTTTTCCACAGGAGTTTTTGCAGTTTGGTATCCCGTGATGAACGACGAGGTTACATTTCGGTTAATTCGAAAACTTAAGACGCGTGGGAATAAATTGATACTTCGAGCAGAGATTTGTCTATCAAAAACTAAGTTTCCAGGCCTCATGAATGCATGTGGGGTTTTGATAGTTAATCCCCCTTACCAATTTGACGCGCTTGTAGATGTGATTGGAGGTTGGTTATTGCCAAGATTAGATTCGTCGGGAGAAGGTCGACTAATAAACCAATTAATTGATTGAGCCCGTGAGTATGAGCGGGCGCCCAAATATTTCTTCGTTAATACTCAAGCCTGGTGAGTGTTTGGCTATTCAGGATACTATTCATGAGTATCTTGCTCGAACGGATTTTGTGTCTAGTTCTAATCTTAGATCTCGATACTATGAAGCAACAGGCGCTCGAAATTCGAGAGATAGGGGAGTAGGGTTAGGCTCCGTGTTTCACCGTTTGATGCTAGAAGAACCCGAGGATTTTGAGCTTGATCTACCAACACTTAGAGACGACTGGTTAGCGGGCACTAAGAGATCGTCAGGTTATTGCTTAGGCCAATCTGACTTGCATCGCATTAACGGAGCCCGAGAGAAACTCAATCATTGGTCCGAACATTTGTTTTCTAAATGGGTCAAGTCTGGGCAAGCGGAGACCTCAATCTATTGGAAAGACGAGTTATGTTGCCAGTGGCGCGCAAGACCGGACCTTGTTACTCAGGATCTTGTTGTCGATTTGAAAACATTTTCCGGGAAGAACCAAAAACGATTTCTTAAGAGTCGTGATCGTAATGGCTATCTTATTCAGGCTGGACTGTACTTAGAGGCTCTTAGGCGTTTAAACGACAGATCGATTGGGTTTGCTTTTTTGTGTATTGATTTGACCCCACCGTTTGATATCCGACTAGATGTTTTAGATAAGGCGCAGATCGTTTTGGCTCAGAATTTGATTTGCCAATTGAAAAACCAATAACTAGCAGCGGTGATGTGGGGTAGGTTAGTTAATGAGTCGTCTGGGTCAGAATTCGAAGTATTGCTCTTTGATGGACCACTGCCCCTTGTGGGTCTTCCCCGTTTTGCTGACCGACAACCAAGAGTGCTTCCCATAATGACGGGAGCGCCTAATGAGCATTGCTAGCTTCTCTTCCGTCATGGATGCGGAGACGCCAATCAGTAAGGTAGGGGTATTTGAGATGTGTGTCGATACCATGAGAAATTCCGAATCCACCTTGCTAGCTAACTCATCAAAGTCTATTGAGGCACCCGATTTATTAAGGCGTTCAATAATTTCATGAACCCCCCCTAAAACGATCGTGATGTCGTTTTCCGGATTGTTAAATTCATAACGATATTTTTCTTTTATTCGATGCTCAAGAAAATGACTTGATATTAATTCTGAGCCATCAATAATATTTGGATTTAATTGGATATAGATGGGGTGTTTTGCAACTACAAAATCACGTAGAGTACTTACTCGCTCATGAGGGTATAGCTCTCGCCACACATTAAAATCAGGATCTACTTTGACGAGAAGAGAGTTACGTTTAATATCGGGTAGATTCAGTTTCGTCGACCTGTCAGTTATGAGTGACGTGAGGCTGTGTGTCTCCTCTTGTGATGAGATCTCAACATCCAGAACAAAGATCCACCCTCCGTTTTGACTGGCAGATAGTTGTGGTTTAGATGAGACGTCGTTGCCTAACTCTATGCTAATCCTTGGCGCACCCACACTTGGAATCCATGAGTCAAAAAATTTTGTCAGATCGATTGATGTGTGTTTTTGACACGTATCTCGAATGTCATGAAAGCCTGCTGAGTCAAATTGGTGCTGGAGCCAGAATTCTTGAAGACAGTTTATGAATTGTGAATCTCCGATTAGGTTCCTCAACATATGGAAAACCATTGCACTTTTTCCGTAGCCTATAGTCGATGATGCCGTGTGATACCTTGATGTGAAATTATGAAGAGATCGTTCGTCCTCATTAGAGATCGATGCGTAGTCCCTGAGCCACCCATAGCGTATCTCTTTGGCAAGTTCTTCATTGGTTAACTCGGCTTGCCAATAATCCGCTAAGTACGTAGTGAGCCCTTCTGACCAATTGCCTGAAGTGTGCGTCGGTTGAATGCCGTTGCCCCACCAGTTGTGGACTATTTCATGCGGCAATGAACGATTTTTGATAAACGGATACTTTAATATTTTCTCGCTTAAATAAGTTAAAGAAGGCATACCTAGTCCTGTTGGGAAGGGGCTGGATACAACAGTAAAGCTGGAGTAAGGATAGGGACCAATGAGCTTCTCGTAAAAGTGTATGTAACGTTCGCAAAGTGTCAAATATTCCTCGGATAAATCGCTATTCCCTTCGTTAAAGTAGGTTTGAATGGTGATTTCTTTGTTTAGTCCAGACATCATTTTTTTGTTGACAACCCAAGTGCCTATCATCAAGTCTATTCCGACGATGGGTTGAGGCATGTCAAATACGCTGAATTGATAACTGTCTTGTTCTCTTTGCTCAGTTTGTAATCCGGGCGCAATTGCTAATAACCCTCGTGTTGTTTTAACCGTCAGATGCGTCGTGCTGGCCTTATTGAAAAATGGATACCAAATTCTACTGCCAGGTAAGAAAGCTCCTGAGGAGCTTCCTGACCAATCTGCGCGACCAGACATGTCAGCCATTACGCCCGGTTTGTTTGATTCAGGCAGCATCAAGGAATACTTGATTGTTACAGAGGTTTCTCGCTGCCCGTTAATGAGAGAGAAGATGTGCGTGTCAATTGATTGGGATACTGCGACTGCGAGAGGGCGTGTTGTATCTACAGAATACAGCGTTGCATCTTTTGATAAAAAGAATTTTGGTGATTGTGGTGAAAGGTTGGTTTTGGCTTGGATATGTACTTGTCTTGTATGTTCTTCATATGTGATATCAAGGACTACGTGAGGTACTTCAGTTGCAAGAACTTGTAATGAACCGCATCCAAGTATTAAGCTGAAGAACCAAACGCCTAGGTCTAGGCGAATTCGAGAAAGTTTCATTTAATGATTATTAGGGGGTATTTTGGCGATGAGGTCTAAGGGTTGATCATTACGTTTGATTCTAATAGGCAACCAGTAACCCGCCGTTTGGTTTTGAATCAGCGCAATCAGTTCAGCGCTTGTCGAGACGGCTTGACCAGCAACTTCAAAAATGATGTCGTTCGTTTGAAGTCCTGATTGCGCTGCGATACTGTTTTCTAGTACATCGCCTACTACTATTCCGTTGTCACTATCGATTAAGAAAACTCCTAATTTATGTTTTTTACTTTCCATGGAGATCTTTGGTGTTATGAATATTGCATCCGCGATTAAATTGCCATCTTGGTCCTTAAGATCTAACGAAGTGCATGGTTTGCCAGACGCTGTTGGAATCCAGGTCAAGATGTTAAAGTCATCAATCGAATTCAGTTGGTGTTTTACTCCGTAGCCGTATGTTAAGTGTCCCGATCCGAGAATCCCAACGACTACGCGAGAGGTATCTTTTTTCGCCTTTACTAACCTTTCCGCGAAGGCTCGATCCCACGTCAGCTGAGCTTCTATGAAGTAATCCAGTTGTTTGTCGTCACTGCCCTCATGTTGGTGAAAAACTTCTGTAAGTGCTGCGCGATACCTTGCAGAGGCAGGAGCGGGCTCTGAGATATCTAGATCCGTCTTTGCGCTATTTGCATGCCACCCATTCGCAGATACTTCCGATATAAGTTCTTTCGATATGTTTAGTGCATACAATGGGACTTGGTTGTCCCTAGCGAAGTTTAATATTGGGGCATAGAGCTCGATATCAAAGCGCCACAAGTCATACCAATTTGACTGTGACAAAAATTCTTTTAATGTTAATTCTCCGTTAACCCAGGAATCTAACGTAGGTTGGCTCGCGCGCGGCAGCATTTCCAAGCCAATTGCAATGTGATCTTTTTGGGCGAGTAACGCTGAGAGCATTTGAGTTTGCCAACGATGGTGAGGGGCTAAGTCATGTTGCTCGCCTAACAAAATGAAATCCATGTCTTCGGCACCACTGAGGACCGATGAATGCTTGACGGGGAATAAATCCGGGTCGTCTGGAATAACCCAAGTTCCTGGGGTGTTACATGAGGCGTCAAGATCAATCGACCAAGCTTGAGATAGAGATAAGGAGCTGACGATTAAAACTTTAAAAGCAATCCCTGATAGAGAAAAAGCATGCATGATGTTATAGCCTTTTTTGCGCGCTAGAAATAGTGATTTTATGTATGCTCTTCTTTTTTGAGGCGATTCGGTGATTTAAGTTCGCGTTTATTCTGTTGGGTCAGTTGGGGTTATTGATTTAAGCGATTCGGACTCCCTAGCATTAATCTTTTCATGGATAAAATCTCGATGAGCCACATATAATAAATCCGATATTTTTCGAATGATATGGTCTTCATTTGGGTCAACGTAATTATCAGAATGAGCCACTGACCACATGGCTTTTATAAGCGCACACTTTTGACCATACGAGAATTGCTCGTTAATGATTTTTGTAAGCGGATGGTATGCGGTGGGCCGATTGTGAGGTTGTGATGCATCAATTAAGAGTTGATCGGCCTCGGCCTTACTAATACTAATGAGATGCCGCAGTGATTCTGCAGCTATTTCTAAATCTTTATTTGTTACGTCAGTATCAACTCGAGCGGCTTCGTACAGTAAAGAAGCCAGTGCGTGACTAATGTCAGTTGGCGCCGAGTTATTATTGGAGTTCGTTGGTCTCGGATCAAGTAATCGAGAAATTCTTTTAATAAATTGCATCATATTCGGTTAACTTTTTCGTTTGAGTTTTTTAAACCTATTTCTTTAACATTAGTCTATCTTACAGTCTGTTCATTAAATTTAATTTGGAGCTTCTAGCAAATAATTAAGCATGAAAAAATATATCAAAATTAGAGGGGCAACTCAAAATAATCTTAAGAATATTGATCTGGATTTGCCTTTGGGAGAAGTGATTGCGGTCACTGGAGTGTCTGGGTCTGGTAAGTCTTCCCTTGTTTTTGATACGCTCTATGCGGAAGGACAAAGACGGTATGTGGAGACTTTCTCTTCTTATGCCAGACAATTTCTCGATCGAATGGATCGTCCGTCGGTTGCGAGTATAGAGGGTATTCCTCCAGCTATCGCTATTCACCAAGTCAACTCAGTTAAGACATCGCGTTCTACCGTTGGCACGATGACCGAATTGGCGGATTACTTGAAGTTACTGTTTGCCAAGTACGCAAGCCTCTATTGCCGAAGCTGTTCGCAACCTATTGAGATTGATGATGTCGACAACATTATTGTCGTGCTTCGTGATAAGGGGTGGAGTCGAGTTGTGGTGTCTGCGCCAGTTATCGTCCCGGATAATTTTACGAAGGAAGAGATAGAGGGGTATCTGAAGGCGCAGGGATATGATCGTTTCATTGAATTGATGGGGCAATCACATGTGATTATTGATCGTTTTGATATCAATCGTGTCGAAGATGCGAGGATGAGAGAAGGTCTAGAGGCTGCATTCCGGATAGGGCAAGGTAAATGCTCAGCCACACTTCACATGAAGGGGGATGCTCCAGGTGCATCTCTAAATTTTAGTAATCGTTTTCATTGCGCTGGCTGTGATATTGATTACTCGCCGCCCAGCCCGGGACTTTTCTCTTTCAATTCGCCGGTTGGTGCGTGCTCGACCTGTCGTGGATTTGGTCGTGTGATTGGTGTGGACATGGATTCTGTTGTTGTAGAACCTAAACTATCCCTTTCTGAAGGCGTGATACGACCATGGCAGACAGATAGTTATTCCGGGTGCCAGGATGACCTCATCGAATACGCGCAGCGGCGAGGTGTGCCTCTGAATATGCCTTGGCGTGAGATGTCCGATACGCACAAAGAGTGGGTTTTAGAGGGAGAGCCAGAATGGGTCAGTTGGCGCAAGTCGTGGCCCAAATATTGGTATGGGGTCAGACACTTTTTTGATTGGCTTGAGACAAAAGCATACAAAATGCACATTCGAGTGCTCCTCGCGAAGTACCGATCATATTCCCCTTGTCCAGATTGTCATGGGAGTCGTTTAAAGCCCAATGCCCTGCTCTGGCGAATCGGTTTTGCGAAGAGTTCGGTGAATCTTTTCGAACATCCAGGGCTGGATTGGACTCTAGAGCAATTAAAATCAATCAGGGGGTTATCAATACATCAGTTGAATACCTTACCTATTTGGGATTTAAAGCGATTTATCAATGAAGAAAAAGAAAGCTGGCAAAGAGGCAGCAAAGATGAATCAAGCCAGTTGGTTCTCGATCAAATCATATCCAGATTAGAGTTCCTTGAAGAGGTGGGTTTGGGTTACTTGACGCTGGATAGACAGTCTAGAACCCTATCAGGGGGTGAGACCCAACGGCTAAATTTGGCGACGGCGTTAGGAGCGTCACTGACTCAAACTTTGTTTTTACTGGATGAGCCATCCATTGGTTTACACCCTAGAGATGTGGATAGAATTATCACTGTAATTCAGAGACTTAGGAACAATGGTAATACGATTGTAGTTGTTGAGCACGATCCACAAATTATACGGTCTGCTGGTTTTTTGCTCGATATCGGACCGGGAGCGGGAGAGGGTGGTGGTCATATTGAGTTTTTTGGACGAAACCGGGACCTTACGACAACCTCTGGGCTTACGGCTCAATATCTCTTGGGTGAGCGGACAATCGGTGACTCGGTAGCGGGCAGGCCAATTAAATCGCCGCAAACGCAGTGGCTGAGCATTTTAGGTGCTTGCCGTAATAATCTTAAGCATATTGATGTGGATATCCCGCTCGGACATCTGGTCTCTATTACAGGAGTTTCCGGATCCGGAAAATCGACCCTCGTAGAGGACACCCTATTTAGGGAGATGAACCGAAATTTAACGGGTCGGGGGATTTCTGATGATGGGTTACGCGGTTTTAGTAATTTACATCTCATTGACCGTGTCATCATGCTTGATCAAAGGCCAATTGGTAAATCGTCACGTTCTAATCCATTGAGTTACGTCGGTGCTCTCGATCCTATACGAGACATCTTTGCAGCCTCCGCAGGCGCACGCCAAGGTAAATATGACAAGAGCTATTTCAGCTTTAATGCGGGCAAAGGGCGCTGTCAAACTTGTTTGGGTAGTGGATTCGAACTGGTAGAGATGCAGTTTCTATCCGATGTATATCTGCGCTGTAACGAATGTGATGGCAAGAGATACGGCTCGGATATTTTGAAGATTCAGATCGATTTACCAAACGTAGGCATGGTGAATATTGACGATGTTCTAAACCTAACAATATCTGAGGCCATCCAGGCCTTTAAACAGGTACCAAAAGTGTGTCGCAAGTTACATTCGCTAATTGATGTCGGACTGGGCTACCTGAGACTCGGGCAACCTGTGCCGACGCTATCTGGGGGTGAGGCTCAGAGGCTAAAACTTGCCAGTTATATCTCTGAAGCTTCAAGCCAGTCGGTTGCTAAAACACTTTTTTTACTCGATGAACCAACAACTGGACTTCACTTTCATGATATCCAAAAGTTACTGCTGGCACTGCGAGCACTCGTAAATCTTGGGGCTTCTGTAGTTATGGTGGAGCATAATCTCGACTTGATTGCAGCCTCTGATTGGATTATCGACTTAGGTCCAGAGGGTGGGGATGGGGGTGGTCAGGTCGTCTCATTCGGTTCGCCTGAGGATGTATGTGCAGATCCATCGTCTTTAACAGGGTGTGAGTTAAGTCGTGAGGAGAGTAGAACAAGCTACGAGCAGATGGATGGACAGATCGCTCGGGATGAAAAAGCCCGCGACTCATTTCCAAGTGCGATCTCAATCCGGAATGCCAGAGAAAATAATTTGAAAAATGTTAGCTTGGATATTCCTCACGAAAAATTGACGGTGATCACCGGTCTTAGTGGTAGCGGGAAATCCTCTTTAGCGTTTGACATTATTTACGGTGAAGGTCAAAGGCGTTATTTGGAGTCGTTGAATGCCTACGCTAGACAATTTATCCAAGTAGGGAAAAAGCCCGATGTGGATGCGGTGTATGGTATTCCTCCAGCAGTAGCCATTGAGCAACGTACCAGTCGAGGTGGGATTAAAAGTACTGTGGGAACGGTAACAGAGACGTACCATTATTTGCGCCTATTGATGTCCAAGATCGGTGATCAATTTTGTCCTGATTGTCAGGTGAAAATTGAGCCGCAAACACGGACCGCAATTGTAGATCGCCTCTTGCAAGATTATACCGGTCGACATATTGGTTTTTTATCACCTTTGGTTCGTGCAAGAAAGGGTGTGTATAAGGATTTGGCTGAGACTTATCGAAAGAAAGGTTTTGCCCATCTATTGGTCGATAACGTTTTTGTGGCGACAGGTGATTTCCCAGCCTTAGATCGATATGTGGAACATACTGTTGAGCTTCCAGTAGCTAGTATTAAGGTGTCTGAGTCACTGCGTGTTGAGTTGATAGATATTGTTGAGTCCGCTTTGAATTACGGGGATGGATTTTTTCATGTCATCTCTGATATTGATACCTTGCTAGAAGGTGGTGCTTTTGAACAGGAAAGTTTTTCCATTAAGCGTGCCTGCCCTTCTTGCCAAAAATCCTTCGAAGAGCTTGATCCGCGTCTATTTTCCTTTAATTCAAAATATGGATGGTGTGAGCCGTGTCAGGGAACAGGTCAGTTTCAAGATGTAAAAATAAGAGTTGTCAGGCATCTCAAGGATGAAATTGAGGCGGAAGCTGAGAGAGCTAAACATACGCACGACCCGGCGGGTGTGATCTGCGAATCCTGTCATGGATATCGTTTGAACCGACAAGCGGTGAGCGTCTTTTGGAATGATCTTTCCATCTCGGATTTGGTTTCCACTCCTGTGGGTTCGTTGCATCAGATACTTTCAGACATCACGCTTACCTCGCGTGAACAATTGATCGCCAAGGATTTGCTTGACGAAGTGTTGTCCCGATTGAAATTCATGACTGAGGTTGGTTTGTCTTATCTCACTTTAAATCGATCTGCCCCCACACTCAGTGGTGGAGAGGCTCAGAGAATGCGGCTGTCAGCCCAATTGGGTTCAAACTTAAGAGGTGCTGTCTATGTTCTAGATGAACCTACGATTGGTCTTCACCCGAGAGACAATGAAGTCTTACTGCGGACATTAAAAAGTTTACAAAACAAGGGCAATACTCTTGTTGTTGTTGAGCACGATGAAGATACGATTACTCAGGCAGATTTTGTGGTTGATCTGGGGCCAGGAGCAGGTAGCGAAGGCGGTCATATCATTGCGTCGGGTTCACCTGAGGAGATCATGCTTGACGCGTCTTCAATCACGGGCCAATATTTGAAATTCCCCAAGCATTACTCCCCTACTGGAGAAAGACGTGTTGATCAATTTTCTGAATTTTTATGTATTAAATCAGCGGTACGTAACAACCTCAAAGGTGTGGATGTTCGTATACCGATTGGTTGTTTGACGGTAGTAACGGGAGTCTCTGGCAGTGGTAAATCCAGTCTGATTAGAGGGGTGTTGCGTGAGAATATGGATAGACTGATTATGGATGGTGTATCCACAAATCAGAATGCAACTTTTTATAATTGTTCAGGTATCACTGGGTTTGAGCGTGTTTCTAAAGTCATAGAAGTAGATCAGAATCCGATCGGGAAAACATCACGTTCATGTCCCGCAACTTATACTGGGATTTGGGATGATGTAAGAACGCTTTTCGCATCCACAACTGAAGCCCGTATCCGAGGTTTTGGTGCGCCTCGATTTTCGTTTAATACAAAGGGTGGGCGATGTGAAGGTTGTGAAGGTCAAGGAATACAAAAAATAGAGATGAACTTTTTACCTGATGTGCGATCCATTTGCGAGGTCTGTGGTGGTGATCGATTTAGTAAAGACACATTGCAGATTAGGTATAACAGTCATTCGATAGCCGATGTTTTAAATCTCAGTATTAAAGACGCGCTGGAGCTTTTCAGCGCTCATCCTCGTATTAAGAAAAAACTTAAACTACTCAACGAGCTTGGTTTGGGGTACTTAACACTGGGCCAGCACAGTAGTACTTTGTCTGGGGGTGAGGCGCAAAGAATTAAGCTTGTTTCGGAGCTCTCTAAGTTTAGCGCTGATGCAGAGGGTCTATTGGCTAAGAAGAGTCCTGAAACAACGCTCTTCGTTCTTGATGAACCTACTGTTGGTTTGCATATGGCCGATGTCGAAAAATTAATTGAGACACTCACGCGTTTAGCTGGCGTGGGTGGCACGGTTGTGGTTATTGAGCACAATATTGATCTGATCAGCAGTGCTGATTGGGTCATTGACTTAGGCCCGGAAGGGGGAGACAGTGGTGGATACCTTATGTTTGAGGGGCAGGCCGTTGATCTGTCTCATAAAGACCATTCGGCTACAGGTCTTGCGTTAAAAAAATTATATCAGAAATTAAACCATCCTAAGTCGTCGGCCGCTGCCGACTAACGTGCCAAACGACTTTGGATCGAATCATTTAGCACAAAAACTTGAATATACTGTTCTTAGGAAAAAATCATAAACAATTTTGGAGAGCGCGATTGTGATGAAGTTTATAAGTAGAATTTTTTTGACAGGTCTGTTTACTGCGTTACCAGTGTTAGCGACTATTTATTTATTGGTTTGGCTTTTCACGACGGCGGAGTCGTTTATGGTTTACCCCTTACAAATGATTTTGCCTGATGGGACTTACGTCGCAGGTATGGGGCTGGCTGCAGGATGCCTCACGGTGTTTGTCATCGGCATCTTAATGCGGGCATATTTTATTCGATTCATTTTCAGTTTAACTGAGCGATTTTTCTTAAAATTGCCTCTCATTAAAACAATCTACAGTGCTTTGAAGGAGTTTTTCGGACTATTCTCTGGAGATGATAAAGGCGAAAACTTTCAGGTCGTGATGGTTGACATGCCTAATCTCGACGTGAGGCTATTAGGTTTTTTAACTCGAGAAGAGTTCTCAGATTTGCCTCCAGATATGGTTCCTGAAGGTCGGGTTGCTGTCTACCTTCCGATGAGTTACCAGATTGGTGGCTATACTATTTTTGTGCCGCGCTCTAGACTCACTCATATTGATATGCCCCGTGAGCAAGCTATGCGGCTTGCAGTGACAGCAGGCATAAAGCAGTCGAAGAAGAGTGATTGATGCGTGAGGTTTAAAAAAAGGCTCCTAATAGGAGCCTTTTTTCGTTGTTTAATTTTCTTACAAAAGTGGAACCAGTAAAAGAGCCACAATATTAATGATTTTGATCAGAGGGTTAACCGCTGGGCCTGCTGTATCCTTATATGGATCACCAACAGTATCTCCGGTTATAGAAGCCTTGTGAGCATCAGAACCTTTCCCACCAAAATGACCATCTTCGATGTATTTTTTAGCATTATCCCAAGCGCCACCACCAGTGGTCATTGAGATTGCTATAAAGATACCCGTAATAATAGTCCCGATCAGTAATCCACCTAGCGCTTTAATTCCTTCACCTGGCCCCATCAACCAATTCATGCCGAATGCGACAACAACTGGTGCCAAGACCGGCAGCAGTGATGGAATCATCATTTCTTTGATGGCAGAGCGTGTGAGCAAATCCACAGCCTTAGAGTAATCTGGTTTTCCTGTGCCATCCATGATGCCTGGAATTTCTCGGAACTGACGTCTTACTTCGTTTACGACGGATCCGGCAGCACGACCTACCGCTTCCATGGCCATCGCACTAAAGAGGTAAGGGATCATGCCTCCGAGGAATAATCCGATAATGACTGAAGGATCTGAGAGTGAGAACTCAAAGAGTTTGCCCGCTGCCTCTAGATTGTGTGTGTAATCTGCAAACAGTACTAAAGCAGCTAAACCGGCAGAGCCGATCGCATAGCCTTTAGTAACTGCTTTGGTCGTATTACCCACAGCGTCTAGAGGATCAGTAATATCGCGTATTTTGGATGGTAATTCTGCCATTTCGGCAATACCACCAGCGTTATCCGTGATCGGACCATATGCATCAAGCGCTACGACCATGCCAGTCATCGAGAGCATCGCGGTCGCAGCTATTGCGATCCCATAGATGCCTGCCAATGAATGGGATGCCCCTATCGCGATACATACAGCCAATACAGGAAGTGCAGTGGATTTCATCGATACGCCTAGGCCTGCGATAATATTTGTCGCGTCACCTGTTTGTGAAGCAGCTGCAACGTGCTTAACTGGTGCATATTCAGTCGAGGTGTAGTACTCGGTGATGACAATCATTGCCCCCGTTAATGCTAGCCCGACTAGAGATGCGTAGAAAAGATTGATGGACTCACTGCCCAACATCCATTCCGTAATGAAATAAAAGGCAATGGCAGCAATCACTCCAGACACAATCACGCCTTTGTAGAGCGCTCCCATAATACTGCCACCCTCTGAGGTTTTCACGAAGAAGGTGCCAACAATGGAGGCGATAATCGAAGCGCCACCAAGTACAAGCGGATACGTTATTGCATTATCACCAATCTCGGCTATCATCAGCCCACCCAAGAGCATAGTCGCTACAATAGTGACGGCGTAGGTCTCAAATAGGTCAGCAGCCATACCAGCACAATCGCCAACATTATCGCCAACATTATCAGCAATAACGGCCGGGTTTCTTGGGTCGTCTTCTGGGATGCCTGCCTCAACTTTTCCAACCAAGTCAGCTCCGACGTCAGCACCTTTAGTAAAGATTCCGCCACCGAGCCGGGCAAAGATAGAAATGAGTGATCCACCAAAAGCAAGTCCGATCAGTGCATGTAACGCTTTATCGGTATCACCCGTTAGGTGTGAGATAACACCAAAATAACCGGCTACCCCGAGTAGTCCAAGACCTACGACCAGCATTCCTGTAATGGCCCCGCCTCTAAATGCGACGTTCAATGCCGCGTTGATACCATGATTCGCTGCTTCTGCTGTTCGAACGTTCGCACGTACTGAAATGTACATGCCGATATAGCCTGCAGCTCCAGAAAGAACGGCACCAACAACAAACCCGATTGCTGTATACCAATCTAGTCCGAACCCAAGTGCAATAAATAGGACTACTCCGACAATCGAAATGGCCTGGTATTGTCTGTTTAGATAAGCCTGCGCACCTTGCTGAATGGCTGTGGCAATCTCTTGCATGCGGCTATTGCCGGCTGGTTGTCGAAGAATCCATCGGATCGAAAGCGCTCCGTAAATTAAGGCTACGATCGAACAAACTAACGCAATCATTAGACCTGAAGACATCAATGTCCCCCCTTACTTTATGTAGTTAGCTGGCCGATAAGGGTCGGCCAAATACCCTAAAATCATCCGGGAACGGCCCCACAAAATAGTCGGATGGTTCCCTTTTTTAATTTTTGTTGCGCGAAATTGTACCTGAAAATGGTGGTTAATTTCAGCCATTCATTGAAAATAACTAAATTTTAAAGTCAGACCCCACTTTTTTTGGAACAGATTTATTTTTGAGTACAACATATTTTGGTAGGCCATTTTTATACGGTGGATAGGCCTCACCCTTGATTAAGGGTTGCAGATAGCGTACGCAACTGGGTGTTATCCCAAATCCATCACTGCTGATGAATTTTTTTGGCATTTTTTTCTCTACATTGGCTACTTTTGTTAGTGGAGTGCTGCTTATTTTCCAGCGATAGGGGCTATCTGATAGTCTTACGATGGTGGGCATAACGGCATTGTGACCTTGGAGCGCGAGTTTGACTGCCGATTCGCCTAATGCGTAAGCTTGGTCCACATCTACTTGGGATGCGATATGTCTTGCGGCCCTTTGCAAATAGTCCGCCACCCCCCAATGATACTTAAG
>DFDI01000085.1:432-6540 GCA_002367635.1 Betaproteobacteria bacterium UBA3031 | reverse complement strand
TTTGCTTTGTAGGCGTCTTCCGGGGATCCGGCTACAACCGTCGCATTTGCAAGGTTGCTGGCGATCGTGTTCATCCTCACGAGTTGAGCGTTTAGTCCCGACCCTGCAATCTTTAATACTGCGTCAATCGACATAATTACTCTCCTTTGAGCGCGCGCCTTAACCCTGAGATACGGTTTTCTAGAAACGAAACCGCCGCCTCATAGTCTGCGGCCGCTTTACCAAATTTTGCTTGTTCCATACCAATGTCTACTGTGTTGTTATCTAAGCTCGGGTTTAGCGGTTGGTAGTAAGTAATCGCATTGTCGAACGAAGCCGTGCTCCTGCTGCCGCCAATATGCCGAGGGTTGGTGCTATGCGCTGACTCCAAGCCACTCTGGGCTTGATTCATGAATGCGACAAAATCTAAGTCACGTGACTTGTAACCCGGTGTACTCACATTCGCGATGTTTTCAGAGATCAGCTCAAGCCGCTTGTTCTTGGCCTGCATCGACATAGCGCTAGTTGCAAAGTAGTTGTCTAACAGTCCACTCATAGATCTACGCGCCCATTTTCTAAATTTATGTTTGAATTAATGCGCTCGCCGCATCAACCGATAGGTCAACGGAGCTAGCTTTACGCTAAGTAGGCTGCAGATTTGGTGCCAACTTTTTCATTATCGCTAGCCGCTTACTTAAATGATAAATTAATTATATAAAAAACAATAAGTTAATCGAGCCAGGCCTATTCAATTTCAGCACGATCTTGATCATCGCTACATCAACCTCACACGAGTGCCGCAAATGCGGCAAGTAAGCGGCAACAAGTTGCCCTTCGCCCTACAGTCCAATTTACTCCGGCGGATGGGGTGGATATTAGGGTGTTGTGGTTTACAATCTTCGAGTCATTCCAACATTGAGTGAAGCAACTAGGTTCATCGCTAATCAGCAGATATGGGTTCAAGTCATGCTTATAAAGATCCTGCAACGTGTCGGCAGTAATTACGTTCTGGTTACAACAATTTTTATGAGTTTTCTACTGGCATCTGAGGCTTACGCTCAGGAGAGGAATGGTCAGGACGCAGCTAAGGCGCTGCTCGTTTCGTCCGTTCAGCAATGGGTCTCCAGCCAAGTGGGCGTGAGTCCAGAATTGATTGAAGTGCTAGCAACCGACTCCAGACTTATTTTTAAGGCGTGCGATAAAAACTATGTATTCGATTTTGCCTTTAGGGACAGAAATACTGTCAGTACGCGCTGCGAATCGCCCGAATGGAGGCTCAACTTACGTATAGAAATCAAAGATAAAACGGCAGGATATGAGTTTTTGCAAGATTTTCCCTCAGGAAAAATCATCTCTGCAACAGATGTTAGGCAAGTTATGATTGATAACGCTAATTTAGCCGTTCTAGAGCTCGCTGAGATCATCGGTAGAATAACAACTACCTCAGTGCAAGCCGGACAGATAGTACGAGAACCGCAGCTTGAAGAAACGATTGTTCGATTTAGATCCACACAGGTGATCGATAGAAGCGTCATTATTGACGAAACTATGTTTGCCTCTATAGAGGCTCCTTATAAGAATATTCCTATGAACCAAAGAATAGGATTGAACGACGTCATTGGTGCAAAAGCGGCAAATGACATTGAAGAAGGAAAAATTCTGGAGCGGGATGACATCCTCGTACCACAAACCGCGCTATTTACTAAAGCGTTGATCGCGCGGGGCACTTTAGTATCGGAACGCTTCTTCGAGCTCCGCACTCACTATGGAGACCTTCCGGCTGATGCTGTTCACAGTAAAGAGGGGCTAGGCCGAGCAACAACGATCCGGCAACTAGCGCCGGAACAAGTGATTCGCTACTCCGATATCAGACCAATTGCTGATGTAAACAAAGGTGATATAGTGAAACTGACAGTAAACCGCGGCGCCATCACTGTGACGATAGATATGCTGGCTACTGAGCAAGGCTTTCTTGGCGACCGAGTAATGTTAGAGAACATACAATCCGGCGCCCTTGTTGATGCCAGAATCACGGGGCCTGGTTCTGCTGAGCGCGAATAGCTCGTTCGGCTCGGATCAATTAAAAATTAAAGTTAAAGATTAAAGTGTCGAATGGACCACTGAGGGAAGTCAGTTTAGGGTGACTTCCAGCACTTAACTAATAAAACGGATATAGGTAATGACTAGCCCAATCTCAAATAATCCGCAGAATGGAGTACCTCCATCGAGGCTGAAACCCGACAATGAACCTGCTAAACAGAGGTCTGTCGATGAGCAACGTAAAGCAGATGATGTTGCCAAGATGGTTAATGACGTCTTAATCGATCCTAATATTGAGAAGGCGCTCAATAGCTCAGGATTTGATCAAGCAAAGGTTAATTCCATTAAGACCGCTCTCGAGCAGGGAAATTATCCATTAGACGACCGTAAAATTGCGGAAAGCTTTATTCCCTTAGAGAAGCTGCTTTGATTAAATGGCATAAATAAAAGTACAGTTTTAGCGACTATATTCACTACTTTTTAAAATAAAGTAGGATATTCCAACAGCTCTTCGATCTTTCAATTGAATTGTCGATTACGCTGCTTTTGCGTTATTTGAAAAATAACTTAATACAAAAAATCCCCTGGGAATGTGTGCATGCAAAAACTTGATATCACAAAGTCGCAGCAAGAAATTTCTGAGCTTCACAGATTATTGGAGAAAGAATTTGATGCCCTCAAAGATCAGAAAATTGACCTGTTTGAGAAGTACCAAACCGAAAAAAACGAAATCCTAACATCGATCTCGGAATCTGGTTTACTAGAGGAGCTCCAATCTCTTTCTAATCAAAGTGAAGACTATGACGCACACACTAGAAACTTAGATATACTGCACAAAAACATTTCTGAATGCAGCAAACTTCAAAGCAGGAATGAGGTCCTTATCCGTCATAAGCTCATCGCAATTCGTGAGACAATCGATTCTTTCACTATTCCCAACAATCCTCTTGCTGAGACTTACGATAGCTTGGGAACCATGAAAAAATCGTCGGTGAAACGACCCAGAAATTTCTAACCTTATCTACTCATCAGGTTTTTTATCTCGAAGCCAATATGCCCAAGAAAGTATGATAGCCACCATCTCAAATAATTCTTCTGGGATCTCGCCATCTAATTCAACATCCTCAAGCAACGCAGCCAAATTCGAGTCTCTTAATATTGGAATATTAAGCTCCCTCGCTGTCTCTCTCATTATGCTAGAGTAGTCCCCTTGCGCTTTAGCTATCACACGAGGAACTTTATGGTTTCCGTATTCTAGCGCTACCGACTTGTCTTGATTTAAATCTTTCATGATTCAACCACGAAATTACTTTTACCAGGAAATTGAACAGAATCTATAGCAGGGCGTTCGCCTTTTAGAAATTGGCACGAAACCAAATTGATACCTAGATTTTCCATGCTAGCAACAAGTCGGCTTTCATTAGAGCTTGCAAATCCCAGCGTTGCTTCATTTGACGCCCAAACCACAGCAGTAGCTCCCACGCTTTTCCGGACTGCAATTTTGACAGATAGCTTGTCATTATCTGAGAATTGAAAATCCAATTCTATTGCCCAATTTTTGCTACCTGCCGAGCCTCCCTTCTCTCTCCGCTTATCGTATTCTTCTTGGATGTTATCTGCAGCTTTGCCAGCATCTTCCCCCTCTAATTCAGTTGGGCCTTCTACTAGTGATTCGTCTACTTCGGTGCTATTGAGGACGCTTTGATACATAGATTGGTTTGCTTTACCAGAAAGCGATGTACTTTGAGCCGTTCTATTAGGGGAGGTACTGTCGATTTCTTCGATTTCCTTGAGAACAATCTCAACAGAAGGAAAATCTCCAAATGTCATCATAAATCGGTAAGTATTTACTCCAGACTCTCTACCAACTAACAAGTCAACCTTGTTCCTATCCAAATAATCTATGCTTGAATCAATTTCTCCTTGTAGTTCCCCTAGGTCTCGTCCATTAGACAATGCGTCTCGTTTTACTGCTTGTAATTCTTGTGCCAAATTTTTAACACCAGCTAGCTGTGGATTCTTTGCGCCCACTAGGCTACCCAAGAGCCCACTCAGGGACAGCGAATTACTTACATTTTGCGCAGAAATGCTACTCGCTTTCGCATTAATAATTTTTGAAAGATTACTTCCTATTCCCTCAGTTCTTTTCTCCAATACTTTAGCTAGTTTTCCTCCTGAATTTAAAAGAGATACCTGTTGGTAGGAGTTGCTTTGCGACAACAGCATTACTAGGCGGGAGGGCCCCGCAGTTGTTCGATTCTCATTTATTACATTCGAGCTAGAACCTTGTAAAGGCTTGGAGCTTGCTTCACTCGCTTTTAAGTAAAGACCTTGAGCATTTTTAAGTAGCTGAAAAAAATGCGTTTGACCTTTAAACGCCGACAGATTTGCTGAATAGCTTTGGGCATCTGCTCCTGTTCCTAGAGTGATCGATTGGCCATTTTCTGACACCGCACCACGAACGGTCTGACCCTCACGCAAACCCAATTCTTTTGAAATAGAGGGGCTTATTTTTATCATCAACTGATCAGGCAAATCAGCGCTTGGCGCTCTAGACAATAAATTTATATTTTCAGGTCCATACATATCGCTATTGAGCCCCTGCCAAAATTTAAATAATACTGCATAGAGCACCGTGAATGAGAGGCAGGCCTTGATAAGCTAACTTAACCAAAACTTTGACCACTAATTTGAAAGCCAGCTCAAATCATTCTCTTCCAAAACTAGTAATTTTGAATTTTCTCGGCGCTGTTTTTCAGCTTTTTTTGCCGCGTCCAGCACATCTCGTGGAAGGTCCTCGCCCACTACGATGCCGCGCTTGGTTGTTGGCGCGTAATAGATACGCGCATTAGCCATTTCATCGGTGGTCTCTGGACCATAGACAACGTCCATAGTCGGATCTGGGTTAAATCTATTGTCGCTTGAATTATCGAACCACCACGACAAATGCATTACAGAGCCGGCGGGCAAAAACTTAGGCTCTTTGTATTCGTACAAAAACTGCCAGTTGAAATCATAGTCGGGCACCCATAGCAGCGTCTCGCGCTCGCCATCCGGGTATTCGACTTCGTAGCGCATTGCCTTGCCGCGATAGTGCATATGCGGCCCCATCGAGAGTAGGTAAATGTCTTCGTCAATGGCGAAGGTATTATTCACTTCGAAATTAGGATCGCCTGCGGGGATCGTCCATCCTTTATGAGGCAATAGATTCGTTTCAACGACGTGATCGATCACCGCGCCATCTTCATAAAAAACGAAGCCCGCTTTGGTCATATCGGTAACGGCCGTGCCTTCGCCCGGGTCTTTGTGGTAATGCATATTGACCGTAATGAAGGGATCTTCGGGCATCAATACGCCCCAACCCTCGGGATAGGTAAACGGCCCGCGGCCGGGTACGCCGACCCCCATGTGGCTAGACACGATGTGATGCACCCAAGGCCCACCCGGATTTAGCTCAGCCTTTGCGATCCATTTGGGCTCGGTATGCGCGCCTTCAGGTACTGGCATCTGTATTGTTGGCTGCCAGTCTTCAATATTGTCTGCAACTCTTACTGGCTTTTCAAATTGAACAACTAAGTCGGGGTCGCCGATCCACCAGCCAGACTCCGGCATCTCTGTGCCGCCGCCAGCTGCGACTCTTTGTTTTGTCGCGTTTGGATTTCCCTCTAAAACGCCTCCATCGATCCACGCAATGAGAGTCGCCTTCTCTGCGTCATCAATATAACGCTCGTCTTTAAACTCGCCACGATGCCGCTCGTGCGCGCCCCATGGCGGCATGTAGCCGGTGACAAGCGCATTGCGAATCATGGGCGCCCATGCCCGAGCCTGGTTGTAATCGAGCAACGACATCGGCGCGGTTATTCCGCCGACTCTAGGGCCGTCTGGCTTATGACATGCAGCACAGTTTTTTTCAAAAAGTGGCAGCGCATCGGCGTAAAAAGTAGGCGCTGCGCTTTGCGCGTGAATGACTGAGGCGAGCAGAGTAGCGGACAATGCAGAGGTTGCCTTTAAGCGCCGCAGTACTTTTGTTCTCAATGAGCTTCGCATAGTTTTAACCCTATTGGCTTTTTATTCTAATAGTTCAAATTT
>DFDI01000085.1:0-142 GCA_002367635.1 Betaproteobacteria bacterium UBA3031 | reverse complement strand
GTTTAAATTGACGAGCTCAATTGAACAGCTAAATTGACGAACAGTGACGCTAGGAATGATCAAGGCGACCACCGGTGATGTGCCATGTTAATAAGGCTTTGTCAGCTTTAGCTCCTTTCCTGTTGTCACTGGTAGACCCTGA
>DFDI01000052.1 GCA_002367635.1 Betaproteobacteria bacterium UBA3031 | reverse complement strand
CGATCTCTCCAACAAGGTTTAGAGGCGATAAAACAAACAAAAACTCCACCACTCCACTTTGAACTAACTCTCTCAATTTCATGGTCTCAATGATGTGAATGCCATTTTCGACTAAAAATACCCGATGAACTGGAAGCTTTCGATGACCTAGTCCCGATGGGATATGTTCAAAAGCGATCGTCTCAGAACCACATGCACGTGGTTTATGAGCAGCAAGCCAGATGGCACCAGCCTCACCAATTCCCGGAGCGCCATGAAGCTGTCCTTGGAACAACTCTTTCTCGCTCCAATTGTGGTCCCATCCGGAACTTATTAAGACAACATCTCCCTCGTTAATCTGGGTTTGAGCCGCCTTGAGCGTCCCCTCTAGATCAGATACTGTGATTTCGTAATCTGCGGGAAGGATTTTGACACCATGAAATTTCGCAACATCTAATAAGACTCCACGACACAAAAATGAAGCCACAGTTTCGATGCCAAGCGCACTAAAGCCTGTATGACTCATTACAGAGTTCGCATCAATATCCCCATAAAGTTTTCCCTTAAACGAGACGTGCGAAAGAGCGTCGATATGTGTACCTACATGACAGCCCGTTACAACTATCTCATTTGATGCCGAATCTCCTTCGGAAGAGAGAATGTCGCCATGCCGGCGATCTAACACCATTCGAAAAGGTGTGTGGTTAGGAGACTGTGGCATTCCACGAAACATAGGTTGAGACAAATCAAAAATACGCGCTTTTTTAAATTGACTCCAAGTATCTATCATTTCATTTCCTTGTCTGATTGAGCTATAACATTTAAAGAGAGGAGATGTTGAAATTTTTTATCAGTATAGTTTAATTCACTTTTTAAAATAGACTCAGTATCTTCACCAATTTTTCGGCCTGTCCAAGAAATTTTTCCAGGAGTTTGACTCATTCTATAGAGAATATTTTGCATTTTTATCGGACCAAGTTCAGGATCATCAACAGTTGTAATTGTTTCAAGTGCCTGGAACTGCGGATCTGTCATAATGTCAGAGATATCATAAATTAGGGCAACCGCAGCCTCTGCCTCTTCAAATATACGAATGACTTCGCTTGCAGTTCTTTCTTGAATCCATGGCGCGACGTAAGAATCCAATAAATCGGCGTGCTCGGCTCGCGTGCTGCCTGCGTCAAACCATGTTTCAGCAATTACTTCTGGATGGCCAACTAATCTCATTACTCTTTCTGCAATTGATTGGGCAGATGTTGAAATCGCCACCCATTTACTGTCCTTTGTAAGATAAGTATTTCTAGGTGCATTATTAACTGAGCGGTTTCCACTGCGTTTTTGAATAATGCCTAACTGATCGAAAACCGTTGGCTGAGGCCCCAGCATCGCCAAAATAGGCTCGATTATGGCCAGATCAATGATCTGACCTTTGCCAAACCCCTCGCTCTGCCGATTTTGTTGGGCATTCAATGCGATCAAAATCGCCTGAGAAGTCGCAAGAGCGGCTATCCCATCAGCAAGACCAAATGGTGGAAGTGTTGGTGGACCGTTGACTTCACCCGTCATCGCAGCGAAACCACTCATGGATTCGGCCAAGGTTCCAAAGCCCGCTCGATGAGAGTAAGGGCCAAACTGTCCAAATCCTGTAACACGAGCAATAATGAGTCGTGGGTTGATCTCGAGTAGAACATCTGGGCCTATTCCCCAACGCTCAAGAGTGCCCGGTCTAAAGTTCTCGATAAAGACATCTGTGTCTTTAATCAAATCCTTTAATACGGAAGCTCCTTCCTCTTTCCCAAGGTCTAATGCAAGCGTTCTTTTGTTTCGAGCTAGCGTGGTCCACCAAAGTCCGCAACCATTTTTTGAGTGACCATGCAATCGAACAGGATCACCTTTTTTTGGATGTTCAATTTTGATGACGTTGGCACCAAAATCAGCAAGCATCGTTGCAGCCATTGGACCGGCAAATAATGTCGCTGCATCTAATACTTTGACTCCCTCAAGCGCGCTCAAGATCTGTACTGATATTTTCCGTGAGGTGAGCCCACAATATGACCGTTCTCTAAAATGTGATGACCGCGCATAAAAGTGTCAGTAACTTTGGCGGTTAAAGTAAATCCCTCAAATGGTGTGTACTCTTGTGCTGATTCAGATTCGTTTGCTCGAACAACATAGTTTTGAGTTTCATCAACTAACGCGATATCTGCGTCAAAGCCCACCGAGAGAGAACCTTTATTTTTTAATCCATATCTATCAGCGGGGTTTTTGGAGGTCAATTGTGCGATACGAGATCGGGACAGCCCTCGTTTTCTACCCTCACTGATCACCCCTGGTAGAAGATACTCTGCTCCACCAAAACCCGATTTAGCCAGAAATACATCATCTTTTGGTACTCCGAACTTAAATTCATCTTTACAACAGGCGTGGTCACTCACAATCCAATCGAGTTCTCCTTTACCAATGAAATCCCACAACGCCTCTACATCCTCGCGCGGGCGTAGGGGAGGATTAACTTTTCCACCCACACCCGGTGAGTTATGGATATCGGCTAACAGATGCCCCACAGTAACTTCTCGGCGAAAGTTAATATGTGGGAAAGCCTGTGCCATCCTCATCGCAGCATCTACTGCCTTGAAAGAGCTCAAATGAAGTAAGTTGATGTTACTTAAGCGTGTCTCATGCGCTAAGTATGAAGCAATCGTAATTGCTAATCCTTCGGAGTGAGGTGGGCGGGAGTGGTGATAAGCCTCAAGACCCTTGTACTGGCCCGACTCCTCTATGATTTTGGTATACGCGCTCATAATCTCTGCAGTTTCACAGTGAAGTCCTAAAGAAATCTGATCTGCCCTATCTCCAAATTTTTCTCGAGCTTTTTGAATTCCACGCATCACGAATTCAAAATGAGCTAAATTATATTGTTCATCTGCAGGGATCATTAAAAATGAGGATTGATCAGCAGATCTTCCATGTAAACCATGGCTCCCATAAAACATAAAAATTTTAAAGGAGCTCACACCAAATTGTGAAATAATTTCAGGAATTTCACTGATATGCTGTTTTGTCATGGGCGCTAAATGAAATCCATAATCAACATACGCGCGATTTTGGCACAGTGACAAGACCTCAGGAAAGAAGTTTAAATAACTACCTCCTTTATTGAGATAGTACATGCCAGTGCGCATGTAAGTGATTGCCGTGGTTATTCCCCCTTGAGCACAAGCCTTGCTCTCAGAGACCGTATCTTGTTCAAGAGGATTATAGATTCCCCAATGCTGGTGAGCATCAACTGCTCCTGGGTAGGCAAAGCGCCCGGTGGCATCGATAACTTTCTTTGAATTAGATTTCTCTAAATTCGTTTCGATTGCAGTGATGATTCCATTTTCTACTCCAATATCCTGGAGTACTTTGGATTCTCCATCATGATTGACCACCATAGCGTTTGAAATAATGAGGTCAAAAGAAGTCATGACCCACCTCTCAATTCCAGAATTACCAGAGCAAGATTTTTGTTCCACTGCTTGAAGTTGTTCTCCTCCACACTACCTCAAGTATTACCTTTCCGACAACAGCACTTCCTAATTATG
>DFDI01000102.1:38907-40002 GCA_002367635.1 Betaproteobacteria bacterium UBA3031 | reverse complement strand
TAAGCCAACTCTCTCTTAGAAACCCCTACTCCAGCAATTGCGGTTCGCTCATGAGAGAGTAAAAATTTTCCAATCGACCATCCCTTACCCTCTTCCCCAACCAAATTCTCAACTGGAACTTCCACATCCTGAAACCAAACTTCGTTGACTTCATGCTCACCGTCTAGGGTCAAGATTGGCCTAACCTCAACACCTGTCGAGTTCATATCACAAAGCAACATGGAGATGCCCTCTTGCTTGCGAGTGCCCGACCCTGTGCGCACTAAACAAAATATCTTGTCAGCCCATTGAGCATGGGTTGTCCACGTTTTCTGACCATTGAGAACATAAGACTCGCCTTTTCGTTCCGCTCGGGTATTTAAAGACGCCAAATCAGAACCTGAACCAGGCTCGGAATACCCCTGACACCACCATTCCTCGCCTGAAAGCATTTTGGGCAAATAAGTATTTTGTTGCGCCTCAGTGCCGTGGGCCATAAGCACTGCCCCGATCATACCTATACCAAAAGGCGATAACCGAGGAGCGCCAAGGGCTGACGACTCCACATCAAATATATGTCGATAAACAGAGTTCCAATCGCAGCCGCCAAATCGTTTGGGCCAACTGGGTGCTATCCACCCTTTTTCATATAGCGCCACATGCCATCGAAGCACATCATCTTTGCCGATACGTTTATGTTCTAAAACTTTCCGCGAGACATCGCTAGGTAAGTGCTTAGAGACAAAATCTCGTACCTCTTCCGAAAAGGAAATTTCTTCTTGAGTAAAGTTAATATCCATATACAAATACAATTGGGTTTATTTAAGAATCGAAGCGAGAATAAGTGATTCTCGAGCCTCCCGCAAATCAGCCTCATAAAATTAATGCAGATGAGGCTTTAAACATCTATGATAGATTTAATGAATATTAAATGATTTTGAATCATCAAACTGTTAACAAATAGCACCATTGCCATTTATCCGAGGAGTGCTGGCCATGAATTCAAGAGATGATTTAGCGATAAGTGAAGTAAATCAAAGCATCAATATGCGACCGCTCTGGTTACCGTTCACGCCTAACCGACAATTCAAAGCTGCCCCAAGACTCATCCATAAA